>JALGUR010000002.1 GCA_029820565.1 Candidatus Zipacnadia bacterium
CAATTCAGCCAATTCTGTTTCCACCGCATTAGGAATGACCCGGTAGGGCTTGCTGACTTCAGAATCCGCCACCAACATTCCATATTCGGCATAGGAGTTAGGCAGCCACATATCGGCGCTGGCGTACACTGGCTTCAGAGCCTGTTTGCGCTGATGCCAGTGTAACTGCTGTTCCTTGGTCGTCCGCCAACCCCGCCGGGCCCACTCCATATACAGTTCATAAGCGTTCCAGTATATTGTGGACAGGACCGCAGGCTTGCCGTGGCGCTGGGCCGCCACAATGCGCTGCCGGGTTAACTGCGGGGCGGGGGCATTGAACACATGGACCAAATCATAGCCCCGACAATCAGGATTCTGTGCTGCTGTCAGTTCAATTTCCACGCCCAGGTTGCGCAACTCGCGGGCCGTACATTGTATTTGCCGCTCGGCCCCACCCATTCCCAACTGCCCGACCAGCAAGACCTTCATATGCCTGTGGCGCATCCACTATTCCTCCGCACCGCTCGGCGGCGACTGCTCCAACGGCTGTAGGCCCTGGCTACTTCTTATCTCATCAATGGTCCACGCTCCAATATCGGAGTAAATGCGGGCAATCTCGGCCTGCTCACGCTCCTCACCCAGATCGGCCTCGCGGAAGCGAAACTCCCAGTCGCCAATGCCCATTTGCTCGCGTATCATCCGATTGATGCGGTACTCAATACGCCGCTGCTCAGGCCGGACAACCTGCTCGCGGAAAGTCTTGTCCTGATCCTGCGAGTTGGCGAGATTGGCGTTTTCCACAACGGTAATCTTACTGGGCGGGACGCGGTGGACCATTAGTATCTCATCGCGGTTAGCCCGCCGATAGTTCAGAAAAGCCGCATCATCAGCAACGCCCACCGTCAGCGGCTCAATGCGCACGTTCACCTCGCTGCCCGGCACATCCAGCACCAGAGTCTTGTGTCCCTGGCCCTTAATCTCGGTCTCCATATACTGCTGAATCTGGCGCAGCAGATCGTCAGATAACTGGCCGCCCTCTACGATTATCGCCATGCGCGGTACCGCATTATGTTCAAAAAAGTCAATATTGTATTCGCGGGCCGCCTTATCACCAGCGGCGGCGGTGAGAGCCGCTACTATATCAGGAATCCCATAGAAGCCAGACTGGGGCGTGTACTTTTTGAAGTCAATGATTTCGTTCTGAGGCCCCTCGGTGTTCGGGTTTAGGGCGGCCGGGGCGCCCAGAGGTCGGAAGTGACGCTTGTGACCATTGCGCAACTGCACAAATCCCGAGCCGTCAGGCTTGACGCGGACGGTCGTGGCCGGCACATGGTAGAAGCCGTCAATCTGGCCGAGACTGGTGCGGGTCACCTCAATGTAACCGTTGCCCAGACACTCCACATCGGTCCAACTCGTGCGCATAACTTCGGTGAAGGTCATCTCCGGATTGCAGTGGGCGAACAGATGCTCCAGCAGGGCCGAATTATCAGGGTTTGCCTTCTGATCCTGGCCCGCCGCCGGCACGAGCCGGTAGCCCAGCCCTACCGTATTGACCACCTTGGCATCCACGCAGGCTTTGTGCGTGGCATTGGTCTCGTAGAGGGCAGCCAGAGCGTCCAGGTCGTAGGGCGGCTCGACGACCTCGCCATTGACATACTCCTGATACCAGGGCGATTCGGGAAGTTGCTGGCTCTGGCCGGGCCGCGCCTCTTCCCCGACTACATAAGCCTTCATCAGCGCCTCAGACATATATAGTTCTCCTTTGTCATATACTACTGTAGGAGGGGCTCCCAGCCCCGACTGAATCGGGCCAGGGATGGCCCTCCTACGGGATTGGGCTATGCCCTCCATTGTGGGAGCGGCGGGCCCCGCCGCGCTAACATCCCGGCAACAAAAAAGCCGGCGATTCCTCGCCGGCTTTCTGCCTTAGGCCACATCTGGGTACGCACAGAGCTACTCAGCTGCAGGCATCAGGCAACTCATTAACTGTTCCTGTGTAAGTTCGACAAACTTATGGCAGACATTTTCCAATTCCCGCGAACGGCCTTCCCGGAAGTAGGCATTCTCTACATGTTTGCCCATCTCTGAGACTTGGTCAGCAACTGCGGCGAAGTCACCGTCCACTGTCACTAGGATTGCTGTGTCATAGGTATCGCGGAACGCGTGAACCAGTATGTCTACGGCTATCTTGACATCAACACCCTTTTCTACGAGTGTCTGCTGGCGTGGCTCCAGCCTTCCCAACCTCAGCTTAAAATAGGGGAGAGAACGAATACGCTGGAAAAACCGTTGCTGCCTCTGGTACCTCTCAGCGCCGTCCTGTTTGCGGACCGGAGCATTATAATAATAGGCAGTTATGAGCTCTCTTCCGCTGCATAACAATTCCACAAACATAGAGAGGTCTATGTGGGCATGGCCTAAAGCATTCTTGAGGCTGTGGTAAAGATTACTACCATCGATAAATACCATTACCCGTTCCATCTTTCACAGCCTCTAAACAGCATCAAGGGGTTGGTGAAACCAACCCCTTGATGCTACGCTTACCCACCGTTGCACAAGGCAATGGCAGGGAGTTAATTTACCCACCGTTGCGCGAAGCAATGATGGGGAGTTAATTCAAATTTTGCATATTCTATGCTACTCTTTTTCGAACCTTTTGTCAAGTCATTTGACGATTTGTCAGGTACTATGTCAATTATACCATACTACACAGCGAATTCAAACAATTATGACGGGACTCTTGCATGATGTATCGGCTATTCCAATCATTTCTAAAGACGTATAGGGAAGCACCTCAGTTCACAATAGCCGGCCTGCAATACTCACACCACATGCCCTGTTATTGTCCCGCCGCCCCAGGCGCGGAGGGCTTCGGAGACGGCCCCGGCGACGGCATCGGCGACATCCTTGGAGCCGTGGGGTGGATGGTCTACCTTGCGGCCCCGGACTATCTCCAGGCTGCGCAGTTCCTTCAGCAGCGGCTCATACCGGTACATTCGCAGCCGACCGCAGTTTATCAGTTCTTTGAGCGTCTGGTAGGCCGACATATCCCGGTCTACCGAGACCAGTTTAGTCCGGAAACCCTGACGCTGCAGAATTTGGCGGCTATCCACACTCTGGAAGCCGTCGTAACTGACCTGAGCGATATTGAAGCCACGCCGGCGTAGGTCCAACGCGAGTTGCCGCACCTGAGACAGGTCCACCTCACCGCCTTCAGGAGCCTGGAGACGCCACGCCAATTCTACTACCACCTCCGGCTCGTCGGGATTCGCCGCGCTGGGTCGGCAGTAGGCCATAGCGATACCGCAGGCATCATGCTTGATACCTAAGTCTATATGGACATATCGCGGCAGTTGGTCGGTCGCCTTGAACCACTTGTGCCAGCGACCCATCTCATCCAGCGGGCAGCGCATATCGGGGTTGCAGGCGGCTTCAATGGCCTCAGGGTCAGTGAAGAACGCTTCCAGGGCTTCGGTAGGCCGGGCGGCCAAATCGCGCAAGGCCCGCTGGGGATTGCGTTTGAATTCCTGCTGGTATTCAACAGGCACTTCCAGGTCCTGATACTGAAAGGTCTCGCCGCAGTACGTGCCCGGCGGTTTGACTTCCCAGACGGCCTGGCGCGAGGCATAGATGCGCGGATTGGTTTGCGCCTCGCGGAGTTTGCGCTCCATAAAATCTTCGGTATGGCGTGGTGATGAGATGAGAATTAGCAACCCGCGGTCCAAAAACCGGCTGCGGATTCGTCTTTGCAGGGCGTGATAGATTTCCTCGGCGTAGTCGCGATGCCCATCAGTGACCTCAATGAACCAGGCGGCCTCATCAACCACTGCACCGAGTAAATTGTAGCCGAGCGGGAAAGTCTCGGCAGAGCACCCCGGCACCACCACAATATCCTTGGGGAAGCGCAACTCGCTGCGCAGCACCTGGACGTTGGCAAACTCGCTTTGGAACCACGGTGAATGCTGGACGCGGTTGCGGATCTCATTGAATACGATGCGCTGGGCCTGAAGGGCGGTCGGAGCCATGTTCATAAAGGCGATGGTCGTGCCCGGGGCCAGGCCGCAGTAGCCCTGCGGGTCGCGCAGGCACAGGGTCCGATGCACCATATAGGTCATAACCAGCGACGAGAGAAAACTCTTACCGCCTCCGATGCCCCAGCACAGGACAGCCTCGGTGTAGTGATTTTCGAATATCTCGGTTACGGTGCGTAGTACCTCGGGATAGACCTGGCCGGCCAGGCCCAGATACAGGGGGCTGGTGACAAACTCGGCGATAGGCGCCGGCGGTTGCTCATAGTGCTCAAGTTGAGTGCGCCAGTGGGGGCTGAGGTGACTGAGGCAGCCCGAAAGTCGTTCCCGATGCGGCTGCCACGCGGCGGGCGGCGTCTGATACAAGGTCATCAAAAATTTGGTCTGGTGGTTGTCCATTCGCGATTAACTCCAGCAGGCTCAGACCCTCCTGGACCTGGCGGTCGGCCTCCATTTCTCTGGCGGTGCCCTCCGGCTGAGTATTCTCAGCCTGCGGCCCATCAACTGCACACAACAGTTCCAGAATCTCGCGGTACCGGTGAATCACTGCGGCGCGTTCTTTGTCCAGTTTATCAGGGTCACCCAGGGTCATAATCTGCTCCTCCAGCCACTGGGTAAATCTGTCCATCCGGTTGATCCGCTCCAGATGGCGGCCTTCCTTACCCAGAAATCGCTTGGCCTTCCCTGACTGCTGCATCCGCTGCAGGCGGCCATTGCCATTCTTCTGGTAATACCATAGCCGCCGCGGCGAGATCTCCACACCCAACTCCTGGAGAGTATCAGAAGCCTCTTGCAGGTCATCAGTCACCGACAGGACGGCATATACCTGAGTTTTGTCCAGCCAGTCCAACTGCGCACTGTCGCCATCGCTCATTGCCATCACCAAGTAGTCTGTTGTGCCCCTTCTATAATTACAATTACACTTTGGGCAGGATTTTTGCAATATGTGGCGAAATCTTTCTAAACTTAGAGCGACCTCAGTCTTTTACTATACCACTGACAAAACCGATGTCGGAGGAACGGAAGTGCTCGATATCTTCGGTCGGCGCTGTGCTCCACCTATCGGGCACTAATGCGCCACAGTTAGATAATTGGGGTTATTTGTGGACCAAAATACAAGTCCCTCCAATAGCCTCAGGACTGGTCACAAGACATACTCGACGCAAACTGTTCGAATTGCGTAACGAATAACACTGTGTTATTTACTGAATTCTAAAGTTTTTGCCGGAAAGGTGCGGAAAACCGGCCTTTTTCAAAAAGCGGGTTTTCCGCAAAAGCCGTTTATGAATTTCTGAGCATAAATGCCTTCACCATCACCTATCCAACTCATCCGCGGTGGGCCGGGGGCGGGCAAGACCGCTTACCTGGTACAGACCGTCCGCGAGGCAATCCTGACCGAGGGCCTTGCCCCGGTACGCGTGCTGGCCCTGACTCTGGACCACGCGGCTCAACAATGTCTGCACGAGCATCTGGCTCAGGAAAGTCTGGCGGCCGGCGGCGACCTCATTCCCCCTATTTATACGTATGAGAAGATTGCCGAGCAGATTCTTCAGGAAAGCCATAGTCATTGGGGACGAGGCATCATTCATCCGCTCGCTGAGCGGCTATTGATTGGCCAGACCATCCGAGAGACCGCCGGCGGGGCTCGCTACTACCGCAACGAGCGGCTGCGGCGCAGTAGCCGATTCCGGGATGATGTGGCCGACTTTATCGCCGAACTGAAGCGCTGCAAGATTCACCCGGTAGTTTTTCGCGAGCAGATAATACCTGGCCTGCCCTCCGCCGAGGCTTTAGAGGATGTAGCCGAGATATACCAGCACTACCAGCAGCGGCTCCAGGACGCTGGAGTCTACGACATTCGCGGCATAATTTGGCTGGCCCTGGTAGCCCTGGAAGATGAGCGGCTCGCGGCCCGCTGGCAGCAGTGCTATGACCTGGTGGTGGCCGATGACCTCCAGGATGCGACCCTGCTGCAGATTGAACTGCTGGCGGCTATCTGCGGGCCTCAGGCGCGACTGGTGGCGGCTTATGAGCCAGCCCAGGCCATTTACCGCTTCCGGGGGGCAGTGGAAGATGCAGCAGCGCTGCTGGAGATGCTGCTGCCGCAGCACAAACTGGCGCAGCAGACTTTAGGTGGCGATGGCCGGCTCTCAGTGCAGGTGGCGGCTGTGGCCCAGCGTTTTGCCCGGGACCAGCACTTGCCCACCGCTCCGGCGGGCCAGTCTGGGCAACCCGGAGCCACTGAAGTCCGAGTATACCGCAGTCTGGCTGAAGAATTGGTCGGGATTGGCGATGACCTGATAGAGAATCTACAGCAGCCCGACGCGGCCCCTGAGCAGTTCGCGGTTATCGCTCGCCGCCACAGTCAGGCGCAGGCCGCGGCCCAGCACTTCGTCCTGCGCGGCATACCGGCGGCCGGGTACGAGCAGATGGTTGGCCACTGGTCGGCAGTTAGTATATTGACAGATATTATTGATGTGCTGGCATACCTGCGCAACCGGGAGCGCTATGAGACGGCCTTGCGGCAGCAAAAGTTGGCGGCGGCCAACCGGGCTGCGGCTCGGCTGGCGGCGCTGACCAGCAGTGACACTACTGAGGCGATGGCACTGGCCCGAATATGCCACCATTGCCACCATTGTACCGACCAGCGCCGTCTTATGCTGCCCGAGCAGCGACTCGAGGCGGCCACAGCGTCTCTCCAGCAGTGGCAAGAGGCAGTGACTGAAGCCCTAAATGAGTCGCCGGTGGCGGCCATCGGCGGAATAATCAGCACAACAGGTCTCCTACCGGCTCTGGGCGACCGCGAAGCAGACCAGACCCTGGCCGGTCTGGCCCACCTGCTCAAAACCCTACAAGATACCCAAGATGCCTTCCGCCAAGTCGCCGGCAATAGTAGAGATGGCGCAAGGCCCATCAACACCAGCCGAAGGGGTAGCGGTGCTGACGGCTCACGCAGCCCGCGGGCGCGGGTTCCAGACCGTCTATGTGATAGGAGTTAATGAGGGGACTTTCCCAGCACCCCCAGTAATATCGCGCCTGGCGCCCCCGGAGACGGTGGCGGCGCTGCGTCAGCGCACCTTGGCCCATCTGGATATCCCCACGGCGGCGCTGACTTTTGCCGGCTTCGGTGAGGTCCTTGGAGAGACTTATGCCGAAGAAGTGCGCTTGTTCTACACCTGCCTAACCCGCGCCAGTCAGCGTCTGGTGCTGGCCTGTCACCGGGAGGAGGAGGGTAGTGACATCGCTCCGGCCCCATTTCTGGCCTCGGCCTTGCCACCTGATTTCACTTTGGCGTCGGCAGCCGAGCAACAGCAGGCCGATTTTGAGTGCGTATTGGCTGGCCTGGTTCCTGAGATCGTCGGAGGACGCACCGACCATAAAGACTGCCCCATCACTGTCTGCGCTGGCCGGCTGCCCGAGGCGGAACCCGCCTCGCTGCCAGTGGAGACATCAATACCTGAGCCGCAGCCCAGCCGCAAGCCCGTTCTGGCCGAGGTCGCCGAGCGCTGGACAGCCAGCGCCAGCAGCCTCAATGACTACTTGCTGTGTCCGCGGCGGTTCTTCTTTGCCCACGTGCTAAGGTTAGAGGCCGAGGAGCGTGATGCCTTCACCTACGGCTCTGCTATCCACAGATTTCTCGCCAAATTGAACACTCTCTCCCCATCTGCGCGTACCCCACAAGCGGCAAAGGCACTGCTGGCGACAGTAATGCGGGAGGCCGAGTCTGACTTCTCCTCGCAGTACGCCTTCCAGGTCTATCGGCAGCGGGGCCAAGACTCGCTCGAGGCCTACATTAACTCGGCCTATTTTACCGAGCCTTCGGTAGTTCAGGAGTATCGCTTCGCCGTTGAATTGGAGGATGAGCAGGGCCAGATGCACCAGTTCACCGGCCGTATTGATCAGGTGGTGCAGATTGGCGATAACGTCGCCGTGATAGACTACAAGACAGGCTCAGTGCCCAGTCCGGCCGCCGCCCGGCGCAGTTTCTGCTACCGGCCCGACCAGGACCAGGGCCAAAAGCCGACGGAGAACTATCAACTGCCCATCTACGTGCTGGGCTGGGAGTTGGCGAGAGGCACGCCCGGCGAGGTGAGTGCGGTGGGCCTGCAAAGTTTTCAGCCGCCCAGCCGCCAGGGTATCCGGCGGGTTTGCATTGACTTAGTTGACGGCAACCAGCCGGACGCCAAACAGTTCAGTCGCGACGAACTCGGCCAAATCGCCCTGCATCTGGCGCAAATCGCCCGCGCCATAAAGAATCGGCGCGGTTTTGAGGGCCATCCACCCGCCGAGGGCTGTAATCCTTATATGAATGCCTGCCCGTTTATCCTCATTTGCAGCGAGGCCGAGCCGCAGTAAGGCGGGAAACAGGGTTCAGGAACGGACAGGGAGGCAGGGGAGCAGGGAGGCAGGGAAGCAGGGGAGCGGGGAACGGCGGGCCCTGCCATTATGTTGGTAGGAGCGACATTCCTGTCGCGAATACACTGGAAACAGGACGCAGGGAACGGCATAACGGCAAGGGGACAGTGGACAGTGAACGGCGGGGGACTGGGAACTGAGGACGGGAACGCACAGGGGGGCAGGGAAGCAGGGGACGGCGTAACGGTAAGGGGACAGTGGACAGTGAACGGCGGGGGACTGGGAACTGAGGACGGGAACGCACAGGGGGGCAGGGAAGCAGGGGACGGCGTAACGGTAAGGGGACAGTGGGCAGGGAACGGCAAGGAACTGGGTACGGAGTGGCGGGAACAATGGCGTGGCTGTTGTAAGATGGTTTGCCGTTATGCCTGCCGTTCGTTGCTGTCCTTGCTGTCGTTGCTGTTTTTGCTGCCTTTCCTGTCCTTGCTGCCGTTGCTGTCCTTGCTACCGTTGCTGTCCTTGCTGTCGTTGCTGTTTTTGCTGCCTTTCCTGTCCTTGCCGCCGTTGCCGCATGCTGAACGCCGAGGTAGTCACCAATGCATTACGAACGCGAGCCCAGCGACCAGCAGCGCACTATCGTTGAGGAGCCGCGCTTGGACATACCTCTGAAGGTAGTGGCTGGCGCCGGGACCGGCAAGACTTTTGTGCTGGCCCACCGCTTTGTGTGGCTGGTGACCACGGGCAAAGTCGGCGGCCCAGAGCGGATACTGACCCTGACATTTACCGACAATGCCGCCGCGGAGATGCGGCTGCGCATCAAGCGTCTGTTGCAGCGCAATGGTCAACAGGTCACCGGCGACCTGTGGATTCACACTTTTCACAGTTTCGCCGCGCGCCTGATTGGCGAGTGCAGTTACCAGGCCGGCCTGTCCCCTGATCCGCAGTTGCTCACCGAGATACGGCAAACTGTAGAATTAGAGAGCCTCCTGGATGGCGTGCTGGCCGGCGATTTCGCGCAGATTGATATCTTGCGGCCCCAGCGACTGGCTCAGTTGGGGTTTGACAATCCCCAGGACTTGCGCGATCTGCTGCGACTCTTGATTCAGCGGACCAAGCGCTATGGGCTGACGCCCGAGCAGTTCCGCCAGCAGGCCCTGGAGGCTACCGAGGGCTTCTGGGAGGCGATGCCATCAGCCCCGGAGGCCTGGGAACTCGGAAATGACCGCCAGATTCCCGCCACGTTGCAGTCTCGCCTGCTGGCCGCCCTTAAGGACCCCGCCATTAACCAGGCTCCGGTGGAGGAAGCCCGGCCCACCGCCGACCTGCGCAAACTGTACTACCAGGACCTGACTAAGAAGACTCCGCGCTCTGAGGCCCCAGCCCATTTTGAGCGCGAACAGCAGATAGAGCAAGCTCTCATTGAAGTGGCTTATGCCGCCTATGGACTCTACCAACAGCGCTTGGCCAGCGCTGACATGATAGACTTTGATGACCAGATAATGATGGCAGTTCAACTGTTGACTGACCCCGTGTTGGCTTTGGCCCCGCGCTACCGCCAGCAATTTGATTATATCCTGGTGGACGAGTTTCAGGACACCTCACCGGCGCAGATGGTGATGGTCGAGGCGCTGGCCCACCCCGCCGAACTTACCGTAAGCCGCAATGGCCAGAGCAGGCATATCAGCAGTTATAGCCGGCTAATGGTAGTAGGCGACCAGAAGCAGTCCATTTACGCCTGGCGCAACGCCCGCCCGGAGAATCTGGACCGACTCCTGCCCTTCGGCGCGGGTGATACGGTAGCCGGCAGCCCCATTTGCCGACCACTGACCGGGACTTATCGGTTAGACCAGCACCTGACGGTCTGCGCTAATCGGGCCGGCCAGCGGGCCCGCGCCAAAGATCCGCCCTTGGAGAGCGTCAGCGCCGAGCCCGGCGTGGTGGTAAGGGTAGCACCATTTGTGCCGGGCGAAGGGGAAACAGGGCGTCATGCCCGGCGCCGCCAGGCGGCTTATATTGCGGAGAAGATTCAACAATTCGTCCAGGAGCAAGGGAACTTCGACTATGGCGACATTTGTGTGCTAATGCGCCGTCGCTGGGAATTCCGGCATCTCAAGAAAGCCTTTGAAGACCGCCAGATTCCTTACCAGGCTCAGGGCGGGGTGGGCTTCTTCGACCATCCGCTGGCCCGCGACGTGCTGGCGTTCTTACAGGTAGTTGACAATCCATACCACGACCAGTCCTGGATCCGCTTGCTGACCCGGCCGCCGGTGTCTCTGAATGACCGCCAACTTTTCCTGCTGGTTACTCTTCCTGACCAGGAAAGTGAGGATGTTCTGAGACGCTCCCGGCCACCCATAATCGCCTCGTTGCAACGGTTTGTGGCGGAAGGAGGTCCTGGCCTCTCTCCCCAGCAGCACGCCGAACTGCCTACCGAGTGCTTGAGCGATCTGCTTGAACTAATAACTGATCTGCGCCAACAGAGCCTGCTGCGCCCAGCCCGCGAAGTATTAGAGCGCACATTAGAGCATATTCCTACCGAGGGGCTAACTCCCGCCGAACAAGTTGCTGCTCCCGCGGTGAAAACGACCTTAGCCGCGATCATTGAGGAACTGAGCGCTGAGGGCCGGCCCGCTGACGTCGGCGCCCTGGTGCGGGCCTTGCAACTATATCAGCAGCAGGAGGGATTGCAGTTGCCCGCCGCCGACCTCCCCGTCCACAACGCCGTGCAGGTTATGACTATCCACGGCGCCAAGGGCCTGGGCTTTGGGGCCCTATTTGTGCTGGCCTGGTCGCCGCGGAGCCGTCCGCTGCTGTATGATGAAACCTGGGGCCTGGTCAAGTTCAAAGTAGATGGAGAGAAACCGGCCAAGCAAATTTGCCACCGGCTGTTCGGCAGCCACGGCGACGAACTTGAAGAGGAGGCGCGCCTGTGGTATGTGGCGCTGACCCGCGCCAAACATTTCTTGTGCGTGACCTTCGTAGCCGGACCGCGCAAGGGTGAGGACATTCCGTGGGCTGAAGATTTGGCTGGCAGCAGCGAAGAAACTGGCCTAACTCTGGCTGAACAGAAGACACCAGGGCCCGGCTACTCCCACATCGCTCCCCTGCTGCCCCAGCGCCTGCCGTCTGAAGCCCAACCGCCACGTCAGCCGGCGGTGGTCTCCACCAGTTTTACTGCCCTACAGACACTGCTGGCCTGCCCTCTGCGCTGGTGGATAGCCGTCCGATGGCGACCCGGGCAGGCTTTTTCCGATCCGGCTGAGGATACCAGCGGGTTGTCAGTCGGCACGGCTTTCCACGCTTATGCGGCCGCGTGTTATCGAGCCGGCGCGCTTCCCGATGAGGCTTACCGCCAGCACTTGACCCAATCGGTACTCACCGAGGCCGATGCGCTGACCACCGACCGGCTGGAGGCGCTCATCGCGGCCTTTGCCGCCAGCCCGTGGCCCCAGTTGCGCCCGGCTGGTGAAGATGTAGAGCGGCCGGTCCATTTGATTCGCGAAGTTGATGGGCTGGTGATTGATATTATGGGCGTGGTGGATTTGCTGCTGCCCCAGCAGGACCAGTTTATAGACTTCAAAACCAACCGCTATCTGGACGACTCTGATTTAGCCAGTTACGCTCTGCAGATGTACATCTACCAGCAGGCTCTGCTCTCGGAGCCAGGGGTGGGAGAACTGTCGCCGCTCATCGTCCACGTCACCGAGGATGAACTGCGAGAAATGGCGGTAACTGATGATTTACTGGCCGGGCAGGACGAGCGCTTGAATGAGGCCCTGACGCAGTTAGCCCACTTGACCCGAGCCTCTCATAGGCCCTCGCCGCCGTCCCAGCCGCCGTGTGAGCACTGTCCATTCGCCGATTTCTGTCCCGACACGCCACTTCGCCCGGGAGATAGGCCATGATTACGCCCTCCACTGCCGCTTCACTTAGGAGGCTTTGTGGTGACACTATCACTGCACTCACGGTGCTGATAGCGGCCATGTATTGGGCCGCGCCCGCCGCCGCCCAGTCCCCTGATACCATCGCGCAGCAGCAGCGACAGGTAGCGCTGGTGTTCGCGGCAATCTTCGGAGGCGGGTTCATCCTGGTCGTCGGGCTGATGCGCTGGTACGGGCGCCGGCAGGCCCAGAAGCGGCGCGAGGAAGAAGGCGACCAGGATACCGCCTGGGACCGCGTCCAGCGCCACCTGGAAGAGGCCGACTCCGAAGAAGACAGCACAAATGACTCTCGTTAGCGGTGAGATTACTTTCCAGAGGTGACAGAAATGTTTCGCTACCCACTGCACCAGACACATCTGTGCCCGTTGCTTGTGCTAACATTCATTGCGTCGCTGGGCCCCATCGCCGCGCAGGACCAAAACTTACTGCCTAACGGCGGCTTTGAGATTGACACCGATGGCGACGGTATCCCCGATGGTTGGGTGGGCCAGCCCTTCAACTTTACGCGGGAGACGCGGCAGGAGGTGGAGGAGGTCGCCGCGCGGCTTAGCCAGATGCGGCAGGGCAATGAAATTAAGGCGGTAAATGACTGGGTCATCTGGACCAAGAAGCCTGAGGAGGATTGGATGGCCAAATTCACTAACGAGTATATGCTCCAGCACATCTGGCAGAACTCACGGTTTGGGTCGGTGCCCGGGGAAGCTGAATTGGGCAACGTGACGGCGGTCATCAGCAGCCTGCGCCCGCACGCGCAGGTGGCGAGCGAGCCGATTGCGGTTAAGCCCGAGACCGGCTACCGGCTGACCTACTGGTTCAAGATGTCCCATGGCTCGTCGACAGTTAAGTTTGACATCCTGGACGCCAAAACTGACGAGATCCTAAACTGCTTATCACTGGGCTGGTCGTGGGTGACCAAGTGGACCTTGCACGAGCTGCCCTTCCGCACCGGGCCGGAACAAGATTCTATCAAGCTGCGCCTGTGGAAGTATCACTCCGAGACGGGCAAACGCCGGCTGTGGTACGACGACTTTCGCCTGGTGGAAGATGACAGCGTGGTCGCGGGGGAGATCGGTGGCCGGGTCAATCCCGAGCCTCGGTGGCCCGCCGAGGTAGTCAAGCGGGGCTATGCCGTGGCGGTGCGCCCTTGTCTGCCCGATACCTATCCTAACCATCAGCCGAGGCTGGCCGAACTCAACCGGGCGGTGCACATCCAAATAGCACCTGGCGAGTATGGGTCCAAAGTTCTGTTCGTTCGAGCTCTGCGTAACCTGGGAGGTCCGCTGCTGATAGGGCTGGAAGGATCACCTCAACTAAAGGGCCCTCACGGCATATTCCTTCCCGGTCGGGCCCACTGGCATGACGGCGGCGAGTCCTTCGTGCAGTTTCGGGTTTGCCGGCCTCAGAAGCTGACGCGCAACAGCCAGCAGTACGAAATGCGGCCGACATTCCTGATGCCCACCGGCGATGCGACTGAGCGACAGCCGCAGGGGCGATTCGTCGCCGTGAATGTGGCGGCGGGCGGCAGCGGAACTGTCTGGCTGACCGTCCATGCGCCTTCAGGTATGCCACCGGGCGAATATCGGGGCGAAATCCAGGTCGCCGCCCCTGACGAAGACTTCGTGGCTTACTCAGACAAGCTCACTGATAACCCCGGGACCGTCCTGCCCCTCATCGTAGAGGTGCGCGACCTTGAGCTGCTGGAGCCTGACGTCACGTATGGCATGTACCGCGATAACCGGCCCCGCCCCTTCCAATTCCCTCTGACTGTGGACTACCCTCTTGACCTGTATATTGACCAGCGCCAGCATGGCATGAATTCCCTGGGCGTAGGCGGCGGGCGCATCTTTGCCTACGAGGACGAACACGGCCAGCAGCATTTTGATTTCACCCAGTTCGACAGCGCGATGGAGCGGATGATGCGCGCCGGATTTCATCGCAACTTCCTGTTCTTCTTTGAGGGTATGTGGATGGGCAGCCCGCCCGGGCCCGAGGCGGCGCTGATGGTACTGCGGCACTGTCAGAAGAAGGGCTATCCCGAGCCGCTGTTCTATGTCCACGACGAACCCAGTTTCATGGGCCGAGCCTTGGTAGAAGAGATGGAAAGGACCTACGGACCCGCCCGCCGCCAGGGACTGCGCACCGTCACCAGCGGGTTGGACTGGCGGAGGCAGGGCGAGGCCTATGACGTGTGGATTCTGCACGTGGGTGGCCAGGATTGGCAGGAGATCCTGGATGCTGCCCAGGAACAGGGCGCGGAGCTATGGGCTTATGACTGCTCGGGCTACATCAATAACAGTTTTGAGAATAATCGCTTCTATGCGGGGTTGTGGACCTGGGCCTGCGGCCTCAAGGGCAACTGGATATGGGAGTATCAGAACACCGCCTTCGCGCCCACCGATGGCACGCCCCCGGCGAGCTGGGATAGTCTCGGCTTTGTCTTCAGCACACCTTCAGGGCCGGCAGCGTCGCTGTCATGGGAAGGGCGACGTGAGGGCGTCACCGACTACCGTTACTTGTATACTCTGGAAAAACTGCTGGAACGCACTGAGAGCGCGAGGCCGACCAGCCGCAGGGCCGCCGCGCGCGAATTCCTGGTCAACCTGCGAGGGCGGATTCCACTTCATAGCGGACGGCCGGGGACAAGGCAGAAAATCTGGCACACCTTGGCGCCCAACATCGCACCCGAGGAATATGACCGGATCCGCGAAGAGTGCGCCCGCCATATCCAGGCCCTGAGCAGACGGTTGCCCCGATGATAGCGTGTAGCCAGGGCCGTTGTCGTCTGGAGGGGCGGAAGTTGCTTACAACTTCCGCCCGCCGTTGCGCAAGTGTAGCGGAGCGGTCAGAACGGCTGCCTCACCCCCAGCCCCTCTCCCACAGGGAGAGGGGAACAGAGTGAGGGCACCTGGCCAATCATACCTGGGGACTGGGTACGAACGACAGCCGTTCCTCGGCCACCACAATCGGGCCAGGGATGGCCCTCCCACAGCAGGTCGTTCAGGGGCAGGACCCCAGCCCCTGCTTCCCTGCCCCCCTGCCTCCTGCTCCCCTGCTCCCCTGCTGCCCTGTCCGTTCCAGTTCCCAGTCCCCAGTCCAGTTGCCGTTGTGCCGTTCACTGTCCACTGACGACTGCCCACTGTCCACCGGCCGTTACGCCGTTCCCTGCATCCCTGCATCCCTGCCTCCCTGTCCGTTCCTGTCCCCAGTCCCCAGTCCCCAATCCCTCTTGACACTCATTGCGGGTTGACATACAATGACGCCCAGTGGGCGGGTAGCTCAGCAGGGAGAGCGCCTCCCTCGCACGGAGGAAGTCGAGGGTTCGAATCCCTTCCCGTCCACCATTACTCCAATTGTGCCCATCAAGGTGCCCAATGACCCACGATAACTCTTCTCTCCCCTATCCTGACGGCTGCCGCGGCGCGCTTTCCCTGACTTTTGATGATGGCCTGCTCTCCCAACTGCTGCGGGCGATTCCGATGCTGCATAAACACGACTTGCGGGGGACGTTTTATCTGTGTCCTTCGGGACCCGACTGGGAAGAGCGCCTGGCGCCGTGGCGGGAAGTGGCCGCCGCCGGTCATGAACTGGGCAATCACACTACCAGGCACATCTGTTCCCGTGTTCTGCGGGATAATCTTGAAATCCCCAGCCTGGAGGACTGCACTCTACAGGAGATGGAAGAAGACATCGCTCTGGCCGCACAGCGCATTCGTCAGTTAGCGCCCCAGCAGGCGGACACCTCTTTTGCCTACCCGTGCTATTTCACCCATATCGGCGAAGGCGCCGGGCGGCAAAGTTACGTCCCCATTGTCGCCAAGTACCACATCGCTGGCCGCGCCGGTCTGTCGGAGTTGGCTAATCATCCCCTTACCGCCGTCCTGTCTTTTCTTTCCTCGTGGCACGTTGAGCGAGTCTGGGGGCCGACATTAGTGGGTCTGGCCGAGCGCTGCGCGACGGAGGGCAAGTGGGGAATTTTCACTTTTCACGGCATAGACGAAGGCGGCCTGTCGATAAATAAGTACGATCTGGCGGAGTTATGCCGCCACCTGCAACTCCATTCTGACCGTATCTGGGTAGCGCCCGTGGCCGCGGTAGCCCGGGCCATCTTAGACTGGCGGCAGGGTGAGCAAATACCCAACAACCCGTAGGGGCAGTATCCCTGCCCTGACCGCGGTCAGGTTAGCAATGACTCTTTCTCGCGTAGGCGAGGTTCTCCAACCTCGCCGCATATATCGCGCCGGCGACTTAACTCAGGAGGAAATCACAAATGGCACAATTAGCCATCAAAGGTGGCAAGCCGCTGTTGGGAGGCAGTACTATTGGTCAGTCCTGGCCTATCTATGACGACAGCGACCGCCAGGCGTTAATCCGAGCGTTGGAGAGCGGCAAATGGTGCTCGGTGTGGCACAAGCGGCAAGCCGACTCAGAGGTGGGCAAATTCGAGATTGCCTTTGCCCAGTATCAGGGAAGTGAGTATGGGTGCGCCGTTACTAATGGCACCACGGCCATTGAGATTGCCCTGCGCGCCGGCGGCATCCAGCCCGGCGATGAGGTCATTGTCCCCGCGCCCAGTTTCATCGCTACCGCTATGGCCGTCTCCTATGTAGTCGCTATACCGGTGTTTGTTGATGTTGACCCCGAGACCTACACGCTCTCCCCCGAGTCCGCCGAAAGCGCCATTACTGACTGGACGCGAGCCATCATTCCCGTGCACTTAGGCGGCTATCCAGCGGATATGGAGGCAATCTGCCGCGTAGCCAACAGGCACGATCTTCTGGTTATTGAGGATTGTGCTCACGTCCACGGGACTATATGGGATGGCCACAAGTTTCCGGTCGCTGATATGGGCACGTTTAGTTTCCAGGCGGGCAAGACCCTAACAGCCGGTGAAGGTGGGATGGTGCTCACCAACAGTCGCGAGTTAGCGGCCAAAATCCACAGCCTCAGCACCCACGGCCGCCTGGAGGGCCATCCTTTCTATGAGCATCATCTGGTCGGCACCAACCTGCGGATGAGCGAGTTTCAGGGCGCGGTGCTATTGTCTCAGTTTGCCCGCTTTGACGAACAGATCAAACACCGTGATGCTAACGCCCTTTACCTATCCGAAGCGCTACAGCAGATCCCCGGCGTGCGGGCTATGGAGCGCGACGAGCGGCTAACTCAGTGGGGATTTTATTACTGGACCTTCAAGTTCCTGCCCGAAGTCTGGGAGGGAATTACCCGGGATCAATTCCTGGCAGCGGCTAAGGCGGAAGGTCTGCCCATCGGCTCAGGCGGGCATATTGACCCGATGTATCTGAATCCCATGTACACCGAGAGCCAGACGCCATACCGCAAACACGACTGCCCCAACTGCGAATACGCTTGGAAGAACGAGGCTCTCAGTTTTCCCCACGCTACCTTTTTAGGTCCGCAGGAAGATATGGACCTGATTCTCGCGGTCTTCCAGAAGATTTGGGACAACCGGGACGAGCTGAGAAGTTAGGGTCGTCACCGTCAATATTATCTCCCATTTCTGGTAATCCAAGAGGAGGTTGTCACTGTGCCTGGCACTACCAACAAGCAACTAAGGCAAACCGACATATTCATAGCCGGCCAGGACGGCTACCATACCTACCGCATCCCGGCCCTCGTTGTCTCCAAGCGGGGCACAATTCTGGCCTTCTGCGAAGGGCGAAAGTACAGCACGGCCGACGACGGTGAGATTGACCTGGTCCTGAAGCGTTCCCTTGACAACGGGACCACCTGGCAGGAGATGCAACTTATCTGGCACGATGGCGACAATACCATCGGCAATCCCTGCCCAGTAGTTGACCAGGATACCGGCACCATTTGGCTGCCTTTCTGCCGCAACAACGACCGGGTATTCGTGACCAATAGTACCGACGATGGCGTTAGTTGGGCCACGCCGGTTGAGATAACCGAGGATGTCAAACTGCCGTCGTGGGGCTGGTATGCCACCGGTCCCGGTCACGGCATTCAGCTCAGCACTGGCCGCTTGCTCATTCTTTGTAACCACGGCCCAGAGGATATATGGGATTCGCGAGACGATCAACATTCGCATGTAATCTACAGTGACGACCACGGTCTCAGTTGGAAGCTCGGGGGAGTACTCGCCGAGCTGACAGATGAATGCGAGGCGGTGGAGACTTCCGATGGCCGGGTATACCTGAACATGCGGGGCCACACGGAGAAGAGATGTCGCGCCTATGCCTGGACCGAGGATGGGGGCGAGACGTGGTCAGAAGTTAAATGGGATGAGACACTTATAGAGCCGGTCTGCCAGGGTAGTGTCGTTCGCTTTACTGACACCCAGCGGCACGATAAGAACCGAGTGTTGTTTGCCAATCCTGCCAGTACTGAGCGCCAAAGCCTAACCATCCGCCTCAGTTACGATGAATGCGGCACTTGGGCCGCCGGCAAGGTACTTTACAGTGGGCCGACCGCGTATTCCGACCTGTGTATTGCTCCTGATATGACGATCTGCTGCTTGTATGAGCGGGGCGAACAGCACCCGTACGAAAAAATCACCTTTGCCCGCTTCACCTTGGAATGGCTTACCGACGGCGCCGATTGCTTGTAACAATGCGGTCAACCGTGGCCGCGTGCCGCCTCGCTGCCCTTGTCTGTTGTCATCTGCCGTTGTCCACCGTCGTCGGCCGTTATCTGCCGTTATCTGTTGTTGTCCGCCGTTATCTGTCGTTGTCTGCCGTTCCCGTCCCCCGTCTCCAGTTCCCCGTTCCCAGGCTCATGCCATTTCTATTTCCACGTTATCGGCCACCCCGCCGAGCATAGTGTAGTCGGTACGCGCCTCTTGGAGTATGGAGCCGGGGACGAACTTATTCACCGGCCCGTGCGCCGCCAGCCGAGCGATAAACCGTTGCCAGCACATATGCGTGTATGGCCCACACATCCCGTCCAGCCAAAAACTGCGGTGCTTGGCGCCCAGGATGTCCGCCGGCGCGATGGTGGCGGCCTTGGGCGGCACCCACGACCAATCGCCGCCGAACGAGTGCAGGGCATTCTGCATAATGGTCATCGGGGTCAACTCTACAATCTGCGCGGTCGCCTGCTTGTATTCCTCCAGGGTATCGTAGTTATTGCCCAGATGCGATTCCCAGAAAGCGATATGCCCGCACCAGCCTATGCCGCCATAGCAGCAGTCGGCCCCGCCGGTCTCGGCAATCATCGCCGAGTAATCGTTGATGTTGTCGCTGTTGGGGAAGTGAATGTTTTCGTCGCGGGGCCGCAGGTCTTCGTCAATTCGGTCAAAGCAGTTCTCCCACATCGCTGTGGCAAACGACCCTTCCCAGTCCGCCGGCGCGGTCTGCCCGTTTTCATCGGCATACTCGTCCATGTTGAAGGTAATCAGGTGCTTGCAGTCAATGCGCAGGCGGTTGATGATACCGGCGGCGATTTCATACTGGGGCACCGGCCCCACCGGCAGTATCAACACGCACTTGCGCCCTTCCTCGGCCGCCTTGGTTATGCGGTCCACGATGTCCAGGGCAAATTGCGCGTAGAACACAGTCGCCTCGTCAATGACGCGAATCTGAAAATCGGGGTTGGGGTGGTCGCAGATTTCCTCGCGAGTTATCTTCCTTACCCGCGCACAGGCCTCGGGGTCCTGAAAGTCAATAAACTTAGCCAACGCTGGAGCAAACGCCATGTGCTTATTCCTCCTTCATCTAAGTAGCAATCCCACAGTATCCCTACATTTCTTCCCCACGCCGCATACTCCTCCCCCTGTCTTATTCCTTCAGCACGGTCTCACCCAGATCAATCTCCGTTCCCGATTCGGCAGTGAAGAAGGTGAGAGTGTGAGCAGATGTCGCGCTTGGCCCAGAGACGAGGCTCTGGACTTGGTAACTAGCTCCCGCGATCAGGCCTTCGATGCGCCAAGTGCCCGCCTCGTCCGTATCAATCCACCATTGGAAGCCCTCCTCTTTCAAGCGCCGAAGTAACTGGCCCTCCCGTGCCCCACTCGTGGAGACCAACACACGGGCGTTCCTTACTGGGGAGCCCTGCTGGTCTACGACGCGACCCGTGGCGCTGCCCAATGGCTTCAAAATGAGATTGGCGCGGAAGCCCCAATCGGGATCGATTTCCACGGCGGCGAAAAGCGGCTCAGTGGGATGGGCCGCCAGGACCTGCACCTTCCCGGCCAACTTTAGACGAGTCAATTCGAAATAGCCCGCCTCGTCTGCGGAGACGGGGTCTCTGTGATGGGCGCCAGCGGCAAAGATGAGGGCCCCCGGGACGGCCCGTTGCTGGCCGTCACCGACCCAGCCCCGCACGCTACGGCCCGCCAGGTCGAACTGAAGGGGCAGCAATTCGCGTACTTCACCGGGAGTCAGAGTAATGTTCTGCGTCGCGGTGAAGCCGCCGCGGACAATAAACCAGGACTGCTGACCCAAGACCCGCAGCAAGAGTCGTCTGCCAGGTGGGAGAGGGCCGATACGAAGAAGGCCTCCTTCGTCAGTGCGGGTCTCGTCGAGAAAAAGGCTCTGGCCGACGCCGTACGTAATGGTTATGGACACAGCGAGATCCGCCATGGGTTCCTCATCGGCGTCAATGACGGGCACCGTCACATAGGCTGCCTGGGCGAGGCGAATGTTGATAGGCTCGTCTGCACTCTCCACGAAAGCAATGCCGACGAGGTCCCGGCCCAAATCTTGCGCCATGACGATCCAAGGGGGGTAATAGCGGGCATGTGACTGCGTGTCCAACTCAAACTTTCCCTCGGCATCGGTCTGGGGTTCGAGGAAATTGTCCGGCAGGCGGCCGTAGTTGGTCACATCAACATTCACTCCCGCCGCCGACTGGCCGTCGGGCAACAATACTTGCCCACGCAGCTTCGGTGCCGCATGCAGAACGAAATCTACCCCGCTAATCGTTTCGCCTTCGACAACCTCTACCCACTGTTCTCTGGGCTGGATCAGCATTGGTGGGTAGCCCTCGGTACCCCAACAGTTGATCTTGCTCCTACCGGGCGGCAGGCGGAACTCGTAGTTACCGGCCTCATCGCTCTCCGCACGCTGGGACACGCTCCCAGTCAGCGGGCGGGCTGGTCCGTAAGCGGCCAGCTTGGCCCCGGCGATGGGCCGGCCGGTCCCGGCCTCCAGAATCTTGCCCGTAACCACGCCACCAGGCGTGAACTCAAAGTCCGCGCCGGTGAAGTGATCCCCCGCTTTAACTGTGACCCCCGCGGCCGCAGGGGCAGTCAAGCCCTCGGGTGGCCTCTCTGCCATTATGTCGTAGATCCCCGGGCTAAGGTGGTCGAGTATGTAGCTGCCATCTTCCTTCGTAATCACATCTGGACAGTAGGCATTAGACACCCGATTGATAGACAGAATGTAAATGCCAGCCAGCGCTCGGCCCTGGTAACCTGCACGTCCCGAGATGCTGGCGCCCGGCTGCAGAACCAGCGTGACATCCTTCTTGCCTGCCGGCAGGGCCGGCTTATCAGGTGACCAGCGCTCCGGGATCTGAAGTCTGGCTTTGCCGTCAGCGAGAGCCGCGAGTTGGACCTCGCTCTCCGTGGGCAATCCGGCGATTCGAAAGCGGCCGTTTTCGTCGGTCGTGTCCGAAATCACCAGTTCGTTACGCAGCACCAGGAAACGCCGACGCGCTTCGCTGGTGTCCGGGCGCCAAATGCGGGCAACCCACACCGTGGCGCCCGGGATCGGCTGACCGTCGGGATCGGTTACCCTCCCCGCGCAGCTCGCGGCTTCGGCTCCCAGTCTTAGCGTGGCCCTTTCACCATCCTTCAGCCACGCCCAATCGGTGGCCAGTCCCTCCTTGAGCGCTATGACCAAGATGATGGAAGTCTGGGCATACGTCTCGGCGGTACAGGTGAACGTGCCGTTCGCCTCCACGGTCAGTGGCACCAATTCCGTCTTCGCGTCAGGTGTCCCGTACAGGGCTACGACCTGACTATCCGTTGCCGGCTGCCCGTCCGGGCCGAGGACCTGCCCGCTGACGGTCACCTCCTCAGCAACAGTCGGCCCAGCCGTCCAGAGGCAAAACAGGAATATCAACATGCATCCTGCGTAACACTTGGACATTACGCTCACTCCCTTCCCTTCTATGCACCTGACTATTATCCTTACACTCCATTTCGCCTTCACCACTCCTTTAACCTTCCGCATATCTTCACGTGGAAGGTCACGCCGTGGCCCCTGGCGAAATGCGACGGGTCAGATTTCTTAGCAATCAGCAAGAGGAGATGCAGCATGGACAAACTCAGAGTCGCGGTACTTGGATTGGGTCGGGGCAGGGCGCACGTGTACAACTTCCTGCGCGTAGAGCAGGCCCAGGTGATTGGGGCTTGCGACCGCTTCGCGGCCCGGCGCCAGCGGGGCGAAGAGCTGTTAGGGCCGGTAGGCGGGAAGGTGGTGCCGGAATTTGACGACCTGCTGGAGATGCAGCCGGACGCGGTCGTGATTGCCAGTAAT
Organism: Candidatus Zipacnadia bacterium; assembly: GCA_029820565.1. Lineage (GTDB taxonomy): Bacteria > Armatimonadota > Zipacnadia > Zipacnadales > Zipacnadaceae > JALGTV01. The sequence continues at coordinate 22,762 of JALGUR010000002.1, forward strand.
GCCAAACTGCAGGTTCAGCACGCCTGCCAGGCGATGGAAGCGGGCTGTCACGTGCTTTCCGAGATACCGGGTGCGTATACCCAAGAGGAGTTGGTTCGCCTGCGGGACACCGTAGAGCGTACCGGCATGACCTATATGCTGGGCGAGAACTCCTGCTTCTTGGACTTCCTACGCTACTGGCGCAAGTGGATTTTAGAGGGCCGCTTCGGGCCGATTTCTATTGCCGAAGGCGAGTACCTGCACTATCTGCCGCACACCCTTTACGCGCCGGACGGCTCCCGCGTCACGCCCAGCGAGGCCCGGGCCACGGGCCGCACTGACTGTAAACCTGTCTGGCGAGCTGACCAACCCCCTATCCAGTATCTCACTCATGACCTCGGCCCGCTGCTGGAAGTATTAGATGATCGGGTGGTCTCCGTCACCTGTCGCAGCGCGCCCTGGCGGTGCACGGAAGCACCGTTACGTTCTGACGGCCAGATCGCGCTGTTCCACACCGCCCGGGGCCTGCTCATTCAGATTATGGTCACCCTCAACACTCGCCGGCCCAGCGAACACCGCTACCGACTGTTCGGCACCGAAGGCAGTGCGGAGTGGTTCAGCTACGAGGGGTTCTGTCGTCGGTTCGGCCGCGGTCGTGAGGAGAAGGAGGGTTGGGAGAGGATTGACATTGGGACTGCCGCGCTTGACGATCTCACCGACGGTCATGGCGGCAGCGACATAAAGGTAGCCCAATACTTCACGGAGGCCTTGCTGGCCGATAAACCTTCCCCCATAGACGTCTATCGCGGCATTGAAATCGCCCTGCCGGGGATCATCGCGAACAAGTCGGCGGAGCTGGGCGGGGCGCAACTGGCCATTCCCGACCTGCGCCGTGAGCCCTTCACCGGCACAACCTTTTGGGAGACTGTCAGCCTGCCTGACGCCGAGCCGCCTGGCCAACCATACAAGCCTGAATAGTATCTTCAGGGCTGGTTCAGCCCCACCTGCTCGGCTAACCTGCCCCCTCCTGTCAGGGGCTACTCCCGCCCGTATATCAGTCCGACCATGGTCTCACCTACCTGTCGCAGGGCCTGGGGCGAGCAGTATTCGGGGGTGTCGTCCACCGTGTGCCAGACGGGGGGCACGAAGTCAATGATGTCCACCGCCGGTATGCCGGCGGCGATGAAGGGCAGATGATCGTCAATTATCGCTGTCTGCCGCGCGCGCTGGAAGGCTCCGTGTCCCAACTTCTCCGCGATGCTCCAGATTTGATCTACCAGTTCCGGGGCAGCTTGAGCCGAATAACCTTCTACCCGCAGGTCAAAGTAGTCATTAGCGCCCAGGTCGGTGCGCACCGGCACTCGCGGGTTGGGCTTGGCCACCCCGCCCACCAGGTCCAGGATTATGGCCCGTTCCGGGCGAACCAAATCTGCCGGCCAGTTCTGGACCATGTAGACCGACCCCAGGCAGTACCCACCGTAGAGCAGTCCGGAGCCTGATTTGCCCGAGTCCTCAGCGTCGAAGAAAGCCAGATACACCGGATGTGGCGGCGGGGTCTGGCGGAAGATGCGAGCCAACTCCAGAAGGATCGCCACGCCCGAGGCACCATCATTAGCACCGGGCACCGGCTGACTGCGCAGCGTCGGGTCCGGGTCCTGATCCGCTACCGGCCGGGTATCCCAGTGCGCACCCAGAAGAGTGACCGGGCCAGGTGCCGCCGCGGAGAAAACTGCCAGCAGGTTAGTGAACTCATACGGGCCATCCAGTCCCGTCTTAGCCGTAAAATGCTGCTGGCGGACCTGCTCAGCGAGGGGCTGAAGAGTGGATATCATCCAGCTTAGTTGCTGCTGATGACCTGGCGAACCAGGCATACGGGCACCGAAGGCCACCTGGCGTTCCAGGTCAGTGAAGGCGCGCTGTGCCCCGAAGTGCGGCAACTCAGCCGCCGGCACGGTGTTGCCACCACCACACGACATGCAGCCGGCCAGCAACGCACTGGTGGCCAGCAGTACAAGCGATGTCACCCGCCAGCCCTTTTCCGGCTGGTCTTTATATGACCACAAAAGCTTCACCTCCGTGCTTGTCACCTGCAAATAGCCTGGTCAAATCACGACCGGCGCACTCGCTGCCTCGTGACCCTCCTACCCGCGCCGGCGTCTCCTTTCGCCCTGGGCAGATCCCCCTCAGTGCTAATTTCTGCATCTCTCCGCGCTTGACCTTTGCTCAGCGCTGCCGCTTTTATGCGCCAGAGCAGGTTGCCGACTGCCCCGCCTGGTTGCGGGGGCAGGGCATTTGTGATATACTAAAATTTAAGGAACCTAACTATGAAGCGCACTTATCAACCAAAAGTAAGACGCGGCAAGCGCAAGCACGGCTTCCGGGCGCGGATGAAGACTAAAGCCGGCCGCCGGATTATCACTCATCGCCGGCGCAACGGCCGCCATAAGTTGGCTAAATGAACCTGGTCAGGAAATTTGATGGATGGGTAAAGTAATTACCCTGAGGCGACGCAGGGACTTCCAGCGGCTCTTCCGCCAAGGCCGCCGCCACAATCACCAACTGTTGACCACGGTAGTGCTGGTCCGGGAGGATCCTGGGCCACCGCGGGCCGCTTTCATCACGGGCCACAAAACCGGCAAAGCAGTAGTGCGCAATAAACTACGGCGGCGGCTGCGGGAAATATGGCGGAAGTTACTTGACGATATTGCCCGTCCGACCGATGTGGCCTTTGTGGTCCATCCGGCCGCAGCCAGCGCTACCTATGCTCAACTGGCGGCGGTTGTTGAGGAGCACCTGCACGAGGCTGGGCTGATCAGCAGCGCCCCAACTGAACAATTATGAATACAGCGCCCGCTCGGCTAATAATTGCGTTAATAAGGCTATATCAGGGGACCGTCTCGCGGCTGCTGCCGCCGATGTGCCGCTTCCGCCCTTCATGCTCTCAATATACGATTCAGGCGCTCCAGACTTATGGCCTGCTGCGAGGGGTGGGGCTGGGCTTGCGGCGCGTGTTGCGCTGCCATCCATTTAATCCGGGCGGCTACGACCCGCTACCACATTACTCTGAAGACACTACTAACCGAAACTAACCTACTACGTGAGTTGATGGATAGATGAATTTTGCCGGTAGATATCGCTGTCTGATTTTGATTATCCTGGTGCTGGTCCTGACTGCCAGTGTCGCCGCTGATGAAGAACCTCTACCTCCTCAGGCGGGCCTGCCGTGGGAATTGGTTATTCCTGACCAGCCTGCCCTGGACGACCAGATTACCGCTCTCCTGCCTCTGGTAGAATATGCCGAAGAGAATGCTCCCGAGGGCGGGTTCCTGGCCGGCTTGAAGGGCTGTATGGCAGGTAGCAAGAAACCTCCTTTGGTGAATATTGCTGACCTGGTAGCCAATGTTGAATCCCTGAAAGGCAAGTCCATTGCGGTGGAGGGCATATATGAGAAGGTTGATGAGGACCGCGCCGCTTTCAAGACCCAGGGCGGCACCTGCTACATAGTCCTGGCCGGGGGTACTTTCCCGGATGGTTTTGGCGAGGCCGGGCCCGAAGGGCTACCCGTCCGGACCGTCGGCACCGTAGAAATAGCCGATGACCGCCTGCCTTTGGTGCGCGCCCACCAACTGAGCCCGGCGCTCTGTCTGACCCCTATTCGGCTGGCCCGCGCCTATGAGGTAGGCCAAAACTATATGAAGGCTGTCGAAGGGTACAAGCAGGGCCAGAAGGCCAGTTCGCTGGAGGGCTATGGGTTGGCGGCTTTTGCCGCCTGCCGCGCGGCCGAGATTGCCCACCATCAACTGGATGATTCCAAGCAGGCCCTGGGGCTATACAACGCGGCCTGGAATGCCTTCGCCAAAAAGCGGCCCGACGGCCAGGAGTATCAGACCTGGGTACTCAGCGGTGAGACTTGGCAGCAGCAGCCGGTACGACAGGTTATTGCCCCGCCGCTGGATAGTTTGCAACGCGGCGGCTTTTGGTACAAGTTGGTGGACTTCTTCAGCCGGATATGTGGCGGCAATCCCGCCTTGGGGGTGCTGCTGCTGGCCGTGCTGACCCGCGTGTTGATTTACCCGCTGACCAAAAAGCAACTTGCCTCCAGTCAGGCTATGCAGTCACTACAGCCGCAGATCAAAAAACTGCAAACGAAATATAAAGACGACAAGCAGAAATTTCAGGAGAAGTTCTGGGAATTGTGTAAGGCGAACAAGGTTAATCCGCTGGGCGGCTGCTTGCCGTTGTTAGTCCAGATGCCCATTTTGCTTATGATATACCGCGGCATCCGCGCCTATATCATTCGGTTCGATGACGCAAGTTTTTTGTGGGTAGAGAATCTGGCCCAACCAGATATCTACCTGCTCATCGGTTACACTATCAGCATGGTGGCCTTCCAGAAAATGACGCAGAAGATGAACCCGACCGCCCAAGTGAATCCTCAGCAGGCCCAACAGCAGCAGATGATGACCTGGATGATGCCTCTGATGTTTTTCTTTCTGTTTCAATCCTTTCCCGCTGCCTTCATACTTTACTGGCTGGGCACCAATCTGGTGTACTTTGCTCTGCAATACTGGTATATGAAGACAACACCTCCTCCTGAAGCCGCGAATACCTCTGAGCAGCAACGCTCGGGCCTGCTGGCCGGCATTGTGGGCAGCCGTGAAAATCCGGAGCCGGATGGCGAGTCGCAGAGTTACGAAGAGAAAAAGGCTCAGCAAGAAGGCAAGAAAACCCGCAAGGATGAGGAAACTCATAAGCGCAAGCGGCGGCGTTGAGCAGAGCCGCCGATAATGTATCTGGGGAGAATGAAAAGCAATGCGTTCTGTGGAAATTTCAGCCAAAACACTGGAGGAAGCCAGCAAGGCAGCGGCGTTTCAACTCGGGGCAGATGAAGATGACTTGGAAATAGAAATCCTGGCAGAACCTCGTAAGATATTAGGCGTGCTGGGCGGCGGAGAATACCGTATTCGTGCTACTTATGTTAAACCTGAACCCGCGCCACGACCACCTGCCGAGGAGATAGAAGAACCCGAAACACCGCCCACCGTGCCAGTGGTCACCGAGGGCGAAGCACAGCCTGAACCTGAGGCGGAAACGGTCGTCCCGACTGCTATTAGTTCGCCAGCGCCGGTAAGCGAGCAGCCGGCTGAACCGCGGCGCGCCATAGCCGAACGGGCTCAGCAGATTACTCAGGATATTACTGCCCTTATGGGCATACCCAAGCGGGTCGAGATCACCAACATCGCCAGCGACCAAGTTGAACTGGAGATAGAGGACGATGAGGGCAGCGGACTGCTAATAGGCCGCTACGGTACTACCCTGGATGCGCTACAACTGATCGTGGCGATGGGGGCCAATGCCGGCATCACTGATGGCTGCCGAGTGATTCTGGATATCCACGGCTACCGGCGCCGCCGCGACGAGACACTGCGCAGTATGGCCCAGTCCCATGCCACCCAGGCTAAGCAGACCAGCCAACCCCAGACCATTACTGACCTTAAAGGCTACGAGCGGCGTATCATTCACATGGAACTACGTGACGACCCCGAGGTGGAAACCTATTCCGAGGGTCAAGGGCGCGACCGGCGGATAGTCATAGCCCCGGCCTCCACCAGGTCAGAATCGTAGCCGACCCGTTCACTGGTTGGGCAGTCGGCGCATTGTTGCTGGCCCAGGAGGTAGGTATGTTTTCCTCCCGCAAACTATTGGCATTAGACGAACTATCCGCGGCAGTAAAACAACTCCAAGACGCCGGCCGCAAAGTAGTATTCACCAACGGCTGCTTTGACATAATCCATCCCGGCCATATTCTGCATCTCCAGCAGGCTCGCGATTTGGGCGATGTGCTCGTGGTTGCGCTGAACAGTGATGAATCAGTCCGCCAACTCAAAGGCCCCTCCCGGCCCATCTTTGGTCAAAGCGACCGTGCCCTGGTGCTGGCGGCCCTGGAGGCGGTGGACTACATTGTAATCTTCAACACAGTACGCGCCACGCCGGTGATCAAGGCGGTCCAGCCCGATATCTACGTCAAGGGTGGCGACTATACGCTGGAGACCTTAAACGCCGAGGAACGGGCCGCTCTGGAGGAATGCGGCGCGCGGATTGTGTTGCTGCCAGAGATTGAGGGCCACTCCACTACCAGCGTAATCACCCACCTCCGCAATACTGCCGCCTCCGACCAATAGCCCGGCCGTCTCGCGAATTGGGTAGGACAGGCAGGGATGCCTGTGACACCCCACAATCGGGCCGAGGACGGCCCTCCTACAGCAGATACTGACAATCTGTAGGAGCGGCGTCCCCGCCGCGACTTACTATCAGTGGCACTCCATTTGTTCAGTGGCACCGGCTTCCAGCCGGTGCGTTAAACAAAAATGGCCCCGGCATCTCACCGGGGCCATTTATTGTCGTTCGGAGGGGCCGTGTCGAGCGTAGCGAGGCCGGCCCTAATGTGTTCACCCCGTCCTACGTTTGCGCAACTTGGCTCCCAGGCCAGCCAGACCCAGGGCAAACAGGGCCATAGTCGTCGGCTCGGGCGTAATGTAGGCTTTAATCGAGAAATTCGCCGTGTTGTTCCAAGCGTAAAGGTCACCCCAGGTCGAGCCATCAAAACTGTAGTAACTTTGCCCGGCCTCGGACGTGGAGGTGCAATAATCGGCCACAGTGTACTCAAATGCCTGGTAGTAATCGCCGGCGTTATTAAGGTACAAATAGACGGCGAAGTCCTCGTCGGGGAGGTGCAGATCCGACTCCAGGTCCACCACGTGCCAACCCTGGTAGTCTATAGTCCCGGTGACCTGGGCCAACAAGTCGGAGGGGGCTGAGGCGAACGTATCGTAAATGCGCACAACATAGTCGGCGTCGTCCGCGTAGGTATAAAAACCCACTGCGCCCACGGGCCCCGAACCCTGGGTTTCGAAATAATTCAGTGCATAGTGCGAGTTAAGCGTCGAGACAGAGCCGAACTCGTCATACTGATAAGCGCCGAGGATGTCATCGTTCAATAGTGCCTGGAACGAGGCCCCGTACTGGCCCCCTTTTGTATCGTCATACGACAGCCAGAAATAACCATCGTCTAATTGGGGATGATCACCCCAGCTATTTTTGCAGCGCCAGGCCCCCGTGCCTCCGTCTGTCACCTTAGTGTCGTCCCACCCGACGATATCCACGCCATGGTTGGTGCCAGCCCCTCCGCTGTAATAGTATGTGTCGTCGCTGTCGTTGTAGTACGCCCAGTTCCAGTACATGCTCGTGTAAAGAGCACCGTCATTCATCACCCCATTCTTGATCTCGGTGCTTGTATCATATACGGGCATATCATGCAGGAAATACTGCCGCTCCCAGCCTCCGGGAGGGGATCCTTCGCCCCCGTACCCGGACGGGTAGGGATCGTCGGCTTCGCTGACCGGGCCGTAAAGGCGGCTCATATAAGCCGCGCTCATCCAGATTTGTCCACCCTCACACGGCCCATACTCAAAGCCGTGATTGTTCATCAAGTGGTTCTCGGACAGATTGTCCTCGGAGCCACCCTGTACCAATATGTTGCTCTCCATAGAGCCATAAGTGGCAAATGCCCAACACGAACCGCAAGTGCCCTGGTTTTTGACAGACGTTACGTAATCCGGCTCGAGAGTGTAGTTTGCTGGGGGCTGAAGGTCAAGAGGAATGGTCTCCGCCGCCGCCAGGGCACTCTCCCAACCCGTAAGCCGACTCGCCTGGCGAAGCTGAGTGCTTACAGGTTGCATATCGGCGAAAGCTACCGAACTGACGACCAGCAATACCACCAACTGAAACTTGAGGGACCTCATTAGTCTCCTCCCCGAGCGCTGAAACTCGCATTCCCCCCAGATACTGCATCCGTAATCGTTTATTCTATGTCCCTACGGAAATTCCTTCGCTGCAAAAGGGCAATTGTCTTCTTAGTCTGTTTGATAATGGTATAATAATATATAGAGGACTTACTGTCAAGAGCCTGAAGGTAAATTTTTTGCAAAGCCGTCAAGTGATTACCGTTACGGTACCGTCTGGTCACTTATGCCCAACTACCAGACGTCAACTGAGGTACTAAGAAGCCCCGCACGGGCCCCCGGGGAACGACCGGTGCCCAAGTGGCTGGGCTGCACTGCGGTTCGGCTCGGTGCCAGGGCCGACTACTCAACGATTACTTCCAGACCGCCAGTCTCATACACGGTCACGTCAATGAGAACTTGCCGCTGCACCTCCACAGCGGATGGACCCTGGGCCGGTTGCACCTGCGAGTCCGGGCTACTGGTAGCCGTTAGCAGGCAGTTGCCGACTCCGATACCCGTTATAGTCGCCTGCCTGGAGTCGTCCACATCGGGGGCCACTGTGGCCACGGTCTCGTCACTGGATGACCATGTCACACCAACCGGCATTGCCTCATTGCCGTCTATATCAAACCACTGAGTCTGCACGTCAGCAGTTTCTCCTACAGTTATCCGCACAATAGAAGAGTCCACTGTACCGGTAATCACTGTAGGCTGGGTGACAATAGTGACGGTGTTAGTCTGACCGGCAACAACTGTGACGGTTTCCAAAGCGAAGGCGACGGGCGTACCACTGCAGTCAGCACTCGCATAGGCCGCGACGGTCACTATGTTATCACCGGCTGGCACATCAGTGATGGTCGTGGAGACGGTGCCTCCATTGCCCGCCGGGCGCTGCAGGCACACATCAGCCACAGTTTGGTCTCCTATACCTATGACAATAATCCTGACGCTGCTGGCAGCTGCCGGCAGGCCCTGCGGAGTGACGCCGCTACACGGCGGGAACCTGACCGCGACGTGCAGGCTGCCCGTCTCCTGCGGACTCCCCACCCCCGGCTCACCTACCAGCGCCGCCGGTCCCGACCCACCACTACCACATCCTGCCCCCATCACAAGTGCCCCGACAACAAGCGCTCCCACCACACCAGTAAACACTCTTCGCATCGTCTTGGCTCTCCTCTCTAATGTTAGACTATTACACCTACTTTCACATTCTATCATTGTTCTCCTGATTTGTCAACCAAACACAGTGCACCGACTAAAGATTCCACCAATTAGTGCCAATATAATATTTTTAAGGCGAAACTCTCGTGGGCTGCAGCAATCGGTAAGGTACACCAGGGCTTGGAACCCATTACCGTCAGTCTTCTATCCCCGTCGCTGGATCTATAACTGGTTGCCCACTGCCCGGATATGTCGGAGGCTCTCCGCTGTGGCTTTGGTTGGCGCGTATTCTAAGCCCACATATTCTTCATAGCCGGCCTCATCAATCGCGCCCAGCACATTCGTCCAATTTATCTCCCCGGTCCCCGGCTCGTGGCGACCGGGTACATCGGCGGCATGGAAGTGAGCAATCTTATCAATGTTGGCAGTGATGGTCGCAATCAGGTTGCCTTCGGTTATCTGCTGGTGGTAGATATCGTAGAGCAACTTCACATTCGGGCTGCCCACCTCGCCAATAATTTCAAAGCCCTCCGCTGAGGTGGTCAGGTAGTAGCCGGGATGGTCCACCAGGATATTGAGCGGCTCCAGGGCCAGGGTGATGCCCGCCGCCTCGGCCACGGGCGCCGCGGCCTTCAAGCAGGCGACAATTCCGGTATGCTGCTCGCTGCGCGGCAACGGGCTGGGCTCCCAGCCGGTGGTGCAGATCACCACTTTTGTGTCCAACTGGCTCGCCACTTCTGTAGCGGCCTGGGTGCAGCGCGTAAACTCCTCAGCCAGCCCCACATCCAGCATCCCTCGGGGCGCTTCCATAGCCAGGGCTGCCATTTCTATACCAGCGGCTTGCTTAGCGGCAGCGATAGCCTGGAGGTCCTTATTGGAATAGCCCCAGAATTCAAAGGCCGCAAGGCCCGCCTCAGCAGCGGCCGGGATGCGGTCGGTAAACTCGGGAATCTCTGAGAACAACATCTCAATGCACGCCGATAACCTAATCATTGCAGGTGAACTCCCTAAAATTGATGGGCCGGGCGAATGAAGTTTCTACACGGCGTCACTGTTGTCCTCTTCTACCGGCCGGACGGTATTGAATTTATTCATCGCCATCTCCAGACCTTCAGCCAGAGAATACTCCACGGCCTCCGCCGCCCGCGCCAGCATCTCCTCCACGACCGCAACCTCCCCAGCCTGAAAAGGGGCGAGCACAAATTCTACCGCATCAGCCCCCGGCAGCAACGGGCCGATGCCCAGCCGCAGCCGGGGAATCTCCTCGGTATCCAGATGTTCTACGACCGAGCGCATACCTTTGTGGGTCCCGGCACTGCCTCCGCGGCGCAGGCGCAGTGTGCCCAGGAGCAGGTCCAGGTCATCGTAGACAATCAGCAAATCCTGCGGCTCCAGGCCAAAGTGCTTACAGACTTTGACCGCCGCCTGGCCGCTGTTGTTCATAAAGGTCTGGGGCTTGACCAGCAGCACGTCTTGGTCGGCAATCTCTCCCTGGCCTACTTCGGACCTCAGTCGCCGGCGGCGCAGCCGGATGCTGTGACGCTCTGCCAGCATATCAATGACGCGAAACCCGACGTTGTGCCGGGTCTTAGCATAGTCAGGTCCTGGATTGCCCAAGCCTATGATACACTGCATAACCGCGTGCCGTTCGGAGGGGCCGGTTGAACGCAGTGAACCCGGCCCACAAGCCGTTAGTTGCCGTTAGACCTGCCGTTACGCCTGTCGTCAGACCTGTCCTTATGCCTGCCGTTAGCGGGCAATAACAATATCAGGGTCGGCCGCATGCCAGTAGTCAAGTTCTTGCACCCCGCCATCGTCAACCTTGTTCGGTCCAACGCTATACAACTTATACACCAAATTGTCTTCCCTGTGGTACACAAAATCCTCGTCAGTGAACGGGTCCTTGGGTAGTTCAGGCAGGTATTCGGGGACCAGGCCCGAAAGTTGCTGCGGATAACGGCCCTGGTGGGGTTGCTGAGAACGATAATGCTCCAGCGCCGCCATTATCCGTACACCGCGCAAGTGCGTCTGAATGAAAGCTTCTTTCTCGACAAATCGCGCGAAGCCTGGAATAGTTAACGGCTTAAGCGACTCAATACCCACCTCCGGTGGCCTTCGCTCGACCAACTGACAAAGAAGCGTTTTGGCCAGTTCGACAAGTTCCGTAACGTGGTGCTCCCATTCCTGCAATACTTGGTCCTTGTCGATCTCGAGTAGGTCTTCGAGCTCCGGCCAGCTTTCCTTCCACTCTGCCCATTCTTCAGAGGATAACCGGCCGGCGTATAGGGCTTCTATCGGCTGCCGGTAAAGCCATCCTTGCATGACAAATGTCTTCCACAAGGGCACCCGCTGCTGCTCAAACTCTTGCAGGAATTGGCTAGCTCGTTCCAACGTATCAGCCGGCGGCCTCCGCGCAATCCATTCTTTCCAGCCTTTCAGCCCAATAGATTGAATCGCTATGCTCACCAGCCGGTGTATTAGTAGCCCGCCGTGCGACAGATTTTCCCCCAATTTAAGTGCCTGCTTCAGGCTGTCCAGCGCCTGCTCATCCTCGCCGCAGCGCCCGTGATAAGCGGCTTGCACCGACAGAATACGGGCGAATTCTCGGCCCTTAGGTAGCTGTTGGAAATCATGTTCCCACGGACGGGGTTCAAATATCCATTGATAATCAACGACAAAGGGCTTACTGAGGCCCTCTGCCAGTTTGCCCAAGGCAGGTTGGTAAGGCTCCAGGGCCACTTGCACTTCAGCTTCAGTGAAGGCGTTCACGCCCTCCTGCAATATGGTATGTATCCCGGGAGGCGGAGGAGCGCCAATTGGAGGTGGTCCCCACCCAGGCGGCCCGGGTGGACCTGGAGGACCCGGCGGCGGCTCAGGAAGAAGTTCAATGGCGGCCAGGAAATCGTCATAGCCATTGTCCTCGGGGATCGGCCACAATTCACTGGGATGAGCCAACTGGCTTTCCGGAGCGGCTTCAGGCTGGGCATGCCCCGGTAACATTCCCAACCCGCCGCAAATCCACAGCACACAAGCCAGGACTACCACGCCTATGCATAGCCTATTCACTGTTCCCATCTCCTCGCAGACGAAAGCCTGCATTAGCGGTTGCGCTTGACACCACTGATGCGGCGCTCTTCGCTGCTCACCCGGTACGACGGGCGTCTCGTCCGCCGGTAGGAGGGACAGGCGAGACGCCTGTCCTACCGACAATACAGGCTTATTCTTCGGATTCGGCGGGGGCTTCAGCGACTTCTTCGCCGGGCACTTCCTCAGCGGGGACCTCCTCGCCCTCTTCCAGGACTAACTCTTCTTCGACCGGCACTTCCACCAGACCCTCAAGGAGTTCCTCAGCGAGCCGGGTCTCCAATTCTTCCTCACTGATAGGTGGGGCAATACTGACCACTGTCTCCGTCGGCTCCAACAGCAATTCAACGCCCTCGGGGACCTGCAAATCTCCGGCGTGGAGGGTATCATTAATCTCCAGGCCGGTAATGTCAATCACCAGGCGGTCGGGGATGGCGGTAGGCAGACAGGCGACGTCAACCTCGTGGACAATCTGGTCAACTACCCCGCCTTCTTCTACCCCGGGGGCCTGGCCTTCCACGACCACCGGCACCTGCACGGTAACCTTCTCGGTCAGAGACACCCACTGCAAATCGACGCTCAGAGGCTTGCGGCTGATGGGATGACGCTGCACGGCTTTTACTATGGCCGCCGTGCCCTCGGGGGTTGCGACGCCCTCAATTTTCAAGTCAATCAGTACATTCGCCCCGCGCTCGGTGCCCAGGGCTGACTCTAATTCATCTGTAGGCACGACGATGACCACATTATCCTGGCCGCGGCCATAGGCCACACCGGGCACCAGGCCCTGGGCCCGCAGCCGACGAGCCGGCCCTTTGCCCGTCTCTTCACGGCGCTGGGCTTCCATCACTACTTGTTCCATTTATCAACTACCTCCTGCTAATGCAATATTCTTCATAGAGAATTGGTTGGAATATACTTAACATTGTTCAAATAATAACTTAGAACAGCCGTACCTGGCGGACGCGGCGGTTGGCCAGGATGGCGCTGACTGAGGCATCACAGTGAATCCGATCAACAGCCTCGGCCAGCAGCGGAGCCAGGCTGAGTATTGTCATCTTCGCCAGCCGCTTGTCGGGATCTACCGGAATAGTGTCAGTCAGCACTACGCTCTCAACAGGGGCCTGGGCCAGGCACTGGTAAGCGGAGCCGGACAGGACCGCATGAGTAGCAGCACAGTGTACTTCGGCGGCGCCGCGCTCCAACACCATTTTAGCGCCCTCCACCATAGTGCCACCGGTATCTATCATATCATCCAGCATAATGGCTCGTTTGCCTTCCAGATGACCGATAATCTCCACCACTGCGGCTTCATTGGGCTTGGGGCGGCGCTTAGCCACTACCACCAAGGAAGCATCCAGGTCATCGGCCAGCTCCATAGCCTCATCGGCGGCATTGATATCAGGGGCCACTATGGCCGTATCCTCGCCCCCTAACTCCTTGGATCTGAAGTAATCTGCCATAATACGGCGGGCGGGCAGATGATCAAGAGGAATGTCAAAAAAGCCCTGAATCTGGTCGCTGTGCAAATCCACGGCTAACACCCGGTCAGCCCCGGCTACAGAAATGAGGTTGGCCACCAGTTTAGCGCTGATAGGCTCGCGGCCTCGGGCCTTCTTGTCCTGGCGGGCATAGCCATAGTAAGGCAGAACGGTCACAATGCGCCCCGCGCTGCCCCGCTTGAAGGCATCCAGCATCACCAACAGTTCTGTCAGGTTCTCATTGACCGGAGGGCAGGTAGGCTGGATGAGGAAGATATCGGCGCCCCGCACGCTCTCGTTAATCTTCACCTTCACTTCCCCATCAGAGAAGCGACTTACTTCCATATCCCCCAATTCGGTATTCAACTCAGCCGCGATGTCCTCAGCCAGGCGAGGGTTGGCGTTCCCCGAGAATATACGCATCTGCGCATTGTACATTACAGACACCTTCAGGAGGTCAGTATTGGCTGGGGCGGCAGGATTCGAACCTGCGCGTGCGGGATCCAAAGTCCCGTGCCTTACCGCTTGGCTACGCCCCAGTAACTTTAACGAGTCATCATTGCTTCGGCGGCCGCAATGTGCTCCGGCCTATCCAGATCAAAGCCGACCTCAGAATACGGTGAGCAAATAGCGGCGGCCTCGCAGTGGAGCAGTTCACATGCCCGCTGGACGATATCATCCACAGTTAACCGCCGCAGCAGCAAACGCACTATGAAGCCTACGCCTAACATAGTGGCCAATTGTACAGGGCTTTTGCGGCTCGCGAAGGCCCGTTTAATCCGCTCGGCCTCACGCTCGAAAAAACTACGGCCTATCAAATGTACATTCCCGCCGCAGTAATCGCCGTCTTTCAGGTGTACCACGACACGGGCGCGACCCGCATAAACCTGGTCCAGGTCTTCGGCCCGGTGCATACTGTAACATAATTCCGCGCCGGTGTCGAGGGCGGCAGCGACAAAATGGTCTACCGCTTCTCCGGTTAGCAGCGGCAAATCACACATGACCACCATAAGCTGGTCTCGGGCGGCGTGGTAGGTAAATCCGGCCTGGATAGTGTCCAGGAAATCATTACCGGTGGCTACCCCGTGTGGCGTGCCAACAGGTAGACATTCAATAACAGGTGAGTCGGGACTGGTAACCACCACCAGTTCATCCACCAAGTTAGCCTGATTAAGAGCCGTTACTACTCGGGCTATCGTGGGCTGACCGCCCACCTCTACCAGCGCCTTGTGCGGCACGCCAACACTCTGCGCTACCGGCTCGGCCCCGTCACCAGCGGCGAGAACCGCTGCCGCTACGGTATTTTCATTATTCATAGGCTACTTGGCCTCCCCTAAATAATCATGTTTCCCGTATTTACCGGCTTAGCGACGACAGCCTCATAGTCAGTACTAAGACTGTCGGCGCCGGCCTGGGCTGTTTTCTCATCCGCAGCCAGAGCATAAACGGCCGACCCCGACCCGCTTAAGACGGCCGGGCTGTCCAAGGCCACAGTCAGCCGCTCCCGAACATCGGCTACGGCGGGCCAGTGCTGTAACACGACCCGCTCAAAACAATTGTACAAATCTTCGCCACCCACTGTCTCGCCCGCCTCAATCCGCTTCACCAGGGCGTCAGTACGCATGCCATCAGTGAGATCTTCAGCAGTCAACAGTCGGTAGGCCTCAGCGGTACTGACCGGCTGCTTAGGCCAGGCAATCACAAAAACCGGTTGAGGCCGGAGTTCAGGCAACGGCCTTACTACCTCCCCCCGTCCTTTCATCAGCACAGTACCACCCATCAAGAATAACGGCACGTCGCTGCCTATCTCCGCAGCCAGTTCGCCTAACAGTTGAGCCGATGGTCGCTGGGCCACCAGTTCGCTTAGACCCAGTAGCACAGCGGCGGCATCACTGCTGCCTCCACCTAAGCCCCGCCCTACTGGAATTCGTTTGACCAGTTCAATCTCTACGCCCGACGGCTCGCCGACTCGCGCCACAAAAACCTGGGCCGCCTGGTAACACAGATTGTCGGCAGCGGTGGGCACCGGGTAACCGGATGTACGCAGAGTTATTCCCTGGGGTGCTGGCTGCATCCTGATAGTGTCAGCCAGCGAAATGCACTGCACCACGCTGCGCAACTCGTGGTATCCGTCCTCACACTTGCCCAGCACCTCCAGGGCCAAATTGACCTTAGCAAATGCTTGCCGGGTTATGGTCTGGGATACCAATACCACTGGTTAGGTCTCCTTGTTTACACTGGACAGAAAGGCCCGTTAACGTGACTATAAAAACGACCGGCCTTAGCTTCCAAGCCCCAACGTTTAGCAACCTCTTGCCAGGATTGCCTCTGCTATAGCGGCCAGCAAATGTGGCTTCGGCTGCGCCCCGGGGTTACCCTCTTGGCTGTTTCTCTTGTTCCCTGACCTGTATCCACAACTGATACTGGGGGTTTCCTCCGCCGCCTTCACGTTCCAGCACATTCTTCTTTATGAGCCACGAGTGAATAGCAAAACCCAGCCACACGACGCACGCGCTCCCGAATAATAGCCAGGCGCCTGCGGCAGTGTCGGGCTTGGATTGTAGAAAGTACACGCAGCCGGCCAGATTCGCCAATAGCAGTATGTGAAACGACGCAAATTCAACGCCCAACACGCCGAAAGGAACAGCGTAGGGCTGCCGGGTAACCCCGCGAAGAACTGCCAGTCGCGACTCCCAACCCAAATTATCAATCTCGTCCTCCAGAAAGACCCGTATGTAGCCAGCGATACGCCATATGACGCACCGCTTATCCCATATGTAATAGAAGATGAGCGGCAAAACCAGAAAAGCTGCGAGAAATACCAAACCGTTCTCCGATGAGAAACCCTGGCCTACTATTACGCCCTCGGCCGCCAGCATGAGCGCATAGACCTCACTAATCACCCTATCCTGTTGGAGTGCTTCCGATCGGAGGGTGTCGTACTCGGCTCGTTGTGCTTCATCCATTTTGCATCACCTTCTTACACTATGTCTAACTCTCACTCCTCGCACTAATCCTTGCGAACCATATTTTACAGCATAAAGCAGGTCAAACCGCGTGCAGCGCGTTGCCGAGTCGGACGAATTCGTCAAAATCCAGAGTCTCGCCCCGCCGCTGGCCATCCAGGCCAGCCGTGGCCAAGATTGCGTCGGCTTGTCTATCAGTCAGCCCTAAATCACGGGCACCTCTCAGCGAGTTGCGTAGCGTCTTGCGGCGGTGGGCGAACCCGCCGCGTACCGCAGCGAAGAAAGTTGTCGGGCTGGTCACCTGCTCAGGTGGCTGGTCTCGGGCTACTATGCTCAAGGTCATTGAGTCCACGGCCGGCTGCGGCCAGAAAGCGCCAGCCGGTAGAATGCCAACCTGACTCACCTGGGCCGCGTAATACTGGCAAAACAGGGTCAAGGGCCCGTATTCCTTAGTGCCGGGTTCAGCCTGCAGCCGCTCGGCTACTTCATACTGCACCGTGATGACCAGTCCCGCAAAACCCGGCCTGCTCTCAAGCAACTTAGCCAGAATAGGCGAGGTGATATAGTACGGTAGATTGCCAACTGCTATTGTACCAGACTCGGCGGGGACGTAGTCCGCCTCTAAGAAATCTTCTTCCCTAATCGTCACATTAGATAAGTCCGAGAACAACCAGCGCAGCGCTGCCGCCAGGGTCACGTCAATCTCATAGGCGGTTATCTCACAGTCGGTCTCGGCCAGAGGTACCGTCAAGGCGCCCAGTCCCGCGCCAATTTCCACGACATATCGAGGCGAGGACCTCGTCACTTCCCCCACGACCCGACTCGCCGCACCTGCGTCCATCAGAAAGTTCTGGCCCAGGGACTTACGAGGCCTAAAATCAAACTGCCGCCTCAGCCACCGTGTCCTACGCCTTAGCGGCATCTGGCGGATGTCAACTGGCCTGGGTTCGTTGTGTGCCACCGTTACGCACAGTTTATACGAACCCGGCGAGGTTGTCAACCCTGAGCACGTCGGGGAGGATTGCCCACTGGTGAGGGGAAAAGAGGACAGTAACGGCAGCAACCACAGCAATGGCAAGGGAGTACTGATGAGTTTGTCATCAGACTACAGTCCCAGTCATCAGCGTTACCTACTGGCCCTGTTGATCCTGGGGCTGCTGGCCTCTGGTATAGGAATACTGGCTGGCGGGCGCGAGCCGCACTTGCAGACCTATGACGCCGGCAACTACATAGAAGTAGCCCGTAATATCCTGGCCGGGCGAGGATTCAGCAGTCAGGTAGTGAGCAATTTCTACCAGCGCTACCCCCAGGTGCAGCATCCTGAGGACCGGCGGGCATCGTCATGGTCGCTGGTATTGGCTGGTAGCCTGTGGCTATGGGCAGAGAGCGCCTTTGCCGCCCAATTACCTAACTTACTGTTGGGTCTGCTCATTGTCCCGCTGATGGTCTACTTTTTGGGTAGGGCTTGGCGCTTGACGCCAGTGGCCGCCTTCGGTGGAGCGGTTCTGCTGATGGGCTGGCCCCATTGGTTGCAAGCGTCCTTTACTGCTCAGGCCGATGTACTGTTCAGTTGCCTAACCATCCTGATACTGCTTGCTATTGCGCGCAGCCACCAGTCGCCTACGCGTCCAGACTTCGGCAACGGCGCACACATTGCCTGGATACTGGTAGCGGGCGCACTGGTAGGCCTGGCCTATACTGTCAAGCCGGCTGCACTGCTGCTTATGCCACCGGTGGCCGTCTGCTACTGGCTACGGTTGCGCTCAGTACCGGTCCGCTTACGTATTCGGTGGTTGGGGACAGGCTTGATCGCCGCGATACTGGTGGCCGCACCCATGTTGGTTCGCAACTATCTTACCTTCGGCAATCCGGTTTATTCCACTAACCTCCATACCGCCGGACACATCGGTTTTGACGACACGGGCCAGGCGCTAATGCGCGTCTACTGGGATGAACAACTTCCCTCCTTAGCCGGGGCGATTCGCACCTACGGTGTCAGTGGCTTAGCAGTAAAGGCGGGCCGGCAGTTGGTAGCAGCCGGGGGCAGTATCTTTGGCGGCGTGGGAATATTTTTCATAGTGCCTGCTGTGCTACTGCTGACGCAGCGCAGGGGTTATCCTTGGCTGCGGACAGGGTGGTTGGCCTTAGGGGCATGGGTTATAGAATTGGCTGTGGTATGGGCGATTTGGCCCCGCTTGCTGCTGCCCTTTATGCCCGTGGTTACCTTGACGGCCGCCGCCGGCGGGTTAGGTTTAGCGCAGCGGTTTGTCCGCCGCCGGCACACAGTCATTCTGCTTATGAGCGTTGTGGGACTCGTGACAGCAACAGGTGTAGGGGGATATTGCTGGTGGAGTCACCGGCAGCAGCCCGAGGTCGCTATCAGCAAGGCGTATGCCCAGGCCGCGACCTGGATAAGAGATAACTTGCCAGCCAATACGACAATAATGTCGCATCGTCCATATCTAATACGATTTCATAGTGACCATCGGGTGGTCCAGATTCCATTTGACCGGCGCAAGAAGATAGAGGAGGTCATAGACCACTATAGGGTCGGAGCGCTGATAGTGCAGCAATTGCGCCCTACGCAACGGTGGGCTCAACAGTTGCCCCGAGGCGAGATAATCCGGATTGCCCACCGGCGGGGTTGGCCGGTTGTCTACGAGGGGGGCGAGGTGCGCGTCTACGCCGAAATTGAACACCACTATCGGGAAGAAACATTCTGATTGTTCGGGCCTTAATACCAGAACGCCACGGCATAAGGATATACCTGCTGAAGAAGTCCTATCAGTCTCTCCCGCGCCTGGGCCAAGTCGTCTTCAGTCAGTGTGCTAAGACTGATGACCAGTCCGCCGGCTCCGGGAGGGCCGGTGGCTACTTTCCACCCCTGCTCGGCCCAGTCACCAGTGGTACCCCCAGGATGGCAGAAAGTGAACATAGCCAGCAACTCGACCTCATTTTTGCGCACTCGCAGCAGCCGGGCGTGCAGCGGCTCGGAGGTAGGCGAGTCAGGTGGGGCCGGTATCTGAACTTGCTCATCGGTAATTGTATGCCAGCCCTGGGCCTGATAGCACCCGGCTGGGGAGTGAATACTACGCCAGTCAGATGCGTATATCAGGCTTAGTTTGATAGCACTATCGCCAGTGACATACCGCCGCTCGGCCATCGCGTCAGCCTCTAAGAACCGGAACACACTCTGATCTGTGGGTAACTGCTTGCCCTGGTAGGACCCAAGTTTCAGGGGCACGGCGGCGAAGTCAGGGGCAAATTGGGCCGGAGACTTGCGGGTAAAGTGGACTATCTGGGCGGCAGCGGCCCCTATTAGTATTAGTGCCAATGCTGCTAAATGTCGTCGCGAAGCTGCCAACAGCCCAACCCCCTCGCTACTAAAAAAAGACCCGCAAAGCCAATCAGGAACACCAGAATCCCCGAGACGCTGTGGAAGAAGCCTTCGGCCGCCTTGGGGCCCACAGTCTGGCCCAGCACCAAAGTGACGAATATGCGGCTGGCATTGGCCAGGAGCGCTACGGGCACCGAGGTCAGGAACAGAACAATCTTCTTGCCAAGTGGCGCTACCACCAGATAACTCAACAGAGCCGCCAGAGCCGACATAGCAATGGAAGACTTCAGCCCACTGCACGCAATAGCCACTTCAAAGGTGTAGACGGGGGTATGTATCGTAGTGCCCTCAATAATTGTATCCATTCCGATGCCATAAGCCAACCAGCCGGCCAGGTTAGCGCCCAGCAACTGGAGCGGCTGGGCAAACTGGTCAACCAATAACCGAGCCAGCGGCACCATGAACATTAAGAAGCCTATGGGGAAGGCCGCCGCACGAGCCGTAGGCCAGCCCCACAACCAAATCACCAGGCCGAATATGGTAACCACCAACGCAAAACCCGAGGGGAAATGGACGTCAAGCCAGGTAGCCAACAAATGGAGCAGCAGCGCTGCGGCTACCACCGGTGGACCCCAGCGAAAATCTCGCCGAGGCAAATCTCGCAGGCGTTTGCTTTGTCGGCATATCAAGTAGACGCTAATCAGGGGGATGAGAAAGCCGTGGCCGTAGTACTCACTTTTGTACCAGCGCTGGCCCATCCAGATAAGCAGTTGCCCATAGGCAAGCAGCAGGCCGACTACCAACGCTCCTATCAGCCAGGTCGGCGGGTGCTGAGCCGGGCCGGTTTCTGCCTCCTGACTACTCGGGGGACTGGACATAGAGTCATATATAGGTGGCTGAGTCATTCCATTAAAGGGCTCAGGTACGGCGCTTACGCTTGTGAGTGCTGATCTTGCGCCGCAGACGGATAAAACCTCCGCGAATCAAATACACGACCGCCCCCGCGCCGGCGCCTATTATGACTAAAAGCAACACCGACGCTATACTCCCGCTCATCTGCACAATTTGCCCAAAGAAGTAGGCTATTGAGTGTCCTACGGTCTGCAGGGCTAAGACCACTCGCCCAACGAACGAAGCGGGGACAGGTTGGCCCGAGACGCTGCGGTGGGCTAAGCCAGTGATAATCATGTTGACCAGGCTACCCGCCACTAAAGTTACTACCACGCCTACAGCGCCAAATTGAGCCATCTCCTTGTAGTTCAGTTTGCGACCGTGGGACTTGCGCCGCACCCGGCGACTGCTGGACCAATCTGCGCCACAATAGGGACAGATCGCCGTAGTAATGGGGATCTGGTGACCACAAAAGCAGGTGCGGTACTGCTTGCGGCCACACTGCGGACAGCGCGCTGCCCCTTGTAGAGGGGCAGCGCATCGGTAACACTTATCAGCCACTAACTTATCGGTATCGGCGGTGTCCACTGTTAACCAGTTGATGGTGGAGCGTTATTCGGTGGGCATACTGGACGCCCTCGCTACTTTATGGTACAAAATCCACGAGCCATCTCCTAACCGCTCGTGTACTACAAAACCATGGAAGGGGGGTATGTCTCGTACTAAGGCCTGCCGCCAGGCCTCGACCCACTGTCCGGTGCGCTCAGTGGCCTGGGTCCGTGAGACAGTGGGAGTCAGCAGCAACCATTGGATTTGGCCGACGGCTTGTTGCATCCGAGCCAAATCCTCAACTGTGTGGGGCAGCCAGATAGCCGGGACATCAGCATGCCAGGCCATCAGCCAAGGAATATCAGTAATAATGGGGCCGGCTTCGGCCAGGTCGGCTGCCTCCTTACTCCACCTTTGCAGAGTCTGCTGGGTAGGCTCCTCGCCCGGTCGGTCTCGCCTGGTCAACGACAAGGCCAAGGGAAAGGCCTGTAATATTAGCAGAGCGGCTATGGCCACGGCGGTGTAGCGTGTCTGCTCGCGGGGACCCATATCGGCAACAAGGGGCCGAAATATGCGGAAGTAACAGCCCGAAGCAATTACTATGACCACTGGCGCCAGCGGGTACAATAACCGCGCCGACGGCAATACTACCACCAGCGCCGCAAATACCATACCATAGATACCATATATTAGATAGCGAACTCGCTCAAAGTTTCTGGACCCCAGGGGCACCAGAATAGCCACGAGGAACAACGATGTTATGTAATAACCACCAAGGGCAGCCAGAATCGGATACAAACTGGCCATCCCGGCGCGCGCTTTTTCATATACCTCCATCGGATGGAGAATAATATAGGTAGGCAGAGTAGTCAGGTGCTCAGGGAAGGAGCGATACAGAGTGTTGCCCGGATGGGTGCGCGTATCCATCGTGGTTTCGTACCAACGCCAGGTAAAAAAGGGATTGCCACTAACTACATACATCCGGTAGCACCACGGAGCAATGACTATGAAGAATACGATTATGAAGATTAGCACCATTCGGCTGCGCTGGCGCCGTGGAGTGCTGAAGTATACATATATTAGCACGGGGATGATGGCCACTGTCCAGACGTACTTGGTAAGATAGACAAGACCAACGAGAGCTGCACTACCCGCGACCAGCGGCACACGGTGCTGCTGGCTTTGGCCATATTGGTATAGCACCATAATCAAGCCGGTAACCAGCAGACTTAACAGGTTCACCTCTAACCCAGAGGTGCTATAACCAATTGTGGACACACCGACGACAAACAGGCCGCTGGCCAGCCATGCAGTGCGGTAGTCAAAGAACCACGTAGCGAGTATGAATATCAAGGGTACAGTCAACAGAAACGCCGTTCCACAGGCCAACGCCGCCGCCCGCTGGGTGGGGCCGACCATGCGCATAAACAATGAAATTATCCAGGGGTGCAGGGGCGGATAAGTCAGATCCGGGTGCCGCGTGACGCGCAGACTCCGCGTCAGGCTCAGTGGCTTAACAAAGTTGGTGGTGAAGCCTTGGCCGGTGGCGAGATTGCGCGCTATTTGAGCGTAGTCCAAAGCGTTAGGGTCAGTAAGGCCCTTGAAATTGCCCGCCATATACACAAGGTACAAAAATACCAAGGCCAGTGCCATCAGCAGGTATATCCCAACTTGACGGGCTCGTGCCTGCCAACTATATGGCATCGGCATCGCGCTCATATCCAGTCATCCTAACAACACTACAGTCTAAACTTCGCTGCCAATTGTAGCATGCTTTGCCTTCACATACAACTGCAAACACTATCCACCAACAAAAAGGCCCCACCGCCGCGTTGGTCTGGGCCGGCGGTGTGACCCGGTTATCGGTCAAGGGGACTGATAATCATTATCTGACCACCAACTGCCTGGACTATGGCGACAAAAAGCCCGTGTTATATGGCCATAGGTGAGACATGTTAGCAGTTTATCAAGGGGTAGATAGGCAACTACCGAGGCTCGACAAATAGTTTAATAGCCGTCCTTTCATTGCCATTGATTTCCACATCTACGAAGGCGGGGTAGCACAACAAATCAATTCCCGCCGGGGCCAAGAACCCTCGGGCAATAGCAATAGCCTTGACCGCTTGATTCAGCGCCCCAGCGCCGATAGTCTGCAATTCCGCCTTGCCCTGCTCCCGGATAGTCCCGGCCAACGCTCCAGCTACCTTGTTAGGATCTGACTTGGAACCTACCCTCAGAACGCTCACTGTTGCTGCCCCCTTGCCGGGGAAGCCAATTACCTCCGGCCATCTGGGGCGCGGAGTTTGCCTCCCTTGCTATGCTTCGTGAATGGTTGCCGTTGTGCTCTAACTTTGTGTTATTGTTCAGTTCGCAATGTAGATTTGCTTAGGGGAGATACGATAATAGTGCCAAATGTTACTATATTTAGCCGCCCGGAGGGGGCTCGTAAAACGACGCGACTCGTAATATATCTTCGGCCAGCCCCGTTTTCACATTACATTTTACCACGACTGCCGATAATATACAAGGGCCTTGGGCCGGGACCTTGAAGCGGGCCGGCAATCCAGTAACAAAATGCTCTAAGGGCCCCCGACTATCCACTCCAATCACACCATCAGTTAGCCCCGTCATTCCGCAGTCAGTTATGAATGCCGTACCCCCGGCCAGCACTTGCTCATCGGCAGTCGGCACATGAGTGTGAGTACCAAGCACGGCCGCCACCTGTCCATCACAGAACAAGGCAAAGGCTTTCTTTTCCGAAGTCGCCTCGGCGTGGAAATCTATAATAATGACATCGGCTTGGTTGCTTAACTGTTCTATTTCTTCCTCGCCCCGGCGGAACGGGCAATCCACCGGCGACATAAACACCCGGCCCAGCAGATTTATCACGCCGACTCGGACGCCGTTGGCGGCGGTATAAGCGCCCGCGCCGTGGCCGGGTACACCGGGTGGATAGTTGGCCGGCCGCAATATCCGTTGGTCTTCTTCTAACAATTCATAGACTTCCTTCTGAGCCCAGATATGATTGCCAGAAGTCAAACAGTTAGCTCCGGCATCAAGCAGTTCCGCCGCCGTCTCTCGGGTCAGCCCATATCCCCCGGCGGCGTTTTCAGCATTAACGATAGTGAAATCTGCGGAATATTGTTCAATAAGATCAGCCAGTAGGTTACCAACTGCCCGGCGTCCTGGTCGTCCTACTACATCTCCGACGAATAATATATTCAACTCAGATGCTCCCGGCGGGGCTCTTCAGTATTGTAGTTGGATTTACTGGGCATACTCTATGGCACGGGTCTCACGGATTACGGTAACTCTAATCTGACCGGGGTAATCCATATCACTTTCAATGCGACCGGCTATTTTTTTGGCTAACCGGCGCGATGCTAAATCGTCAATGCGGTCGGGCTTGACTAACACCCGTATCTCCCGACCCGCCTGGATAGCATAGACCTTCTCCACGCCATCAAAACTGATAGCCGTCTCTTCCAACGTCTCCAGTCGCTTCAAGTATGCCTCAAGAGTCTCCCGGCGAGCGCCAGGCCGCGCCGCCGATATCGCATCAGCCGCTTGTACTAAAGCCGCCTCAACCGATTCAATCTCTACATCATCGTGATGAGCGGCTATAGCATGCTCAATCTCGGGGCGCTCCCCTCGGGTACGAGCAATATCGGCCCCAATCAGGGCATGCGGCCCGTCGCGTTCGTAGTCGACGGCTTTGCCCAGGTCGTGGAGTAGTCCAGCGCGACGGGCCATAGCCACACGGGTACCGGTCTCGGCCGCCATCATCCCCGCCAAATAAGAGACCTCCACTGAATGCTTCAGTACATTCTGGCCAAAACTGGTGCGAAAATGCAGTTTGCCCAGCAATCTAATCAGTTCCGGATGCAGACCGGTAACGCCAGTGTCAAAAGCCGCTTGCTCGCCTAATTCCCGGATGTGCTCGTCAACGGTCTTCCGCGCTTTATCCACCATCTCTTCTATACGCCCGGGATGAATACGACCATCGGCAATCAGATACTGCAGTGCTATCCGGGCAATCTCGCGGCGGACCGGATCAAAGCCGCTTATGACCACTGCCTCAGGAGTATCGTCGACAATAAGATCAATACCAGTAAGATTCTCAAAGGCCCGAATGTTGCGGCCTTCCCGACCAATAATGCGGCCTTTCATATCATCGTCGGGCAGTGGTACCACTGAAACGGTGGTCTCCGCGGTGTGGTCTACGGCACAGCGCTGAATAGCCTGGACCACAATCTGCGCCGCCTCGCGGTCGGCTTGGTCGCGCGCTTGTTGCTCGCGACGCCTTATGAACCGGATACATTCCTCCCGAATCTCCTCCTCCACCTGTTGCATTAGATACTCCCGAGCTTCAGCCCGGTCCATCGCCGCGATGCGTTCTAACTCTTCCTGCTGATCATTGAGCAGAGCCTCCAGTTCAGTTTGACGCTGAACTATCTGCTCTTCTCTCTCCCGCAGTCGCTGGGCATGCTTCTCTGTGTCTAATTTGCGCTCCTCTAAGTTGTCTTCCCGCCGCTCCAGTCGTTTCTTAGTATTCTCTACCTCCTCCCGCTGAGTCTGTAACTCCTCTTCCAATTCTAATCTGACTTTCAGGCGCTGTTCCTTCGCGGCTATCTTCATTTCGCGGCGCTCAGTCTCTAACTGCTTTTCAGCCTCAGCAACCTGCCGTTGTGCTTCATCGTTTACGGCTTGCACTTGTCGGCGTAGCCGACTGACAGAGATACCGTAGAGCACTAATACCCCAACTACAATCAAACCACTTGCGCCTATGACCACAACTTCTATATCTGAAAGGGCGTCCAGCATCTGGACCACCTCCGATTTTGTGTAGGTAAGTGAATAGTTATCAATGTCCTCTGAAGCCGGGCGGATGTGCTTACACACATTCGCCCTTACCTCCTCAATATATGTGCCACCGTCCCCCTATTACTCTTCGCAATCTGACAGGACACTTTTGCGAACTTGGTCAATAACGGAGTAGGGAAAGCCGCGGCGGTGCAGGTACGCCTGCAGTCGCCGACGCTGTTTTTCGGGCGGCAGACCAGCCAGTCGGGACAGATACTTCTCAGTTGCCTGCTGGGCGCGGCTGACCTCGTCGTAATCAGCCAACTCTCGCGCCATAGTCGCGTCAGCAACATCGTGACTTACACCGGCTCGCCTCAACTTGTCAAGGATCGCCCGTTTGCCCAAATTCTGCCGCCGGGTCAGGCTCTGCACTAACTGTTGGGCAAAGTTTGCGTCGTCGACCAGGCCCAGTTCTTCAAGCCGATCCAGCACTCGTTGAGTTGCGGTGGCCGGAAAGTTCTTCTGGCGCAGGCGGCGACGCAATTCCTCTCGACTGCGCGGGCGATACTCCAGCAATCTTAAGGCCGCTTTCTGGGCCTCGTGGACTTGCTCCTCAAAAGTTATCTGCTCCAACTTGGCCTCGCTGACCGGTTGGTGAGGCTGCAAACCCAGGTTCATTATCACCTCCTCGGCTACCCCCAGAGCAAACTCGCCATCAATGAATATTGAATAGCGATGGGGGTTAGTTTTTTGCGGCTCAATGGCCGTAATTTTGCCCACTTCCCCCACGGTTGACCACTTCCTACGCCACTGTTATTCTCTCTCTGTATCGTTGGTATCCTCGGCTGGGGCTTTGGTCGGTGCTGCAAGCCCGTGGGCTTTTCGTACTTGGGCCTCCAGGTCGGCACTGATGTCCGGATTATCCGCCAGGAATTGGATAGCATTATCCCGACCCTGGCCTAAACTTTCTTCGCCGCAACTGTACCAACTCCCCGACTTCTCCACCAAGCCCAGTTCCAAGGCCTCGTCCAGAATGCAGCCCTCCCGGGAGATGCCCTCCCCGTAGATAATGTCAAACTCACAGCGTTTGAACGGCGGAGCTACCTTATTCTTCAATACCTTCACTGACACCCGCCGGCCGACTGATTCCCCCTCATGTTTGATGGCCTGGCGGTGGCGCAGGTCCAGACGTACCGAGGCCCAGAACTTCAAGGCCCGGCCGCCGGGAGTAGTCTCCGGACTGCCAAACATCACGCCAATTTTCTCGCGAATCTGGTTGATGAATATCACTATGCTTTTGGTCTGCGAAACCGACCCGCCCACTTTGCGCAGCGCCTGGCTCATCAGCCGCGCCTGCAACCCGACGTGAGAGTCACCCATCTCCCCCTCCAATTCGGCCCGAGGCACCAGGGCGGCTACCGAGTCAATGACCACTACATCCACCGCGCCGCTGCGGACGAGGGTGTCACAAATCTCCAGCGCCTGCTCCCCGGTATCCGGTTGGGAGATCAGCAATTCATCCAGGTCGATACCCAGCCGCTCGGCGTAATCACGGTCAAAGGCATGCTCGGCATCAATGAAGGCTGTCATACCACCCATCTTCTGGGCCTCGGCCAATATGTGTAAGGCTAACGTAGTCTTGCCAGCCCCTTCCTGTCCATATAACTCCACAATGCGGCCCCGGGGTAGCCCGCCTACCCCCAAGGCAATATCCAGGGCCAAAGCGCCGGTAGGTATTACTTCTACCGCCAGATGCGTGGGCTCCTCACCCAACCGCATCACCGCACCTTCCCCAAACTGTTTGCGAATTTGGTTCAAGGCTAAATCCAGGGCCTTGTCCCGGTCCCCAGTCTTGTCGCCTGTTGCCATCGGACATATACCCCCTCTAATTGTCGTTGCCTACGGGTTAACTCAGCGCACCTTCAGTGTCGCATTGTAATCGTTGCTCAACTAAGTCAATCAGTTTGTGTGCTTCGTCCAGCGCCCGGCTCGCATCCTCTTGAGTGAAACTGTCTGCCGGAATGCCCCCAGGCAGCCCGTTGGGATATCGGGTAGGAATGTAGAAACGATCCAGATAGGCGCCGACTTGGACAACAGCCGAGAAAGCCGACTGTTGACTGGCTGCTTCCTTAGCCAATTCAGCCACCGAGTGGCCCCAAACGACATCTCGCCCTTGGCCATAAAGATACCCCTTAAGCCCTTTCTCAGCCGCCTGCTGGGCTAGAAAACAGGCGACATTATACATGCCTCGCTCAACCAGATAATTAGCAGCGCGCAGGTCCTCACGGGCCTGACGAATCCAGCGCCCGGCTTCCTCAAGGCTATTGCGCTTCATAAAGCACCTTCCCGGTGGCGACCGCATCTCGGATAAAGGGTCGCTCCTGGCGCAGCCGCTCGAATTCCTCGGGCGTATAGGCCAGAATATCCAAGGCCATCTGTGGCTGGGCGGCCGCGTACAGTTCCTCCAAACGATCCAGAAACCGCTTGTCAGTGTTGTAGACCACAATCAGGTCAATATCAGTAGTTAGCCCAACTTGGCCGTGGGCCAGCGAGCCAAATAGTATTATTCTCTGCACGCCCACCGACTTAAGCTGCTCGGTGATGCGCTGCAATTCGCGGTGCAACTTCTTCTCTCGCTCATCGCGCAGTAGTTGGTAATTGCGCACTGGCATAATCCTTTGGCCAGCAACAGCGTCTAACCGTATCCCTACCTGTTGTAGGAGGGCCATCTCTGGCCCGAAAGCCGTCCCGCCTTTACTGCCAAGGCACTTTCGGCGGGCGACGACGCTGCTCCCACACGGGACGAGACATCATCTCAGTTCAAATCGGGCCAGCGCTGTGTGAATAGCACCATCAGGATGTAGTTGGCTACGCATTAGCACGAAATGATTGACCTGCATCGGACCAATCTCGCACTGACTCAACTGCTGCATGCTATCTGCCAAGTCCTCCAGGCGATGCCGACTGCGCACCCGACCGATAGTCAGATGCGGCGTGAACTTGCGCTTGTCCGGCTCAGCCAGCCCGGCCTCGCTCAGGTATTGGTCCAACTTCTCCCCTAACTGGGCAAACTGCTCACTGCCCGCGGTGCATCCTACCCATACTACCCGGGGCCGGCTACGGTTGGGGAACCCGCCCACCCCACCAATCTCTATCTGATGAGCCGCGATATCTTCAGCCACCCTCGCGGCCACTTCGTTCAGTTCAGTTACTTGATCCTCGGGGGTATCGCCCAGGAATTTTAGAGTGAAATGCAGATTCTCGGGGCGCGTCCAACTGACTTTAGCGCCGGCCGCTTTCAATTCTTGCTGTATCTGGGTGAGCGGCTCAGTAAGTTCTGTGGCTACGGGAACGGCAAAGAATAGGCGCAGTTGCTCAGACAAGGCCCATCACCCGCTTTCTGACCACATTCAAGGCCATCTGGGAGGTGCGGCGCTTGAACTGCTCGCGAGTTCCCGGCCAATAATGTTCCTGACAAATAGTATCTTGCTCATCGGCTACGGCAATGTAAGCCAGACCCACGGGCTTCTGTGGCGTGCCCCCGGTCGGCCCGGCTATACCGGTGACGGCGACTGCATAGTCCGCGCCACTGTGCTCACGGGCCCCCTCGGCCATGGCCCGAGCGCACGGTTCACTAACCGCGCCATATTCTTCTATTATCTCATCCGAGACGCCCAGCAACTGCTGCTTGGACTCGTTACTATAAGTAATATACCCACTTAGAAAGTACTGGGAACTCCCCGGCACATCGGTGATACGGTTAGCGATCAGTCCGCCGGTACAACTCTCGGCGACGGCGAGGGTGGCCCCGGCGGCCAACAGTGCTTGGCCGACAGCCACCTCCATTGTCTCTTCATCAATGCCGTAGACTCGCTCTGCCAGCCGCTCACGAACTATCTGCTCCACCGCGTCAAGGCGCTGCATCGCCTCTACCTCACAATCGGCCTTCGTACTGATGCGCACCCGGACCTCGCCCGGACTGGCATATAGCGCCACAGCCGGGTCGGACTGGGTATCCAGAATATCGGCCAGCAGTTGGGCGGTGTTGGACTCGCCAATGTCACAAAGCCGTAGAGTACGGGTGAACAATTCCTGGCCACCGACCCGACGAATCTGTTCTCGCAGATAGGGGATTACACTATCGTGGAGCATCTGCTGCATCTCGGCGGGAGGACCGGGCAGGGCAATAAAGGTGCAGTTGTCATGCTCCAACAGTATCCCCGGAGCCGTACCACAACTGTTTGTTAGCAGTCGGCCGCCCCGGGGAACTTGACACTGCTTGAGGTTGTTGGCAGTGGGCGCAACACCGCGGCGGGCAAAGAACTCTTCCAGTTGCTGCTCGGCCGCCGCCACTGTGTGCAGAGGGCGACTGGTCACCTGGGCGAGGGCTTCGCGAGTTAGGTCATCGGGCGTAGGGCCTAATCCGCCTGTAATTATTATGACCTCACAGCGGCGGCGGGCATCCTGAAGTAAGCCCGCCATGCGGCCCTGGTCGTCATCAACAGTATGCCGTAGGTATAGGTCAACGCCTATATTGGCTAACTGCTGACAGATATAGGTAGCATTCGTATCAACTATCTCGCCGAGCACCAACTCCGTGCCTACCGAGACGATTTCAGCTTTCAACTATCTATCCAACCTCTGCCATTGGCCCGCCAATCGCCTGTCCAGACCGAAAACTGGAGCCTGGTGTCCTTAGGCTATATTTCAATCGCCTCTAATAGGGAACTGTTCATCCGCTCGCTCAGCCGACTGCACGACCTCATCCTTGTGCCAAGCATCTGCACCCCATCCCCGGACATCTGGGGCCCGGCGCAATGAAGGTGTGCGTGCCTGTTTTGTTCCTTATAGCGTATGGTCATATAGCCCTGGACCTTGGTGTGTCGTGCAAATTACGTATTATGTTTAGGATTAGTCACTACCAGTTTCCTAAATGCGCTTAACGCTTTCAATCAGCAATCTCGCTTTAGATCCAACTGACGACCTCATCGGTATCAACCAGGCGGACCAAATGAGTATAACAATCGTGTTGTTCCGACCCATCCACACCTGCCCTGCTCGCCGATTCTTTGCCTCCACTCTTGTATTATACTCTACTTCACTGGTGCATGTCAACAATGACTGGGTGGCACGGCGAAACAAGCCATTTGGCGGGCCACTTGAACGCAGTGAACCTGGCCCGCAAGTTGTTGGGATAGCCCTGCTGTGCTATAATGGCAGCAGGTGTCCTGAGGAGAGGTTACTATGTATAGATTGACGGTTGAACGCACTTTTGCCGCCGCTCACCACCTGCGCGGATATCAAGGCCGGTGTAGCCGTCCGCACGGTCACAACTATCGGGTGCAGATTACTGTGGCCGGCTCCCAACTTGACCAGTATGGGATGCTTATGGATTTTGCCGATCTCAAAAGTGTATGTGACAAGGTTATTGGTGAACTTGATCATATTGACCTCAATGAACATCCAGCCTTTGCCGAGGCCAGTCCCAGCAGTGAGAACCTGGCCCGATATATATTCGCCCAGATAGCGCAGCGCCTCAAAGAGTCTGCCGTCCGCCTCAAGGCGGTAGATGTTTGGGAATCTGACACTTCACGGGTAACATATACGGAGGATTAAAGTGCGGGCTATCACTCTGTTGTCAGGAGGCCTGGACTCGGTGGTGGCTACCTGGGCGGCCCGCCGTGAGCACCAGATAGTCCTGGCTCTCACCTTTGACTACGGCCAGCGCGCCGCCCAGCGGGAGTATCAGGCGGCAGTGCAGATAGCCGAGCAGTTGCAATGCCCACACAAGTTAATTAGCCTGCCGTGGTTAGGGCGGTTAGGGGATAGCGCCCTTACCAATCTCCAGCAGCCGATACCTGCACCTTCCGAGGATCAGATTGACAGCCCTGCCTTTGCCCAAGCAGTGTGGGTGCCCAATCGCAACGGTATTTTCCTGAATATTGCTGCGGCGCACTGTGAAGCACTGAATTCCTCCGGGATAGTGTGCGGATTCAATGCCGAGGAAGCAGCGACCTTTCCGGATAATTCCCCTGAATTTATGGAGGCCGCCGAGAACTTCTTTACCTATTCCACTGGCCGTCGCTTACATGTGTTGGCTCCTACGGCGCATTTGACCAAGGCGCAGATCGTCCAACTCGGGCGGCAATTGGCAGCGCCGCTGCACGTAATCTGGAGTTGTTACCAGGGTGGCGAGCACCACTGCTGGCAGTGTGAGTCTTGCTTGCGCTTGCGCCGAGCCCTGGTGGCCAGCGGATTGTGGGAGACCTGGCAGCAGCAACAGGAGTCAACAAATGCACCAAGTTAGCCCCATAGACCACGGAACGAACCGAAGCGAAATGCGCGGCTTCACTCTTATTGAATTGTTGGTAGTAATAGCGATTATCGCAGTATTAGCCGCGATGCTTTTCCCCGTATTCTCGCAGGCTCGCGAAAAGGCTCACGCCACTGCGTGCCTGTCCAATCTGCGCCAGATTGGCTTTGCGGTGGGGATGTACGGCTACGCGCACAACGGAATGTTTCCCCCGCGCTTCACTGACACCCAGCCCCGATACTTCTACTGGGACTTGGTTGATTCCTATGTCAGAGATGACCAGATATGGTTTTGCCCTTCCGAGAGCCAAAGGGATATTGGCCTGCGCCACTACGGACTGAACTGCTACGACAAATACCCCGGCGATGGCCGCTTTGAGGTGGGCGTCAGTGGGGTCAAGGTCCTCCAGGTTGAGGACCCCAGCGGAACCATCGCTTTAGCCGAGACCGACCCCGCCGACGAACGGGAGCCTTACCCCACTCCCTGGGACATTGGCAGTACCCAAAGCGGGCAGTGGTCGTGGCCACTGACCAGCCTGGCCCAGGATCGTCATAATGGCGGCTTCAACGCCTTCTACTTAGATGGCCACGTCAAATGGCAACCTGACGTCGACTTGGGAGACAGTCAATGGTCCCTGGAGGCCGGAGATTAGGGGCGCTGCCGCAATCAGTCGGCCAGTTGCTTCGCCAGCAAGAGATTTTGCTGGTGCCCGGTGCCGACGGCAATGATCCGAGCCTGAACGGGTCGCCCCAACAGATAAAGGTCACCGATAAGATCAAGTAACTTGTGGCGGGCAAAGGCCTGAGGTAGTTCGGGCGGGGCAGAGAGGTGGTCAGGATAGACGATTATCGCGTTGTGCTCCGAACCCCCTTTCAGTTGACCAGCTTGTTGCGCGGCCAGTCCCCGCTCATACTCAATAAAGGTTCGGGCGGGAGCGATTTGCGTGCCAAAATCGTCAATATCAGGGCAATAACTGGCCCACTGCTGGCCGATAAGTGGATGATCGCTGACTAACATATAATAGTACTCGGCTCGCCCAGCGGGTAGGGCGACGATAAATCTATCAGCGTCCTGTACGAGCACGGGTTCGCGCAACTCAAGGGGCATAACCTCGCCGGTAAGCGGTTGGACGCCACCCTTTTCAACTGCTTCCCACAACGGCTTGGCGCTGCCATCAAATAGCGGCACCTCGGGCCCGGACACATCTATTACGGCATCAGTTATGCCTGCAGCCGACAACACGGCCAATAGATGCTCGACGAACATTACCTGGGTCTGGCTGTCACCGATGGCGGTGCAGTCAGGTGAGGGCTGTGCGGTTTCAATCCCAATAGGCCACTGGGCATTCACATCGGTGCGGCGCAGGAGCAGGCCGGCGCCTGCCGGGGCCGGCCGCAGGGTTACAGTTATCTCCAGTCCGGTGCGTACTCCTGTGTCCCGCACTTCTACGTTACGCGCCAGCGTCGCCCGCTTAGGAATTGCTGGGCCTCCCAACTTCTTGTAATGACTGCAACAACTGTCTGGCCCACACGGGTAGGTCGGGATTAGATAAGAGTTCGGCAATACTGTGCGCTGCTATTGTTTGGCCCCCACAGGCATAGTAGCCGACCGCTTTCCGGGTCAATTCCCTGGGCGATATGAAGCAGCGGCCAGCCCCAGACCGTAATTGCTGACTTATATTCATACCCATAGTATCTACTGTGCTGGGCTGAACTGAGCCGCTTTTCTAACTGCTGCACGCGGTCTTCCAAGTCGCGGATGCGATCCTCACTCACTACAGACAGGTCCTTTCTTCGCCACTGTAGATGCGGTAGGCCACAGCCTTTGTCCGCCTGTCAGCAGTATATGCCTTGATAGATAATGCTGTCAACTCGGCTTTATCCCCGGTCAAACCTGTCGCAGAACGCCTCTTGAGGGAGGCCGAGTGGCTAAACTGTGAGTGCAAAGGGGCCGATAGACCAAATGCAAAGGTTAGACCAAATTCGGGGGCAAAGGTGGCAACAGAAATCAGATGTCGCAGACAAGCAGCTCAGCGCGGCCTCCGCAGACACTTTGGGAGGCCATAGGAGAAATAGTTGAGATACGGACTCAACAGGAGATTGCCCCAAATAAGAGTGATGTAGGACTATTTCACAGGCTTCGCGAACAGCAAGCCCAAGCCTTACTGGTCGTATATGCCGAGGCGGGCGAGTTAATCGCCACCGGCCAAGCGCCCCAGGATATGATTGAGAGACTGCAACGCCGGCTGAATATCCCCTGTGACTACAACCGTCTCTCCGACCAGACCGCAGCGTAGCGTCAGTAGCAACTGCCAGAACTCACTACCCCATAACAAGTCCCCCATTACAGTAACAGGCGCTTTTTCATCAATGTAGCCTCAGTGCCAGCAGAGCAGGGCATGGGATTGCATTGTCGGATTTTTGGGTATTCTCTTGACATAGACGGACATATTTAGTAAAGTATATATGACAGTCATCCAAGAAACGAGTGAACAACACATTATGGAGACTTTTGCCTTAATATTGGCGTTACTCAGTGGGCTGGCTATCATAGTAGCCGTAATGTTCCAGACCAGCAACGCTGACGGCTTTTCTGCCGCTATGGGAGGAGCAGACACTTCGCGGTTCAAGGAAGGCAGTAAAGAAGCGTGGCTGGATAAAATCGCGAAGGTAGCGGCAGTAATTTGGGTGCTGGCATGTCTGATTGTGGCAATCTTGTGGTATAAATATTAGTTAGAGGGGCCTGCTGGACACGAATGCCGAGATACATCAGTTATGTCAGCATCCGAGGCCGGGCAAATAATGAAGCATCTGTGGGCACCGTGGCGAATTGAGTATGTAGCCGGTGAGAAGAGCGAGGAGTGCATTCTTTGCCAGAAACTTCAGGAGGAGGCTGACGAGGATAACCACATTCTGTATAGAGGAAAGCACACCTTCGTTATCCTCAACGCTTTTCCCTACAATAGCGGACATCTAATGGTCGTTCCCTACGAGCATACCGGGCGTTTCACTGAACTTTCGCCGGCCCAGGTCGTCGAAATGATGTACCTGGCCCAGGTTTGCATACAGGCTCTACGCGAAGGGCTGAAGCCTGACGGAATAAACTTAGGCATGAATATCGGCCAGGCGGCCGGAGCCGGCATTGATGATCATGTTCATCTGCACATTGTTCCTCGCTGGGTGGGGGACACCAACTATATGACGGCAGTCGGGCAGACCCGCATAGTGCCCCAGGCCCTGGCCGAGTCAGCCCGCCAATTGCGCCCGTTGATTCGGCAGGCTGCTGAACAATGTACCCAGACCGTTAACCTGGTAGGAGATTCAGCAAAGGAGCAATAATTTATGAAATCACCGCGAATTGTCCTTCCGATATGCATCGTCGTGGTAAGTCTAATCGGTGCCCTCGCTACGGCCCAGGCGCAAATCAAGATTGAATCGCCACAGTCTGGTGCTGTAGTGCGGGGAGTAGTGGAAATACACGTAAGCCAAGGGGAGGCCGACAGCACTGGTGCCGCGCCAGCTGGGGGATGGGTGTCGTTTCTTATCCAGCCGGGAGATGACACATACATAACCGCCACCACCTTCCCATTTAAGGTTAATTGGAACACCCAACTGCGTGATGAGAACGATGTGCGAGTATATCCCGACGGGCGCTACACCGTGGAGGCCGTGGCTTATGACGGCTCGGGCAAAGAACGAGGCCGCGACAGTATCAGGCTGATTGTTGCCAATAGTGTCCGCCCTTGGGAGGTAGGGGCACCGCTGGCGCTGCGCACTCACTACCGTCGCGGGGAGAGACTATTATACGAAGTTAAGGGAAATGGCAGTGTTACTGTTCCCGGCGAAGCCGGCAAGGCCATCCGGGAACGAGGCGATAAGATGATGCACGGGCCGATGGGCGGCATGGGCGGCCCTGGTGGAATGGGTGGTCCCGGTATGGGTGGTATGGGTATGGGCGGAGGAATGGGTGCCGGTGCAATGTCGGCTGAGACGCCTATGAGTAATCCGTCCACCGTTAATTTCACCATAGGCGGTGCTTGGTATGAGGAATGCCTCAGTCCTACTGAGACGGGACGTGCTGTAGTCGACAAAGATTTTGTGAAGGGCTACTTCAGCATCTCCTGGGTGTGGCCCAAAACTGTAATCAACTTAGGCGGCGGCGGTATGGGTATGGGCGGGATGCCGGGAATGGCGGGTGGTGGTATGGGCATGGGTGGTATGGGCATGGGTGGTATGGGTATGGGCGGTATGGGTATGGGCGGTATGGGTATGGGCGGTATGGGTATGGGCGCTCCACAAATGAAGCAGGAGACGCATGATAATGTCCCGGACGCTTATGCCGAAGTTCTGCCCGCTGCCGGTGAGGAATATCGCTTCAAGATTTTCCCTGAAGGGCTTATTGAGAAGATGCACGACGAGCAGGAGGAGTTTGCCCTGGGCCAACTGTTTATAGAGTTGCCTGAGCGCCCGATGACTACCCGAAGCACCTGGACCGGCGATATGGCGGTGTTGATGGGCCCCAATAGCAAGAAGCCCAAAATAGTTACCGCGCAACATGCTCTGGAAGCTTTTGAGTACAAGGGCAAGTATCGCTGTGCCCGTATTGTCAGTAAATACGAAGAGCAGGACACCACGGTAGACTGGGACTTCCCGACCAGAAGTATCTCGGTTGGCGGTGCCGGAATGGGTGGTCCCGGCGGTGGTGCTATGGCCGGAGGCCCAGGGGCACTGATGCTCGGTGGGCCGCCCGGAGCGGCAGGTCCGGGTATGCCGGGAGCAGGAATGCCTATGGGAGCACCGGGGATGGCCGGGGGCGGTATGGGCGCGATGAGTTTGGCTGATATGCCCAAGAAGGGCGACATTTCGGTGAAACGGGTCTCATATTTCGCCATTAGTAAAGGCCGATTTGTCTCAATTGAAGACCAGGTCAAGTTGACCATTAAGAAGATTCCCATGGAGCAGGAGGTCCAGAGGCTATCGGGCGACACTGAGAGTCGGGAGGAGATTCTGGATATATACGATATGCAGGCTGAGTCCCTTATTGGTAGTCTGACCGGCTTTACTGGTAGTATGGGTGGCATGGGTGGCATGGGTGGGCCCGGCGGCGGGGGCATGGGGATGATGGCACCCCCAATGGCGGGCGGCGGCATGAGCATGCCGCCCGGATTCGGCGGCTACGGCGGGGCGATGGGACCGCCCGGGATGCCCGGGATGATGGGACCGCCGGGGACGATGGGACCGCCCGGGATGATGGGACCGCCCGGGATGATGGGACCGCCCGGGATGATGGGACCGCCGGGAATGGGGGGACCAGGCGGCATGGGTATGGGCATGATGGAACCACCGAAGAAGGCCACCATCGAGATCACCGGCAACTGGCTCATCTATCAGAAGGGAGCCGATATCCACACTCATGCTGTAGCCTGGGAGATGGCTGAATAACTCCGGCTCCTGCTCGGAGGAGGAGAATACCGTCACCTTGCCGGCAGATGTGCCCCGACCTTGCCTGGTTGCTATCCTATTACTCATCATGATTTGTGCTCCCGCGGCTTTTCCCCAAGCCCCCACAGCGCGGGAGAACATCCAGTTTGTTATCTGGCACGATGACCGAGATGACCCACTGCTTCGCCCCGTTCACAACCTACTATGGCTTTATCAGCAGCATCAGCCTACGGTACGCATCCTTCTGACAGTCAAGCCGACCGCCGGCGCCTACCAACAATTGAAGCGCTGGGCCAGGGCTGAGGCCGAATACGCACCGGATATGACGGTAGTACCCGCCGGATGGCTGGATGAGATGGGCCATGCCTTTCGGCCTATGGACAATCTGCTGTCGGCTCAGCAACAGCAGTTATTCTATGCGGCAGGGTTAGATATGTTCAGAGATGAGCGCCACCGCCGCGCTGTGCCCTGGTCGGTGGCAGCTCGCGGACTGCTGATAAACGCTGATCTACTGGCGAAGGCTGACCAGCCGGCACCAACTTCGTGGGAGGAAGTACTACAACTATCCGCCCAACTGGCCGACCCTCCCGACCTCTACGGTTTAGGTCTGCCGGGCAGTGCCGGGGCGAGTGAACTTTTTGTAGATATTCTATGGGCACTGGGCGGAAGTCTAACTGGAGAAGCAGACACCACAACGCTAAACAACCCACTGGCCGTTGCGGCCTTAGCCCTATATTGTGACTTATCCCGTCACTCTCAGCCCGAAGTGCTAAGTTGGTCACAGAGCGGAATTGAGGAGTTATTCGCTCAGCAGCAGGTAGCCATGATTATTGCTAACACCTGGGTCGCTCATAACCTGGCACGCAATTCCCCTGATTTGCGATTATTGGTCTGCCCCTTACCGCGCCACGAGCAGGCGGTAGGACATCTGGTCGGGCAGGGCCTGGCTATATTCAAGAATTCCCGCCATATGCGCTCGTGCGAGAAATTCGCTCGGATGGTATGCCAGGACGACTGTCAAGAGCGGTTGATGAAACTCGGGGGCATCGCGGTGATGCGGTCCTTGGCTGCTAAATATCATGCCCACCCAATTAACGGGGCTTTTGTTGACCAACTGGAAAGCGCGCAGGTTCTTCGCAGCTCCCATCAACTACGACTCGAGGAAGTTTTGGATGTGGCTCTGTATCTGGCCCTGAGCGGACGAGCCACGCCCGCCGAAGCCTTGGAGACTGCACAGTAGAACTTGACGGCGGCGGTCAATTTGCTATAATATGAGCGGATAGGTAGTAGTGACAACAGATGGCAGCACACCAGCATACTAAAGTAGTTATCCATGAAATTGCTCAGGCCATTGACCAACTTGACCAGCGCCAGTTGCAGTCGCTGGTTGACGAGATAGTGGGAGCACAGCGCGTGTTTGTGTGTGGTACGGGTCGCAGTTTGCTGATGCTGAAGGCCCTGGCGATGCGGCTTATGCACCTGGGGATAGAGGCGTATGTGGTCGGGGAAACGACCACGCCGGCCATTGAACCTGGTGATTTACTAATTGCTGGTTCGGGTTCCGGCCAAACGCGCACTACCTTAACCTATCTTGAGGCCGGAGCGACTGAGGGCGCTCGGACAGCAGTCCTGACTGCCCACGGGGACTCTCCGGTGGCTGCGGTTTGCGATCTGGCAGTAGAGATACCGGCTCCGATAATTGGTCCGCTGCTCCCCGACGCTTCAGAGCAGCCGCCCGGCTCGCTATTTGAGCAGTGTCTATTGGTGGTCACCGATGCTTTGGTATTGGAGGTGATGCAGCGTCGGGGGACTACTGTTGAACAGATGCGGGCCCGACACACCAAGTTGGAGTAATTTTGGGGCGCGACTGTTCTTGGCCGTCTATAAGACACAGTGCCCCCTTGACCGTTAGGCGCTATTGGCGTACAATCCAAAGTATCGGGATGGATGATTGTAGGTTACCTGTCCAGTTATAAGGGGAGAGAAAATAAATGGATGACGAATTTGATATTGATGTTAGCAAGCCGACGGAGGACGAAGAAACCGGTGGGGCGCCCCAAACCGCCGAAGAGCCGTCAGCGGACCCTGGGGCCACAGCGGTTGCGGCTCGCAAGCCTGGCCTAATAGGCCGGCTCGCGGCCAATACTAACCAATTCTTCTCCCGGATAAGCCTGCCGGAGTGGAACCTCCGTACGTTCCTGTACTTGTTGGTCGCGCTTATTATTGCGGTACTGCTGGCGCGCAACTGGCCCCCAGTACGAATTGACCTGTTCGGCTGGCGATTTGATGCTCCCAAGTCTGTGGTGTTTATAGTCAGCTTGATTCTGGGAGCGGGGCTGCTGCGGCTTTGGCAGATTTGCGCTGCACGCCGCCCCGGTCAGAAACAAGCCGAGGAAGAACCATCAGTTGGTAACCAGATTTAGCCGTTGAGGAGTTGCGGCCAAATTGATGAGCAACAAGGTGCCCATAACTACTTTGCTGGCGGCCATACCCTATCTGCTGCTGTCTATGTCCCAGAGCGTTACTTTCACCACTGTGGTGGAGTCCGACGGCTCCGGCTTGCGCCAGTTTAGGGCTTCTTACCAACCGGGCCGACAGGACGATGTCCTGCGGCGGATTGAGGAGGCCAGTCCGGACTATGCCGTAGCCAGGCGTGACGACAGCGGGGGCCAGACTTTTCTCATTCGCAATTGGCGATGGCCACACCGCACTGGACCGCAGGCCGAAAGGGACTTCTCACTGCAAATAACAGATGTTGCTCAACAGCCGCTGAGTCCGTTCACCTACTATTACTGGTCGGAGCAGGTGGATATTTACCAGGAAGCGGCGACAGAAGTGGAAAAAGAGGGAAAAGAGAAGGCTGTAGTGCGCTACATTCTACAGATGCCGGGCACCATTTTGCCCCAGACAGTCAGCAGTGGGGGCCGCATTGAAAACGGCCGGGCGGTCTGGGAATTGACCAGCGACCCCCAAGAGCTCCCTTTGAAAGCCACCTCCCGCCAGGTGCGGTGGGGCTATTTAGCCATTATTATTTACATACTTGGCTTTATCATATTCCAAGTCGTCAGTTTCATGGAGCAACGCATCAAGCACCGACCGCGTAGAATTTAGCAACAGTTGTGTGATGCCGGCGGCAGGCGATGAGGCCTGCCCAGCGGAGGGCAATTTCCCCGTAGGCCGCGCGTTATGTCGCGGCTGTTTTCTATATAGGGACGGTGCCAAAACTAATAGGAGCGGCATCCTTGCCGCGATATGTCCGTGTCTTTGGCCAAGGTCTCTATGTACCAGTAATTACCAGTAGGCTACTACAGTGACTCAGCAGTTCGCCAAACAGTTGGT
Source organism: Candidatus Zipacnadia bacterium (assembly GCA_029820565.1). Classification (GTDB taxonomy): domain Bacteria; phylum Armatimonadota; class Zipacnadia; order Zipacnadales; family Zipacnadaceae; genus JALGTV01. The sequence continues at coordinate 63,887 of JALGUR010000002.1, forward strand.
TAGTCCCCCGAAGCGTCTAATAGGTGCTGCCTTTTTCAAGGATGCTACATCAAGTGCGGTAAGCCTGGGCGTGCAATTCAGTGCCATCTCCCTGGGGGCGACACCGCTAACCCTGGGCTTGCTCGGTACGCTGCCCTCGGGGCTCTACACTTTCGCATGCCTGGTCAGTGGTCATCTGTCTGACCGCATCGGCCATCGGCGGACCGTCCTTATGTCGGTCATCACTTTAGCGGTCCTGTGGAGCCTGATGGCTCCGGCCAATGAGGTCTGGCATCTACTGGCCTTAGTGACAGTTGGTGGGCTGGCCCACGCCATGTTCTGGGCTCCCCTGGAGGCATGGCTGGCGGCTCTGGCCAGCGCTAACGTTAAGCTGCTCAACAAAGTACTGAGTTGGTTCAATGTGGCCTGGTGTCTGGGCGTAATGTTAGGCCCACTGTTGGTGGGCTATCTGTGGACAGTGGCCGGCACCAACAGCTTCTATTTTGCGGCGGCCCTCACGCTGGTCATCATTGCCCTGGTGGCCACGACTCCCAGTGGCCCGGAGCCGCGGACTGCGGTGCAGAGCGAGAAGAGGCAAGGAGCACATGCGCCGGACAGCGAAACTCGCCGTTTTATCATAGTAGGGCGCCTGGGCAACTTCGCCGCTTGCTTTGCTATCGGCATAGTGCGTACTATGTTCCCCAAATTGGGGGACACCTTAGGCTTCTCGGCGGTGGTCATTGGCAATATGATCGCCTGTTTCTATGTGACCCGTCTGGTGCTCTTCTGGGTTGCGGGTCGCTCCAGTCGGTGGCAATACCGGGGCTGGATACTGTGGTTTGGCGCTCCCGTGGGCATCGTGGGAATGCTTCTGGCAGCCCGGGCCCAAACTCCAATGGCCTTCGTAGTGGCCTTTATGATTGCCGGCGTGTGCATCACGGTGACTTACCTGACCAGTATCTTCTACGGCATGCAGAGCCATCCGGAGGTCAGGGGAGCCAGCATGGCCATACATGAAGCCGTAGTCGGGGGAGGAATGGTAGTGGGGCCGCTGCTGGGGGGACTGGTCGCTACTTGGTTTAACTTGCGAGCGCCTTTTTTGTTAGCGGCGGTGGTGTTGTTGCTGGCTGGAGTGGGGCAACTGGTGGCCTGGCGCCGGCTGCGGGATCAGCAGCCGCATGGCCAATTACTAACAGACGACGGAGATTAGACAATGTGGCGGCAGAAAGTGCTGGGTGGCAAGCAGCACCTGATTGGGGCAGCATTCCTGCTGGACATCGGCATCCCCGCCGTTGGCCTCACGGTGCAGTTTAGCGGGATTGCTATGGGAGTCAGCCCTACGATCCTGGGGCTATTGGGTGCCTTGTCGGCTGGGGCTTATAGTCTGGGCTGTCTACTTAGTGGCCGGCTATCGGATCGATTGGGCCGGCGGCGGGCGGCGGTGACCTCGGTGGTGCTTGTCGCAGGCGTCTGGCTGCTGCTGGGGCAAGCCACTGCTCCCTGGCAATTGCTGGCTCTGGTCACCATGAGTGGCGGCTTGTTGTCCCTGTTCTGGCCGCCTACCATGGCCTGGTTGGCCGAATTGACCTCCGGAACCGACCGGGCTTTGCGGCGGACGATGGGAGTATATAACATGGCCTGGTCGGCCGGGGCGATAGTAGGGGCGCCATTGGCGGGCGTGCTGTGGGAGGTGGCCGGGTCTGACAGTTTCTACTATGCGGTCGTTGTGCCCCTGCTCGTTCTGATACTGCTGAGTACCACGCCTACACGCCTCGGTGCTCAGGTAACTCCTCCGTCCGTACAGAAGCCCGAGGCAGGCCCCAGTCATCAGGAGATTTACCGCTTTGTGGTCGCCAGCCGTATTGCGATGTTTACTGGCTGGTTTGGCCGCGGCGTCATGGACACTATGTTTCCGAAGTTAGGCACCGTGTTGGGCTTTTCCAGCCCAACTATCGGCCTGGTCATCAGTATGTCTTTCGTGGTTATGATTATGCTCTTTGGCGTGGCACGGAGCACCAGTAGCTGGCAGTACCGGACCTGGCCACTGTGGTTGACCACGCCGCTAGGTATGGTGGGTATGCTGGCAGCTGTGTTAGCGCGCAGCCCTGTACAGTTCGCTCTGGCCGTTATGCTAACGGGAACTTGCGCGGGGGTGGGGTATGTGCTGAGTCAGTTCTACGGCCTGCGCGGTCCGACTGACCGCCGCGGCGCCAGTATGGGCATGCATGAGTCTATCCTGGGGGCTGGATTGGTGGCCGGTCCGGTACTGGGTGGCTTGGTCGCTACCTGGCTGGGGTTGCGGACCGCCTTTGGGTTAGCGGCAGGGGTTATGATACTGGGAGGCCTGGCACAACTGATCACCTGGCGCTACCTAAACCGGCACACGCGCACCCGTACTTACCTTGCTTGACGCTGGGCCTGTGCTGTGCTATACTAACCGCACTGGGTCGGGGCGTGGCTCAGCTTGGTCAGAGCGCGCGGTTCGGGGCCGCGAGGTCGCCGGTTCAAATCCGGCCGCCCCGACCATTTATATTATCAGTGGTTTTGGCCACCGTCATTGAGGAGAATAGGCTGATGATAGGCCAGTTGGGTCGGGATATTCAGGCGGTCCGCCAGCGAGATCCCGCGGCCCGGAGCAATCTGGAGATCCTGCTGTGCTACAGCGGCCTGCATGCTATCATCGCTCATCGTATTAACCACCAACTGTGGCGATGGGGTCTGCGGCTTCTGGCCCGCTGGCTGTCGCAGGTAGCCAAATTCTTCACTGGAATTGAGATACACCCAGGTGCTACCATTGGTGAGGGCTTTTTCATTGATCATGGGATGGGCACGGTTATTGGCGAGACCAGTGAGATTGGCGACAACGTGACCTTATTCCAGGGAGTAACTTTGGGCGGCACGGGCAAAGAGCGAGGCAAGCGCCATCCAACCCTGGCTGACGATGTGACAGTGGGAGCTGCTGCCCAAATATTAGGCTCAATAACTATCGGCAAGGGGTCGGTGGTAGGCGCAGGTGCGGTCGTCCTGGATGACATTCCCGAATACTGCACAGTGGTAGGCCGTAAGGCGTATGTGGTGCGGCGCGGGGGTGAGCGGGTCTATGACTTCCGCCATGACCGGGCAATGCGGGCCGAGGATCCGGCTATCCAGCACCTAATGGAACGAATAGAGCACTTGGAACAGCAACTGGCTACTCTGCGGGCCCAGTGCCGGGCCATAGCCGATGAGCCGTCCGCCGAGTCGGTAGCCCTGCCCGACCCCGACTAATCTGGCAGTTAAGCCGCAAACGGCCGACTTGGCAGCACTACCCAACCCAAATGAGCCTTCCCCACTCAGTGTCTGATAAGCAGCAGAGTTCTCGGCGCCGGAGCCTTGGCGGGTCGGTCTTGGTAATAGCAACCGTTCTCATCCCTCTAAATGTATACTGGGTCATCCGATTAGAAGCCCTCCCCGACCTGGCCCACTCCACTGAACTGGCTATCTTTTTTACCGCGGTCTTCACGCTGCTGATGTTAGTTAGCGTCAATTGGCTGGTGCGTTTGTTGGTGCCCCGCTTTGCCCTCTCCCAAGCACAACTGCTGCTTATCTACTCTATGGTCTGCATTGGGTCGGCGCTGGGCGGATGCGACATGATTCAGAAGTTGGTGCCGGCGATGAGTTGGTCGTTCTGGATGGCAAATCCGACCAACAAGTATGATGTGCTATTCAACCCGGATATGCCCAAATGGGCCACTGTTCAGGATCTTAACATCCTCCGAGGCTTCTATGAGGGTGGGGTATCACCGTATCAATCCCATATCCTGGCCGCTTGGCTGGGCCCCATAGCACTATGGACGCTGTTCATAATTGGGTTAGTGACGGTGATGCTGTGCTTGAATGTGTTGATCCGGCGGCGGTGGTTGGATGAAGAGCATCTGGCCTGCCCGCTGGTTTACCTGCCGGTGGAGATTTCCAGTCCGCGGGCGTCGCTATTTCGCCACAAGCTCTTCTGGCTGGGTTTTGGCGCGGCGGCGGCGGTGAAAATCTGGAACCGGGCGGCTTTCTTGTACCCCGCCATACCCACCATCCAACTGGAGCCGGTTAATATGGCCACGGGCTTTAAGTCCGCGCCCTGGAACGCCATCCGCACCCTACCGCGTTCTTTTTTCCCCTTTGCCATTGGCCTGGGCTACCTGATGCCCAGTGACTTTCTGTTCTCGCTGTGGTTCTTTTACCTATTCTGGAAGGCCCAATTGGTGCTGGCGGCCAGCTTCGGCCTCTCGCGAATCCGGGACTTCCCCTTTGACAACTTCCAATGCTTTGGGGCGTATGTGTTGTTTGGTATCTACACCCTGTGGCTGGAACGGGATTATCTAAGAGAACTGTACAAGGCCATAGTAGGAGCGCCAAGTCGCCTGCGCGATGAACCGGAGCCGCTCTCATACCGCTCGGCCATTGTGGGAACCATATTGGGACTTATTGTGCTGGTCTGGTTCAGCCGGGCCATAGGTATGAGCCTGTGGCTGATTATCCTTTTCTTCATCATCTACTATGTGTTGGCAGTGGCCATTACCCGAATGCGGGCGCAGTTTGCGGTACCCATCCACTCCGTACACCATACGGGTGCCAGCAATGTATTGCCAACTATATTCGGCACCCGATTCCTGCCCAAGAAGGACCTCATCGGGATGGCGGTCTATTTTTGGTTCAACCGAGCCTACCGATCTCATCCTATGCCCTTCCAGCTGGAAGGGATGAAAATGCAGCAATTGACCGCCGGCACTATGAAAGGAACAGCGGCTGCCTTCATGGGTGCTGCAATAATCGGCATTCTATCGGCTTTCTGGACCCACCTGCACTTGTGCTACAGCCTGGGCGCGACGGCCAAGGGTGGGCTGGGGATGTGGGGCGGACCCATCACCTATGATATGCTGACCAGATGGGTCACCGTGCCGGAGGGCCCGCGCCTGGGTCCAATTGTCGCCATCGGCGCTGGGGGCCTCTTTGCCCTTTTTCTCCAGGTGATGCGCACTCGCTTTGTCAACTGGCCATTTCATCCCCTGGCTTATACTATCAGTGCTTGCACTCAGGGGCAAATGATCAATAATCTGTGGATGCCGCTGTTCCTGGCCTGGATAATTAAGAGTGCGATTATCAGGTACGGGGGGCACAAGGTCTACCGATTATGTCTGCCCATTTTCTTGGGGCTGATTTTGGGAGAATTCGCCGCGGGCAGCATGCTCAATCTGGGTAGTTTTGCGTTGGGCCTGCCCCGCCCTTTCGCCTATTGGGTGCCTTAGTGTATTATTATAGGTAAGCAATCTCCACTCCGGAGTCTGGCGGTTGTCGGCCAGGTTCCCAGCATGAGTAGCACGCTCCTAATTCTTCCGACAAAGGAGATGCATCATCACCGACGAAATTCTCTGGAGGCTGGGTTAAGACTTGGCCTGAGCTAAATTTGGAGAAGGTAATTGCGTGACTGAACAAAGTACTAATGACAGTCCTGCTGCAACATACCAGGGTCTAACCTGGCGAGTAGTGGCGCTGGGGATTGTGCTGACTCCAATAAATGTGTACTGGGTATTGCGTATTGAGACTATACCCGACTTAGCCCACTCCACGACGCTTTCGCTTTTCTTCACTGCGGTCTACACTCTGATAGTAGTCTGTGCTATCAACTGGCTGCTGCGGGCGATAGCACCTCGTTTCGCTCTTAGCCAGTCCGAATTACTGCTGACCTACTCGATGGTTTGTGTGGGCTCCGCGATGGCCTCCCACGACTTCATTGCTGTGCTTATTCCGCTGTTCACCTGGTCGTTTTGGATGGCCAATCCCACCAATAAGTGGGACACGCTGATTAACCCGCACATGCCTGAATGGCTGACGATACGCGACCCCAATATCACTCGGGGCTTCTATGAGGGTGGGGTGTCCTTATATCAGGCTGACATCCTACTGGCCTGGGCGCGGCCGATAGCAATGTGGACCGGCTTCATTATTATTCTGGTAGCAGTGATGCTCTGCTTAAACAGTCTGGTTCGTCGGCGCTGGCTGGATGATGAACATCTGGCCTGCCCGCTGGTCTATCTGCCCGTGGAGATTTCTCAGCCCCGACCGACGCTATTTCGCACCAAACTGTTTTGGATTGGCTTTGCCATTGCCGGTTCAATCCAAATCTGGAACCGCGTTGGGTTTTTCTATCCGATACTGCCCACCATTCAAATCGAGCCGGTCAATATGGCTGCCGGCTTACGCGACCGGCCGTGGAACGCTGTAGACATCCTGCCCCGCTCTTTTCATCCTTTCCTTATCGGCTTAGGGTACTTGATGCCCAGCGATTTCTTGTTCTCGTTTTGGTTCTTCTATCTGTTCTGGAAAGCTCAGTTAGTTTTCGGGGCTATGGTCGGATTAGACCGCATCCGCGACTATCCCTTCTCCAGTTCGCAGGGCTTCGGCGCCTATGTGCTTTTTGGTCTCTATGCTGTGTGGCTGGCGCGGGACTATCTCAAAGAACTGTACCAGGCCGTGCTGGGAGAACGCACCCGCCTATCTGATGAACGAGAGCCTCTGCCCTATAGAGCGGCGATGGTAGGAGTTATTTTGGGGCTGGGGGGTCTGGTGTGGTTCAGCATGGCAATGGGAATGAGGGTATGGGTCGCGGTAGTCTTTTTCATTATTTACTATGTGCTGGGTCTGTCAATCACCCGTATGCGCGCTCAGTTTGCCGTACCTATTCATTCGCTGCTCTCGCACGGTGGGGCCACCGCCGGGGCACCAGCGATCCTTGCCTCGGTCTTTGGCACCCGTTCGTTTCCCAAAGGCGACCTGGTAGGCATGGCCAATTACTACTGGTTCAATCGGGCCTTCCGGGGCCACTCTATGCCTCACCAGATGGAGGCAATGAAGATGCAGGACCAAACTGCTCATACCAGCAAGGGGACTGTGCCGGCCCTGCTGATTGCAGCTCTGGTGGGTAGTTTAGCTGCGTTCTGGGCTATCCTGCACCTTTATTATAGTCTGGGGGCTACAGCCAAAGGCGGAATGAATATGTGGATTCCTCGCAACTTCGAAATGCTCTCCTCCTGGCTGGTGGCTCCCCAAGGCCCCCAGTGGGGCGCCGTCATATCCATCGGCATCGGGGCGCTGATTGCTTTTTTCCTTCAGGCTATGCGCATGCGCTTTGTCAACTGGCCCTTCCATCCTCTGGCCTACGCCATCAGCGGCGACACTACCTCCAATTACATTTGGATGCCCCTGATGATTGCCTGGGCAATTAAGAGCGTTATCGTCAAGTACGGCAGCCACAAACTCTACCAACGCTTGATGCCTCTGTTTATGGGACTGATTCTGGGCGAGTTTATGGTCGGGGGCAGCATTAACCTGGGCAGTCTCGCCCTGAACCTGAGGCGCCCATTCTTTTACTTTGTTCCTTGAGGGCCGGCAGCCAGCCGGGGCAAAGCCGGCCTGTACTGATAATGGCAATCTACCCATAGCCGACAAAACACAGCGAGGTGCCTGTTGACTCAGCAAACTATGGACAATAGCAAAACCACGAACCGCCGAGGTCTCACTTGGCGTGTGGTACTGATTAGTCTCATTGTAGTCCCATTGAACGCCTACTGGATAGTGCGCATAGAGATTATTCCCGATATGGCGCACTCTACCACCCTTTCGTTGATGTTCACGGCGGTTTACACTCTGGTATTTCTCGCCGCTCTTAACTGGCTTCTGCGGGCACTCGCCCCGCGGCTTGCTCTCTCTCAATCCGAGTTACTGCTAACCTATTCAATGGTCTGCATAGGCTCAGCCATGGCTTCCCACGACTTCATTGCCGTGCTCATTCCCCTGTTCACCTGGACATTTTGGATGGCCACCCCCACCAATAAGTGGGACATACTAATCAACCCTCGTATGCCCGAGTGGCTAACCGTCCGGGACTACCATGTGATGCGCGGCTTCTACGAAGGTGGGGTATCGCCATATCAACCATATATTCTATCGGCCTGGCTTCGGCCAATGGCAATATGGCTGGTCTTCATCTTTATGCTGGTAGTGGTGATGCTGTGCTTGAACGCAATAGTCCGCAAGCGGTGGTTGGATGACGAACACCTGGCCTGTTCGCTGGTTTACTTGCCGGTGGAAATCTCTCAGCCTCGCCCCACTCTGTTTCGCAGCAAACTGTTTTGGATCGGCTTTGCCATTGCCGGCAGCATCCAGATCTGGAACCGCCTGGCTTTCTTTCATCCGATACTGCCCACCATTCAGATTGAGCCCGTTAATATGGCTACCGGCTTCAAAGGGCGCCCCTGGGACGTCATAACGCTGCTGCCCCGCTCCTTCTTTCCTTTCCTCATCGGCTTAGGATACTTGATGCCCGCCGATTTTGTGTTTTCCTTCTGGTTCTTCTATCTGTTCTGGAAGGGGCAACGGGTCCTGAGCACTACGTTAGGGCTGGATCGGATTCGGGGCTTTCCCTTCTGCAACGCGCAGAGTTTCGGAGCCTATATCCTGTTCGGCATTTACGGTCTGTGGCTCGCCCGCGGCTATGTCAAAGAAGTATATAGAGCCATCATCGGAGCCGGTTCCCGCCTCAGTGACCAGCACGAGCCGCTGACCTATCGGACAGCTGCGGTGGTCGGACTATTCGCTCTGGGTGGCCTGGTATGGTTCAGCGCGACTATGGGCATGCGGGTTTGGGTCAGTGTCGCTTTCTTCCTCATCTATTACTTCATAGGTCTGACTCTCACGCGCATGCGAGCCCAGTTTGCTGTACCCATCCATTCTGTGGGCTATTCGCCGGTGACTGTCCTTACCAGGCTATTGGGGACGCGTTCGTTTCCTAAAAAGGACTTGGTGGGTATAGCCAACTACTTCTGGTTCAACCGCGCCTACCGGGGGCACGCTATGCCTCACCAGATGGAAGCAATGAAGATGCAGGACCAGACTGCCCCGGACAACCGGGGCACGGTACCAGCATTGGCTTTAGCCGCTGTCATAGGCGCTGTAGTCACCTTTTGGGCCATCCTGCATTTGTATTACAATTTGGGTGCTACTGCCAAAGGCGGCCTGAATATGTGGGTGCCGGAGAACTACGAGATGCTTACCTCGTGGCTGCTTGCTCCCGAATCGCCCCAGTGGCGCGAAACTATTGCCATGGGCGTCGGGGCCCTGTTTGCTCTCTTTCTCCAGACGATGCGCATGCGTTTCGTTAACTGGCCTTTCCATCCCCTCGCCTATGCCATCAGCGGCGACTACTTGTCCAATTTTATGTGGATGCCTCTATTTTTGGCCTGGTTAATCAAAAGTTCCATCATCAAATACGGCAGCCACAAACTCTACCAGCGCTTGATGCCCATCTTCTTGGGGTTAATCCTGGGGGAGTTCCTGATCGGGGGCACCATTAATCTGGTCAGTCTGGCCCTCGACCTCAGGCGGCCCTTCTGCTTCTTTGTGCCTTAGGGCAACTACAGCAGGAGTAGTGTGGGTTGGGTCTACTACGACCTGGGTTGCTCAAGCAGGCCCCGAAAGAACTTTACATTGTCCCGCGCCGCTTGCTCCTCATTGGCTACGCCGTGACCTAACTCGAGCGAGAGCACGCCATCGTAGCCGATCTCGCGCAGCGCCTGAATAATAGCCGACCAATCCAATACGCCGGTGCCCGGTGCCGCAAATTTGAACTGCTTGCCGGTGGGAGTCTCAAAGCCGTATTCATCCAGGGCACCTTCCAGAGGCTCGACCACAGCATCCTTGACGTGGGCATGGCCGATGCGCGGCCCATATTCTTTGATGAAAGGCACGGGGTCTTCTTCGTGATAAGGGAAATGGCTGGGGTCAAAGTTTATCAGCAGTTCGTCCCGGCCCAGTGCCGCGTCCAGTGCTTGCATAGTCGCCAGATTCCCGACTGCATACGCAAATACCGGCTCAAGCCCCAGGGCTACACCATTTTCCTCAGCAGCGTCAAGCAATTCATCATAAGTAGCCGCTAACCTGTCAAAGGCTTGGGCAGCGTCCATGGAAGCAGGGACAGGGCCGGTGACGGTGTGGACCAAGCCGACGCCAATGTGGGCAGCCAGGGCCAGCATTCTCTTGGTATGATCAATGTTGCGGCGCACTGCGGTCTCATCTTCGTCCAGGAAAGTGCGGTGGCATTGGATAGCCGAGATTTCCACGCCCTGGTCGCGGACTTCGGCTGCGGTCTGGGCCGCCTCGGCCATTGACATCTGTCCCAGGTCAGCCACAGTAAAAGTCCCTTCTGCATCACAGGCTCCCAGTTCCACGCAGTCATATCCCATCTGTTTGGCCTTACGGGTGCCCGCGACGAAGGACTCTTCCTTTAGACCGGTAACACTAATCAGTATCCCTAATTGCATAGGAATGCCCTCCTCTATTTGTCTACCTTGTCAAAGGATATTGTCTCTGCACCTTGGCCCAAGTGCCGCTCTGGGCCGACTCATAAGCCGCCACCACTACGGCAACATCCAACAGGCCCTGCTGGCCGGGATATTCAGCCTGCTTGCCCTCCATTACACTAACCAGAAAATCATCCCATTCCTGTTGATAGGACTCGGGTGGTGAGTGGCGAGAAGGCATGGCGAATTCCTGACAACTGCCACTGCTAACCAGTCGCAGTCGGGCGGGCTGGACATCCCAGTAGTTGTCGTAAAGTAGGACACCTTTTCGGCCCTGAATCTCGTAGCGGAAGGCGTTAGCCCCTGATCGCCAGTTCACGGCAACATGCGCGAATACGCCCGTACCAAAATCCAGGATCGCCTCGGCCGAGTCTTCTACTTCTCGGTCTATGTCAGTCGGATAGTCTAACTGCGCCCAAACCCGCTTCACCTCGCCACCCCACCAACGGGCCAGAGCACAGTGATGAACCCCCGGGTCTAACATTACCCCACCCCCACACTGCGCCGACCATCGCCAGTGCCCGGGCGGCGGGTAGAAATCAGGATTGGCTTGCAGCAAGCGCAGTCCCGTAATCTGGCCAATGGCTCCCTCCTCGATCAAACACTTCATTTTTTGCAGGCCGGGGTCGTAGCAGTAGTTCTCCGCCACCATCAGCACTGCATCACTCTTATGCGCCGCCGCGACCATCAACTCACATTCCTCCACGGTAGGTGCCATGGGCTTTTCCACCAGAACATGCTTCCCGGCTCGTAACGCAGCGATCGCCGGCTCCGTGTGGAGATGATGAGGGGTGCATATCAGTAGCGCATCAACTTCAAATTCCGTTAGCAGTTCGCGCCAGTCATCTGTACCTGCGCAGCCCAGTTGTTCCGTCGCCCCCGCAACGGCCTCGGGCTGTGTGTCGGCCACCGCTACGACCGCTATCCGTTCGTCATCCTTGAGGATGGGCAGGTGGGCACTGCGGAACACAGCTCCCAGACCAACACACGCCAGTCGGATTTGTTGCATATTAGACGTTACTCCTGCTGGTCGTCGGCTCCCTCTTCAGTTGCTTGCTCTGGCGCAGGCTCTTCGTCCAGAAGGGCAGGTTCCACCGCCAGTTGAGTTTCAGCCTCTTCAGTCTCCGCACCGGCTTCTTCTGCCTCCTCGTCCCTCTCAATTTCACCTGCCTCCTCGACTTCCGCTACCTCCTCTTCCTCGGCCTCAGCGGCTCTGTAGGCGTCTACGACCTCCCGGCCCAGCAGAGCCTGGACCGTCGTGTCGCGCTGCTCGGCCACCTGGTGAGGATCCCGCAGCATAGACAGAGCCTTGAAACAACTTTTGGCCCGGTTCATAACATTGCCGCTGCCCAGCGACTTGGTGAGGATATCACGAATGCCGCTGATTTCAATCAGTTGCCGAGTAGCGCCGCCGGCAATGATACCTGTACCTCGCGAGGCAGGCTTGAGCAGTATAATTGCCCCACCCACCTTGGCTTGTACCGCATAAGGGATAGTGTAGCCATCCAGAGGGATGCGTATCATAGTCTTCTTGGCTCGCTTGACCGCCTTCTCAATGGCCTCCGGGACGTTGCGCGCCTTGCCCACGGCCAATCCCACGCTGCCCCTACCGTCACCCACCCCGACTACTACCCGGGCGCTGGACAGTCGCCCACCTCTGACCGTCTTCCGCGTGCGGTCAATACGAATAACGCGATCCTCCAGTTGTTCTTCGAGTTCTTCTTGCTTAGTTACCACTATAATACTTACCTCCCACAGATTTAGCCGCCTCCCTTAGGGAAGCGTGTCTACACTTTAGCAGAGACAGCAAATTGTGTCAACTTACATCGGTTGAGTCAGGATAACATTTTCGGCGGATTGGCCGGCCGGAATCATAGGGAAGACGTTCTCTTCCTTAGCGACGGCGAAGTCAATGAAGGTGGGCCGGTCGTCTATTTCCATAGCCTGCTCAATGGCCGGGCGCACCTCCTCGGTCTCGGCTACCTTAATGCCCACTCCTCCGTAAGCCTCCGCCACGCGGGCAAAGTCGGGATTGCCGGTCAGGTCAGTGCCACTGTAGCGGCGCTCAAAGAACAACTCCTGCCACTGGCGCACCATACCCAAGTAACTATTGTTCAAAATAGCCACTTTCACCGGTAACTTGTTAATGGTTGCCGTCGCCAGTTCCTGGATACACATCTGAATGGACCCATCACCGGCGATGTCCCACACTACTGCGTCGGGGCAACCGACTTGCGCACCAATGGCAGCAGGAAAGCCATAGCCCATCGTCCCCAATCCGCCGGAACTAATGAAGTGTCGGGGCTGGTCTACCTTATAGTATTGGGCCGCCCACATCTGATTCTGACCTACCTCAGTCGTGATAATCGCTTCGCCGCCCGTCACCTCCCAGATCTGCTCCACTACATACTGGGGCGCAATGCCCTCATCAGGGTGGTCATAATGCAACGGATGCTGGACGCGCCACTCTTCTAACTGCTCCTCCCACTTGCCCTTCTCACGGGGCTGCACTTGCGGCACCAAGTCCTCCAGGACGGTGCGGGCATCGCCTACTATGGCCACATCAGGCCGCTTGACCTTGTTATGCTCGGCCGGGTCAATGTCAATGTGTATTACCTTGGCCTCCGGGGCGAACCGGCTCACGTCGCCGGTTACGCGATCATCAAACCGAGCGCCAATGCAGATAATCAAGTCGGAATACTGCAGGGCATTACTGGCAGGCACTGTGCCGTGCATCCCCGGCATTCCCAGCGACAGCGGATGACTCTCAGGGATGCCGCCCTTGCCCATAAGTGTATGGACCCCGTAGATATTAGTCTTCTCCGCCAACTGTTTAACTAAATCAGAGGCTCCGGCGGCAATCACGCCCCCACCGATATACAGAATAGGCCGCTGCGCAGTGGCCATCATCTTGGCTGCCTGCTCAATGCGCTCCGGGTCCCCTTTGGATGGGGGCCGATAGCCGCGTAGGTTCTCCATCTGCCGCTCAGTCCACTGGGCCGGCCCGGCACTGACATCAAACGGCAAGTCTACCAACACCGGCCCGGGACGGCCGGTGCGGGCAATATGAAATGCCTCCCGCACAGTATTAGCCAGTTCGTTGGGGTCTTTGACCAGATAATTATGCTTGGTCACGGGCGCGGTGACACCGGTGGTATCGGCCTCCTGAAAGGCATCGGTGCCAATAGCCGAAGTCTTGACCTGGCCAGTAATTGCCACTACTGGTATTGAGTCCATATGCGCGTTGCACAGGCCAGTCACCAGGTTCATCGCTCCGGGGCCACTGGTGGCCATACATACTCCCACCCGCCCGGTGGCCCGAGCGTAGCCGTCGGCGGCGTGGGCTGCTCCCTGCTCGTGACGGGTGAGGACATGCTTAAGTTCACCCCTCTCGGTTTTTGCGTACAATTTATCATATACCGGAATCAGCACGCCGCCGGGTATTCCGAATATGACCTCCACACCTTCCTCTTCAAACACCTTAAATAACACATCAGCGCCAGTGAGTTCTTCTTGTGCCATAGTTGTGTACCTCCTGTTACGGTCTGTGTCTATCGGACTGTATCTGCGCTGGCTTCCTGGTAGGCTTTCTGAATTTGTTCGGCTATATTGGCAGGGGACTGGTAACCTACTAACTCCTGCAGGGCAGCAACTGGTCCGTGGGTCGCTACGCAACTTTGCATACGATCAAATTCAGGATCGCCGGGCAGGCGGCAGGCCAAAACTGCCGCAACGCTCCGGCAAAGGTTGGCGGTTGGCAGGCTATGCTTTAAGCAGAGCTGCAGTGGCCCCAGCAGCCGCTCGGCGGGTCCCAGTTTGCGCAGTGGCTCGCGGATGACGCGCCGGACCTCGTCGGGCAGCCCTTCACCACGCAGCTTGTCGGTGAGACTACGCTGGTACGCTGTCAGCTCCTCAGCGGCGAAGTCGTGCTCACAGGCCAGAGCCTGACCCGACTCGGCGATGGTAGCCTTGATACGCTGCATTATCTGCTCATCTTGAGCCGCTTGGTGAATGTAGCGGTATTTACCTAACCAGCCCCAGTATCCGCAGGTGGCGTGGCCGGTGTTGGCAATGTAAAGCTTGCGTTGGAGCCGCGCCGCCTGATTATCAACCCATTCCAGGCCCCGCAGCAGGGGTGGCTCTCCCCGCGCAGCCGTCAGGTCCGCTGTCCATTCGCTGTAATCCTCGGCTGTAATCAGCAACGGGTCCTGTGCCACGGGAACCACCCGAGCGATCATACAATCAGGGAAGCCGAACGTCCGTTGGAATTTCTCGTGCAATTCCACAGGAACGTAGGGCAATATGTACCGCCTAAGGGTTGTGGAGCTGTGTTCCATATTCTCAGCGGCGATGATATTTAGCGGGTCAGTGATATTTCGCTCAAGCCGCTGTGTTAAGGCCCCAGCCACCATCTCAGCCACCTGCGGGATGTTACTGGGCAGGACACTGGTCGCCACCAGGTCCGCACTGCACACCGCCGCAGCGATCTCTTTCGCCTGACTGCTGTGCAGGGCTTGGAAGCCGGTGATAGTTACCTCCCTCGTCTCCTGGGAACCCAGCAGACGGACGGTGTATTGGCCGGCTTCTCTCAGCAGTCGCACTAACTGCGCGTTGGAGTCAACCAGAGTTAGCTGCCAACCGTCTTCAAAAGCGAATTGTGCTATCTGCCCTCGGCCCGTCATACCCGCGCCGAAAAGTACCAGATGTCTATCGCTCATAGTCGTCCTCCACGCGCACCACATCGTCGAGCTGCGGGGTAGAGACCTCGAATAGTCGCACATCATCAATGGCCTCTACTCGGTGCTTACGGCCGGGAGGGTTTTCAATAATTGCCCCCGGTCCATACTCTGCGACCTGTATACTCCCATCGGCGGCCTCTAACTCCGCCCGCAGGTGTCCCCGATCCACATAGATATGTTCATGCTTGAATTGGTGATACTGAAGGCTGGACCGAGACCCCGCCTTAAACTCTATCAGCTTCAGCGCATAGTCCTTGGTGTGGGCTATCCAGACTTCACGGCCCCACGGTTTTTCCACAATTTTCACCTGGCCGGTAGTCTCCATTTCAATCATTGCCCTCGCAACCTGCTGCAAATCTTGATCTGTTTCCAGGTAGTACGTGGCAATTAAGTTTTCACCGCTTGTGAGTGCCATCTACATCGCTTTCCTCCGATGGTACGCTACTCCAGCACCGCGCCGGAGGCAGCGCTGGAGACCAGGCCGGCGTAGCGGCTCAGCCAGCCGGTCTTAATCTTCGGCTCGGGCGGTTGCCAGGCGGCACGCCGCCGCTGCAATTCTGCTTCATCTACCAGCAGGTCCAGCCGCCGCTCATCTAAGTCTATCTCAATTTCGTCGCCATCCTGAATCAGGGCAATCGGCCCGCCGGCGGCTGCCTCGGGAGAGATGTGTCCGATACACGGCCCCCGCGTACCTCCGGAGAATCGCCCGTCGGTCAACAAGCCAACGCTATCTTCCTTATCCATCCCGGTCAGCGCGGCAGTGGGGTTGAGCATCTCACGCATGCCTGGGCCACCTCGGGGACCCTCGTAGCGTATGATAGCCCAGAAGCCGTCGGGAATCCTGTCGGCCAGAATGGCCGCCATTGCCGCCTCCTCGGAGTCAAAACACAGCGCGGGGCCACGGAATTGGCGCATTTTCTCCGATACCGCCGACTGCTTGACTACGGCACCATCGGGACATAAAGTCCCCCGCAGCACGGCGATGCCACCTTGGGATGCATAAGCACTATCCAGCGAGCGGATGACGTCATGGCTGGTTACTTCACCTTGGGCGGCAATCTGCTGCACCGCCAGCCCGCTGACGGTCGGATTGTTCTCCACCATATCAGCCAGTACCGAAAACACCGCCGGTATTCCCCCGGCCCAGTGCAGGTCTTCCATCATATAGTCACCGGCTGGCCGCAGTTTGCAAATCTGCGGTGTGCTCTGACTGATTTCGTCAAATGTTTCCAGGGCAATGTCCAAGCCCGCATCGTGGGCGATGGCCGGGACGTGCAGAGCCGTATTGGTCGAGCCGCCCAGGGCCATATCCATCCGAATAGCGTTGCGTATCCCTGACTCGGTGAGTATCTGGCGAGCAGTAATATTTTCCGTCACCATTGCCATAACCCGCTCGCCACTTTGGTAGGCGATACGTCGCTTTTCAGCCTGTCCCGCCAGAGCAGTTCCACAGCCGGGCAGGCTCATGCCCATCGCCTCGGTCAGGCAGGCCATAGTATTAGCCGTGTACATCCCCTGGCACGAGCCCGGCCCCGGGCAGGCCTCTATTTCCAGCTCCGCGAGTTCCTCTTCACTCATCAGGCCCGCCTGCACCCGGCCCACCGCCTCAAATGTATCCCGCACCAGTGATAGCGGCTTGCCCCGCAGTCGGCCCGAATGCATCGGGCCAGCAGTTACCATAATCGCCGGAATATCCAGGCGTCCTGCGGCCATTAGCATTCCGGGGGTAATCTTGTCGCAATCGGTCACGAGCACTAAACCATCCAATGCGTGGGCCATAGCCATACTCTCAACAGTGTCGGCAATAAGTTCACGAGACGGCAATGAGTAGAACATCCCCTGATGGCCCATCGCAATGCCGTCACAGATGGCCATCACGCCAAACTGAAACGGCACTCCGCCCCCGGCTGCCACGCCCTGCTCGGCGGCCCGGGCCAACTCATTGAGCCCGACGTGGCCGGGCACAATGTCGGTAAAGGCGTTGGCAATCCCGATGAACGGCTTATCAAGTTGCTCGCGAGTTATGCCACAAGCGTGCAGCAACGCCCGCGATGCGGCGTTCTCTAAACCTTTTTTGGCTTGATCACTACGCATAATTATCACCTCAGTAGTAGCTGTTAGCAAGTACAGGAACGAAAGGAACGAAAGCAACCACAGCAGCAAACGACCGGGGCGGTCCCTATCGCTGACCCGCTGCTGACTATGATTTCTTTAGTAACTTAGTCCTGAGTGCCCCCAACATTCGGCCTACCTCGTCAGCCTGGCTTTGTATTTGCTGATAAACACCTGTGGGCACCAGTTCCAGGTCTCTGCACAACAACGAAAAGTACTGTATCTCAGCAAGCGACCCCTGGGCATGACTGATAAAATTGGCAAAATCTTTCTTCGTAGCCCGGCTATCGCCCTCGGCGATATTGGCCGGAACCGAGTATGCCGCCCGGCGCATCTGACTGGTCAGTCCATAGCGCTCCTCCGACGGGAACTTCTCAGTGACCCGATATATGTAGAGAGTCAGTTCGTGAGCCTTTTCCCACACCTTCAGGCGCTCAAATACCGGCACCAGGCTTACCCCTTTCCCTGGCACGTTGTTGCAACTGGCCTATTCCCTGCCGTTCCTGCCCTTGCTGTATTTCCTGCCGTTCCTGTCCTTGCTGTACTTGCTGCCGTTCCTGCCCTTGCTGCCGTTGCTGTCCTTGCTGTCGTTGCTGTCGTTGCTGTCGTTGCTGCCGTTCCTGCCGTTCCTGCCGTAACCAAAAGCCTCTCGTCCTCACTGGGACGAGAGGCCAATATACTCCCGCGGTACCACCCAAGTTCCCCGCCGTAGCCTTGGCGTAGGCGGGACACTTTGATGCTGTAACGGGCATTCCCGGCTGCGCTTACTTGGCATTCGGCGCAGCAGCTCCGGGGCGACATTGGGCGGCTGCCGGCACCGGCACTCTCACCTTCTCGCCGGTTCGCTGTAGCCTACAGGCCCCGCCTACTCCTCCCCTTCATTGCTGTATCAATATCCAATTGATATTAAGTATACCCGATATTTCTATATTTGTCAAGTTCTGATGCGAATTCTAATTGGGCGCGTCGCCCCAGTCCGGTATCTTCATCAACTCTCCGCCCCGGCGGGCCGACTCGTGGGCTATAATCCCCGGGGCCATATAGCGCACTGCTTCCCATACGTTGATGCGCGGCAGGCGCTGGTGGTTGCAGGAGTCTACAAACTCGTGGGCGAGGTAGGCGTGCGAGCCGCCGTGTCCGCTGAGTAGTACTAAAGTACCCCTTGTTGAGGAATGTCACTCATAGTCGGTAGACTACTTTGGTGGTAATTGGTAGCCTTCTACTATGCAAGGTAAAGAAACTTCGGACATCAAAGAACGCTTCGGCATGGCAATCAAGAGGCGCCGCGTTGAGTTAAGCATGTCGCAAGAAAGTATAGCGCATCGGGCCGGACTCCACAGAACTTATATCAGTGAGATAGAACTAGGCCGGAGAAATGTTTCCCTGGAGAATATCGCCAACTTGGCAAGAGCATTAGACACTACTATCTGTTCGCTGTTCCAGAGTTATGACGAAGCGTAGTCACAAGTCCTTTCACCGGTGACGTCGTCCATAGAGCATAGATGGAGGTAGGTCACGATATCATGGAGGACATCTCAAAGGTAATTGGCCTCGTCAAGGAAGCGCAAAGGATCGCCGCCCGCCACGGGTACAGTAATCTAATGCAGCCTGGGTTGATAAAGGAATTGGCCATCGGCGAGATATTGGGCCATAAGGTTATTGCAGCCAAGCGCGAACCCGATGCATACGATCCAGATAATCCTGATAGAAAGTTCGAGTATTTGTCATGCTTTGAAGATGGTACATTTCAAATCGACCGTATGTTCAAGCGCCCTGAGGAAAAACGCAGAAAGTCGTTGCAGCGAATCACGAGGAATGCGGCTGTGTATTGCGTGGTCTTCCGACGGAACGCTCCACTCGACATCAAGGTGATTTATGAGCTCGCAACAGGCCCAATGGTTAGAGAAGCTGAAAGGCAGCTTGACATCAGCCGTAATGACATCTCGCATGTGGGTTTCACCCAGGAGTGGTGTGAAGAGCATGGATGGGTAGTCTATTTGAACAGAGATACCTGAGCAGCGGCCGCTTCCATTTCTTCCTCAAGACGCGAGAGGCGTGATTCGGCAATCTCTACGTAGTTAGGATTGATTTCAAACCCAATGAAATCCCTGCCCAGTCTCCGCGCAACTACAGCTGTGGTTCCAGTCCCCGCAAACGGGTCGAGTACCATATCGCCAGGATTTGAGCTGGCCTTCACTATGCGCTCGATAAGCTTTTCCGGCTTCTGAATAGTGTGAAGCTCGGGACTTGCCAATTCCTTCGACTTGTATGTCAATTGCTTAATGTCCCCCCATACATCACCTGGGTTTTTGCCCTTCTCGTTAAAACGAGTCTTCCCATACTTCCCGTTTCTTACAGAAGGAACACGTTCGCAGCGCATGCGGTGTTCTAACTCCACCAACTGTGGTACCCTTATAGCATCGAGGTTGAATGTTGCCTCTGCTCCCCTATTGACGAAATAGGCCATGATATCGTGATTATTTGTATACCTCTTTCTGCCTTGGCCCAAACGTGCAGGCTGGTACCACACAATCCTGTTCACGAGGTCCAGGAACGGTCGATAATCTATAAAATCTATACAGTTGTGCTTGCCAAAAAGGTACGCTGCGCCACCTGCCTTTAAGACGCGGGAGAATATGTGAATCAGTTGGAGGTTGTACTCTTGTATGGACTCGACCCTGTCCCATGACTTTTCGGTCACCCCATATGGGCCATCGCACACTACTAAGTCGATGGCGCCGTCAGGAATCTTCCTAAGTAATTCCAATGCATCCCCGCACATGATGGTGTTTTTGATATCGTCGACAGTCATGGGTGTCGCCCTCCTGTGATAATTGTCGCCCTGATGCGATGATATGACGGCGTGATGTATGTTTCGCTACTCATTGTCCGCTTCCCTCCCTTGACTATCTTCTCATACGTGACACTGCTGTCGTTTTGCCCATGCCTTCGGCGGCTTTCTGCCGGCAATACATAGTCTCCGGACGGAAGAAAGTCGTCTCGCCGAGCATATAGGTCTGGCCGGTGCGCTTGACCGTCTGGACGAGTCGGTCGCACAGTTCCAATGCCTCTTCGGGGCTCTCGCCGAAGGCAAAGGTAGTGGGTACTGCACTGTAGACGTGCTTACCGGCCTCCATAGCCTGGATAGCCTGAGGAGCGTGCATCCAGTGTTGTGTGATGATCACCAACGCATCCAGGTCAGATTGGCACATCTTATCCAGACTGGGGTAAGTCTCTGATATCTTATGCTCTTCAGCACATTGTGCCAAGTGGTCCGGATTAAGGTCGCACAGCGCTAAGCGGTCTACGTCGGCATGGGCCTTGAACGACTTGATGAAATGTTTCCCAAATGCCCCGATGCCAACCATGCCGATGCTGATGCTCATAACGGTACGCTCCCGCCGTGTTGTTAATTACTCACTTGGCCGCAAGTATACTTTGGGATGCTGGCGATGTCAAATTAACTACAGCCCGAGACAGAATGAATCTATTAGGCGGTTACCAGATATGAAGGAAGATAACCAGTCAACCAAACATCTTACATTAAGCAGGGAGGAATTCTGGGAAGCAAGGAGAAACACATAATTAGCCACTATTCCACCAACAGATTTGGAGGCAAAAAGCAATGATCCAACGACTGCTGACAACCGTGATGATGTGGGCGTTGCTATTGTGGGTAGTTTCCTCGGTACTGGCCGCCTATTCGAACGATTTTCAAAAGGCTGAGGGACTGTCTCTGGATGGAGCAGAGATGATCAGAGACTTTCCCCCCGTGGGCCAAGTTCCCAGCGTAAGGATAAGTTGGAATAAACCAGACTATTATGTAGTTGACGGCAAACCGTCAGGCTTCGGCCACTTTGGTCAACTGGAACGGCTGCCTAACGGCCATCTGATTGCTTGCTGTCAAGAGCAAGCCACTGGTTCCCACGGAGCGGACGACCCCACCCGCCGCACCGTCTGTCGCGTCTCCATTGACGGTGGCTACACCTGGAGTGATAGTCGGCCAGTAAGCACAGAGTCGGGCCTGCATTGGGGCCTGTGTGCCCTGGACGACGGCACCATTTGGCTGGCACCAGTGGTTAGAAAAGAAGGAAAGCGCTACGTCCCGCGCAGCACCGACGAGGGCAAGACCTGGGACTTTAACATGCCTTCTGAAGGAGGCTTTTTCCGCTTCACCATTCAGATGAGCAACGGCGAGATACTGGGACTGCATAGCACGGCTGATGAGCGGGGACGCAAGTGCCGCGGGGTGCTTATTACTGACCCCGAATACAGTGAGTATGAAAAGATTGCTCTGGGGGCTCAGGTAGGCTTTCAGCGCGATGAGTGCTGGGTAACTGAGACCGGCACGCCCGGCCAGTTGTACCTCCTGATGCGCGACCAATCGCAGGCTCACTATTACTCGCAAAGTTGGTCGGACGATTATGGCCGCACCTGGTACGGCTACTCCCCCTCGGGCGTCTGGTTCAGCACCCGACCCAGCCGTCCTCACGTTACCTGCCTGCCCGATGGCACGTTAGTGGCGGTGCATGCCGAGCGGGCCCACGGGCGCATTATGGCGGTACCCAGTTTTGACAATGGCAAGACCTGGCACCGGGACGCCAGCATCTGTGTGCTGGATGGCCATGGCGGATGGCTAACAGGTTCCCATGGCTATTGCGATAGCGCCCTGACTGATGAAGGGCTGCTAATGGCCAGTTGGTACGCCGGAGCGAAGGCGGAGATGGACCCGGAGTGTAATGGCCGTGGATTCTATGGCGGCCACATTGACCCGCGCTATTTCAAGCGACCTTGCAACGGCATCAGGCTGGCGACTACAGGTGACCCGGAAGATGCCCGACTCATCGGTCGCTGGTCGTTCGAGGACGAGGTCTCGGAAGTAGTATACGATTCAGTCAATGGCAATTATGGCCGGGCCCAGCATATCGGTCTAACTGCCGGCAAGGTTGGCGGCGGCATTCTGTTCAATGGTACCGACTCCCAAATTGAGGTGCCCGATACTCCCGAGGGCCGAGTGCCTAATTTCTTCACTATTGAGTGCTTCTTCCGGGCTGGCGACGTGCAGCGGCCCCAGGCCCTAATCAGCAAGCGACCTTACTACTACCTGGGCGTTGCCGACGGGAAGCTGAACTTCCAACTGGGCGACCCGAACAACGAGAATATGCCCACCATACGCGTGGAAGGTGAAACTACGTTGGCGGCCGGCCGCTGGTATCACGCCCTGGCTACTACGGGGGTTGGCTATAGTGGCTACCGCTATATGTGGCTGTACTTGGACGGCGAGCAGGAGGTCGAAGTCAACCCCTATCACGAGGGTCTCAATAACGACAATCTGAAGGCCGGCAATGGTTCCTACTATGTGGATATGCGCCCTGACGCCGGTCCGATGTACTATGGGTACGGCACCTACGATGGCTATCACACGCCCCATTCTAAGAATCTGCATTTCGGTGTTGACAATATCACCGGCACCGACTTCTTCGGCGGCGAGTTGGATGAAATCTCACTGTATGGGCGAATGATGTATCCCGACGAAGTAGTCCAGATGGCCACGCGCGGTTACATCACCGAGAAGCCGGGAGTGGTCAGCTCGGACGTCATCACGATGGATGGTCCGGCCTGGGGCAACTTTCGCGCCGAAACCTATACCCCAGAAGGCACGGCAATCACCTTCGCCATTCTCGACGAGAGTGGCGAGAAAGTGCTGAAGGATAATGTCAACCCCGGGGATTCCCTGGGCGACATCAAGGCCATTGCCCTGCGCATTGAGGCCAAACTGAGTACTTCCGATCCGTCGGTCTCACCAGTGTTAAAGCTGTGGGGCATGGCCGGCACCATTGACGAATAGCCGCGAGCCCGCCTACCCCCAGGGGCACTACAACAGTCTGAAGGAAGGTACCTATGCAATCGGACATCCGCATTAAGAGTATGGAAGTATACGTGGAGAACTTGATAGCGCGTACGCCGCTAAAGTTTGGCGCCGTCGTGATGGATGAATGCCCTTTTTGCCAGGTGAAGGCTACGGTCGAGAACAAAGGTGGTAAAGCCGCGGAAGGTTGGGGCGGAATATTTCTGTCCGACGTTTGGGCTTGGCCGGTCCCCGAACTATCTCACGAGGACAAAGTGGCGGCGATGGAAGAAGTTACTCGGCGCTACGCGGCACTGGCGGCTGAGTATCCCGACTTCGCTCACCCTATTGACATCTTCTTTGACTTGGAGAAAGATTTGGCCCGAATTAACGAGCAAGTCTGTGCTGAGCGCAACCTGGACCCGGCCCAGCCCTTCCTGGGCGCACTGGTGTGCGCTTCGCCGGTGGATGCTGCCCTCCACGACGCCTTTGGCAATGTCAATGGAATTGATAGTTACTGCGGCTATGGCCCCGATTTTATGGGCGATCTGAGCAAGTACCTGGGGCCAGAGTTCGCCGGCAAGTATGCACAGGATTATATTCGCCCTGCCTACCTGCCCGAAATCCCCATCTTCCACCTGGTAGGAGGGTTGGATAAGCTCACCCGCGCTGAAAAAGAGGAAACTGACCCCGATGATGGCCGGCCCGTAAGCCTGGATGAGTGGATTGCTCAGGATGGCGTGTATTGCTTGAAGGTGAAGTTGCGGGGTAATGACTTAGAATGGGATGTAGAAAGAATGCTGGCGGTTCACCGGGTCGGTCGGCAAGAATTGCCCAAGATGGGGATCACCCAACTACACCTGACCGCGGACACTAATGAGCAGTGCGACAGTCCCGAGTATATCATTGAAATGTTGCACAATATTCGCGAGCAATCTACGGACTGCTTTGACAGCATTTTGTATATTGAGCAGCCCACTGAGCGCGATTTGGCCGCCAGCCGTCACGATATGCGCCAACTTTCCGAGCTGAAGCCCGTCCTTGTGGACGAGAGCCTCACTGACCTGGACAGTTTTGACCTGGCCATGGAGTTAGGCTGGTCAGGAGTCGCCCTGAAGACCTGTAAGGGCCATTCCACTGATATGGTAATGGCGGCCAAGGCCAGGGAGTTAGGGATTCCCTATGCGCTGCAAGACTTGACTAACCCCAGTCTGGCCTTGATTCACTCGGTGGGTATGGCGGCCCGGCTCTATACGATAATGGGCGTAGAGGCTAACAGCCGCCAGTTCTTCCCGGATGCCACGACGCCGGCTGAACAGCGGGTTCACGGCGGTATCTTCACTGTCCGCCGAGGTGTGGCCGATACCTCCAGTCTACGGGGAACCGGATTAGGCTACCAGATGGATAGACTGCTTGCTGAGTAAGGCTGGTAGGAGCGAGGTTAGAGGACCTCGCCTACGCGATGAGGAATTAGCAACGCACCGCAAGTGCGAACAACTTGCGGTGTCGCTGGTTTTAGTGTATAGTATTGTGAGGCATTCAGTAATGTTGGCGACAGTGCTGCCCCAGGACATCCCGAAACCCACTTGTACATCCGCCACTACTCTGATAATCGCGGCCTTTAGCGTAAGCGTCAGCAAACCTAATGACTAATTGGTACCAACAATCAGTTGATGAAGTCATAGCGAATTGCGACACCGACCCAGATAAGGGGCTGAGCGCCGAAGAGGCTCAGCGCCGATTGTCACAGTTCGGACCCAACGAACTGGAGGAGCAACAGGGCCGCAGTCCGTGGTTGATATTTCTGCGCCAATTTGCCGAACCCTTAGTAATTTTGTTAATAGTAGCCGCCATCGTCGCTGCCCTCATCGGTGAAGTTGTAGATAGCCTGTTCATTGCCTTTATCTTAGTGGCTAATGCAATAATTGGCTTTGTCCAGGAGTACCGGGCCGAGAGAGCCGTGGCTGCCCTCAGGAAGATGGCTGCACCCCACGCCCGAGTAATCCGGGACGGGCAAGTCAAAGATATCCCCGCTCGGGAAGTCGTACCTGGAGATATAGTGCTACTGGAAGCCGGAATGCGAGTAGTCGCTGACTTGCGCCTGGTGCAGACCAGCAATCTGCAGATAGACGAGGCGGCCCTGACCGGTGAATCATTCCCCGTATCTAAGCAAGCGGCGGCGCAACTACCCGAAGAGACCGTCGTAGGTGACCGGACCAATATGGCCTTTGCCAGCACCTTGGTCACTTACGGTCGGGGCCAGGGCGTGGTGGCGGAAACGGGAATGGGTACCCAGATGGGCCAGATCGCCGCGCTGCTGCAAACCACCGAGGCGGGCAAGACCCCGCTGCAAATTCGGATGGCTCAGGCCGGCAAATGGCTGATAGCGGCTACGTTACTGATTTGCGCTGTGGTCTTCATGGGCGGTTGGCTAAGAGGCGAGAAAATCACTGATATGTTTCTGACGGCAGTGAGCCTGGCCGTAGCGGCGGTTCCCGAGGGCTTGCCGGCGGTGGTAACTATTACTCTGGCGCTCGGCGCGCAACAGATGGTCCGCCGCCACGCCCTGATTCGCCGCTTGCCCGCCGTGGAAACTCTGGGCTCGGTGACCGTGATCTGTTCGGACAAAACCGGCACCCTGACCCAGGGCACTATGAGCGTGCAAGTCCTGTCTGCCAATCGGAGTTTGATCACTGTCGCGGAGTCAGAGGATGGATTGCGGGCCGACTTCCAGAGCAACGGCGAGGCGCTGGCCGTCAGTGAGGAGCCCCACTTCTCGCTGCTTCTGCGCAGTTCAAGCCTGTGCACCGATGCGCGAATTCAGCAGCCTTGCACCCCGGAGGAAACCGCCACGGGAGACCCCACCGAGATAGCCCTGGTCAAAGTGGCGGCCCAAGCCGGGTTAGTTAAAGGAGAGTTGGAAACAGAATATCCGCGAATTGATGAGATTCCTTTTGAGTCCGCCCGTAAGCGGATGACTACCTTGCATCGCGTTCCCGAGTACGAGTCGCCTAGTGCGGGTCCTCAACCTGCACAATCCGGCGGCGAGGTTGGAGACCCTCGCCTACGCGATAAGGCGCAAACCGCCGGCGAATTTGTCAGTTACACCAAAGGCGCGCTGGAGATGGTGCTGGCCGGGTGTCGCTTCATTCTGCGCGACAACCAGGTGCAGCCGCTATCCGACGCAGACAAGACAGAGATTATCTCCCAGCATGAGCAACTGGCCGCCCAGGGACTGCGAGTGTTGGCTGCCGCTTATCGTCTTTGGGAAGAGGCGCCGGCTATGGAGGCTGACTCGGTTGAGCAGGAAATGGTTTTTATCGGCTTTGCCGGAATGAGCGACCCGATCCGACCCGAGGCCCAGCCCGCCGTACAGACCTGTAAGCAAGCGGGCATTGTGCCCGTAATGATTACCGGTGACCATGCAGCGACCGCGGCCAACATCGCTCAGCAGTTGGGCATTCTTGCTGAGGGTCAGCAGACAATGACCGGCCAGCAATTGGCTACTACCTCGGTGGAGGCTCTGGAGGCCCAGGTAGATGACGTATCGGTATATGCGCGGGTCTCGCCCAAGGACAAAGTCAATATTGTTGAGGCCTGGCAAAACCGCGGGCAGATCGTGGCCATGACCGGCGACGGGGTCAATGATGCCCCGGCTCTGAAGAGGGCTGACATTGGGGTGGCTATGGGCATCAGCGGTACCGATGTCAGCAAAGAAGCCTCGGACATGATCCTGTTAGACGACAACTTCGCCACCATTGTAGCGGCGGTGGAGCGAGGTCGGGTCATATATGACAATATCCGCAAGTTTTTCCGCTATATGCTGGGCACCAACGCTGGTGAGATATTGACAATGTTCGGCTCTATCCTCCTGGGCTGGCCTCTGCCCCTACTGCCAGCCCAGATTTTGTGGATTAACCTGGTAACTGACGGGCTGCCGGCACTGGCTCTGGGAGTGGAGCCGCCTGAGCCTGGGGTTATGAAGCGCCCACCCCGTGACCCCAACGAGAGCGTCTTCGCCCGGGGCATGGGACCCTTCATTCTGTGGGTCGGGGTGTATATGGCTATTTGTGCCCTGGGGCTATTCTCGTATGTCTTTAGGAATGTTCATGGCCTCACAGGCGACGTGATGCAAGCGGAGAAAGCGGCGCGCACCGCCTGCTTTGCTGTGCTGGCCTTTCTGCAGATGGCTAACGTGCTGGCGGTTCGCTCCGAAACTGAGTCGGTATTTCGGATCGGATTCTGGGGTAATAGGCAACTAATTGGTGCGGTGGTGCTGACTATTGTAATGCAATTTGCGGTAACATATATGCCCTGGCTCCAAAGCATTCTGCATACCACCGCGCTATCTGCTGCTCACATGGGCTTATGCGTGGGCCTGGCCAGCACACTATTCTTTGCTGTTGAAATTGAGAAAGCACTTCGCCGCCGCCGGGGCGCTGTTGCTCCAGCCGAGGAGGCATGAATTATGCTTGACCACAGGTTGATTCGCGAGCAGCCCGACAAGATACGCGAAGCGTTGCGCAGGCGCGGTTACGAGTTTGACCTTGACGAATTGATTGTGGTGGAAAGCCGCCGCCGCGAGTTGCTGGAAATCGTGGAAAGCGCTCGGGCTCAGCGCAATGACCTCTCGGAACAAATCGGCCGTCTTATGCAGCAAGGCGCTGATGTCGACGCGCTTAGAGAGCAGGCCGCGCAGGTCGGTGAGCAAATTGCCCAATATGAGGAACAATTGCGGGAGGTCCAACAGCGCTTTGATGAAATGATGGCAGAGTTGCCCAACATTCCTCTGGATGAAGTACCAATGGGCGATTCCGAGGAAGATAACGTAGTTATGTATATCAAGGGTGAAGTGCGGCGGTTTGATTTTGAGCCACTGGGCCATTGGGAGATTGGCGAGCGCCTCGGAATATTGGATTTCGGAGTTGCTGCCAAGCAAGCCGGGGCCCGCTTCGCCACCGATATTGGCGCCGGGGCGGCGCTGGAGCGGGCGCTGATAAACTTTATGTTGGATACTCATACTCGCAAGCACGGTTATACCGAAGTGCTGCCGCCGTTTCTGGCTAATGAACGCTCCTGTTATGGCACCGCGAATTTGCCTAAGTTTAAGGAAGACCTATTCAAGATCGCCGACGATGACCTGTACTTAATACCCACCGCCGAGGTCCCCCTGACCAATATGCACCAGGATGAAATACTGTCAGCGGATGAACTGCCCAAATACTATACCGCTTATACCGCCTGTTTCCGCAGCGAAGCCGGGGCCGCGGGTAAAGAGACGCGGGGACTGATTCGCGTCCATCAATTCCACAAGGTGGAAATGATGAAGTTTGTGGAGCCGGAGCAGGCCCAAGACGAACTGGAAAAACTGGTCAAGAATGCCGAGGTGATTATTGAGGCCCTGGAATTGCCTTACCGCCGAGTGCATCTGTGCACCGGGGATATGGGCCATCAGCCCCGACAAACCTTTGATTTGGAGGGGTTCTTCCCGGCGATGGACAAGTGGCTGGAGCTTTCTTCCTGTAGCCAGTATGGTGACTACCAGGCCCGCCGCTGTAACACCCGCTATCGCCCTGAGCCGGAGGCTAAGCCGGAATTTGTCCATACTATGAACGGCTCGGGCCTGGCCTGCGGGCGCACTATGGCCGCGATCCTGGAGAACTACCAGCAAGAGAACGGTACGGTAGTCATTCCCGATGTTCTACGGCCCTATATGGGCGGACTACCAGAAATAACCCCGCGCCTGCCATAAGCAAGGGCAGCAACAACCGCAAGGACAGCAACGACTGCCGTCGGAGGGGCCGGTTGAGGCGTTCTTTGCCGAACCCGGCCCGCATGCAACGACAGCAACAACAGCAACAACAGCCGTCGGAGGGGCCGGTTGAGGCGTTCTTCGCCGAACCCGGCCCGCATGCAACAAGGGCAGCAACGGCGGCCGTCGGAGGGGCCCATTGAGGCATTGTTTGCCGAACCCGGCCCGCATGCAACAAGGGCAGCAACGGCGGCCGTCGGAGGGGCCGGTTGAGGCGTTGTTTGCCGAACCCGGCCCGCATGCACCAGCCGTAAGCAACGACAGCAACGACTGCCGTCGGAGGGGCCGGTTGAGGCGTTCTTTGCCGGACCCGGCCCGCATAGAGCGCACAGGTTCTAATCCTACGACCTGTAAGAGGCGACTAATAGAGGCATACTCAAATGAAAACTACCCTCGCCGTCGTACTCCTCCTCAACGGAGTGCAGATACCGCTTCCCAGCCCCGCCGTCCTTCAGGATGGCTTCACCTGGCTGCCGGTGCGGGCAGTATTCCAGGAGTTGGGCTATGAGGTGGATTGGGATGCCTCGGCCCAGGCGGTAAAACTAAGTGCTACGGGTAGAGCGGAGGTTCGACTGTGGCTGGGTGAAACTAAGATAGAGGAAGGCAAGCGAACATATCACTTGCCGGCTGCCCCGCGCCGTCTCAAGGGTATTATTTACGTCCCGGCCCAATTGCTGCGGCTGGTCGCCCCGGCCCAATTCAAGTGGGATAATGAACAAAAAGCCCTATATGTTAGTGCTCTGCCCGTTGGTGAAGTAGCCCAGGTGAACATAACTGAGATACTGGCCGACCCCCCCGCCTGGGTCAACAAATTAGTGACGATAACGGGGGAATACACTGGCTGGCAGCCTGACCCCTTCAGCCTGGCTACTGCCAGTGGGCCACCAGTAACGCGCAGCGACTGGACCCTGCGTGCCGCTACCGGCTGCATTTATTGTACCGGCGGCGAGCCTGGCGACTCCATTTCTCTGCAACCGTACTCCGATTTGGGGCGGCGAATAGAGGTAGCCGGCGCGGTTCAGTTAGCAAAAAGAGGCTTTCCTTATTTACGAGTGCAGCGCATCAAAGCACCTGCGGGCCGGAAAGGGATCACTTGTTATCTGACCACCGACCGCCGCCAATATCAACCAGGCGAGACCATAGTAATGCAGATGAAGATCGCTAACCCCACCGAAAAGCCTGTAAAGCTCCAATTTACCTCTGGTAAGACATACGACTTTGCAGTTCGTGACCAGGCCGGCCAGGAAGTGTGGCGGTGGTCGGCCGGGCAGGTTTTCACTCAGGCATTGCAGCAGAAGATGCTTGCTCCCCAGGAGACTTATGTGGTGGAGGCGCGATGGACTATTCCTACTGGCGATACCGAGACGGCCCTTGCTCCCGGCCTGTACAAGGTACAAGGCGACATTACCAGCGAGATAGCATCATACCCGCACATCATACATATTCAGGGGCAGTAACAGCGAGAAAATGGCCAACCAACGCCCGCAGCCCCGATCCCAGGGCCAGCCACACGCCGACAGCCACCCCTCGCGGCAGCCAAGCGCTGGGTTCTTCGCCCGCCAATGGTACAATTTGCTGCTGGCGTGTCCGGTCGCAATATTGATCGGGGCAGCAGTGGCTGTCTACTTAACTGGTACGTCACCGGACCCTCGCGGCCAGCCGCCGTCAAGCGAGTCTGTGGCACCGGCTCGATCTGCCGCTGCAGAGGATGAAGCACCCGACACATTGGTCTTTACCACTCAGTCCTCCCCGCCTAAGCATACCCCTCCTATGCTGCGCGCTGAGGCCCCTGAAATCTATTGCTTCTATGACTTACCCAGCCTGCCGTCTGATACCCAGATAACGGCCTACTGGTGGCTCAACGGGGAGGAACTGGGGCCGGTTGCGGCTTCCGCCCAGCCGCGACCAGGGGCCTCGCATGCTGCGGGACGGCTTACCTTAAAACCTCCTGAGGACCAGAAGATTTTCCCGGAGGGTATCTATGAAGTAGAACTCAGAGCCGCCGGCAAGAAAATAGATCGGGCCTCTTTAGTAGTCACCAAAGGTGCCGATATGATATTGTCAGCCAAACCCACGGCGGTCGGGCAAGTTAAGATCATCAACTGTGTAACTGCGCAGGGCGTGAGCGCCAAAGGGGAGCCTGACCAGGCCACCGCTATCTTCGCCGGCACCGACCGGATATTTGTGGCCTTCGCCTACATTAATGGCACGGCCGAGGCGGCCTTTGTGGTGAAGTGGTTTTTCCGGGATACCCTTATTGAGCAGGCCACCCAGCGAGTAGCGATGGCGGACGGCGCGGGACGGGCTTTCGCCTGGATGCAAGCCGCTAAGCCCCTGCCGGCCGGACAGTATCGTGCTGAAGTCAGTGTGCTGGGTGAGAAGGAACCCCTGGCCGAAGTTGGGTTCACGGTCAAGCCGTAGCATCGTACTGTCGTTTGGAGGGGCCGTGTCGAGCGAAGCGGAGGCCGGCCTACGTAAGAGGGCCAGCCTTGCAGGACCTCGCTATGCTCGGCCTGCGGCGACAGGCCCCTCCAAGGCCAGGCAAAGCCCTCTGCAGTCCGCAGGCGGTTGCCTATGTTTGCCCAAAACTGTATAATTCAGTGGTCAACTGGGTATCTCCAATCTGGCTGTAAGAACATAGAAGGGAGTGGCACAATGAGCGACGAGCAACCGGGACAACAGTTCGAAGGAGGGGCCCAGCCCCCGCCTGCCCCGCCAGGTCAGGCTTCTCAGCCGCCCCAACCGCCACCGCCTACTCCGTCCACTTTCGCTAACAACTCGGGCACTGGTGGTCCCGTGCCCGAGGAAATCAAGGGCTGGAACTGGGGGGCCTTCTGGCTGAACTGGATCTGGGGTATTGCCCACAACGTGTGGCTTTCGCTACTGGTGTTCTGTCTGGGCTGGATTTGGGCGATCGTTCTGGGCATCAAGGGCAACGAGTGGGCCTGGCAGCACCGCCGCTTTGACAGCATTGAGCAATTCAAGCAGACTCAGGCAGTCTGGTCCAAGTGGGGCTGGATAATCTTCGCCATCCAACTGGTGATCGGGATTCTGTGGGCGATATTCGCCCTTGTACTGGCCGGTGGAGCGGCGATGATGGAACGCGGGGAATTCTAACCCCCAAGGCCACCGAGTTGACTGTGCAGATATGCCCAGTCACTGTGAGCAGTCTGACCCAGCCTCTAACTCAAGGCTTGTTGGGCGGCTGCCCTGATGCTCGCGTCGGGGTGATTTTCCGCCACGAAGCGCAGGGCTTCCATGTCGCCGGCCTGTTGCAGCTCGGATAACTTATCACCCAAGCCCTGGGCAGTCTTCCCCGTTACCACCTCTAACCCGGTCGCGTTGCTGATGGCAATCAGATCAGCGGTGCGGCCCTCAGCGAGTAGTGCCTGCACTGAGGGCTTATGGTTTGCCAGTTTCAGGGCCGCCTCGCGCCGCGTCTCCTCCCAGGCTGAAGCCTGGGCTATAGTCACAACGACCTCGCGGGCTTCGGGCTTGTTTAGATGCCGGGATAGTTGGTCTACGATATAGGAGCGGATGGGATCGCGGTCCATTTGGGCCTCACGCTGCTGAGCGGCCTCGCGCTGCTGATCGGCGGCCGCTGCCATCTCCGTGGCGTCGGCCAGAATGTGTTCAGGGACTCCCGCAGTATCCTCTTCAGCGTCAATGTCCCTGAAAACGCGGCGCCCCAGACCCCCGCCGGCCGCCGAGATGATAGGCGGCCGTAACTGTCGCCGCAAGCATGCTCCCCAGGCCAATGGCTCGTATATCTCCCTTTCAATCAATAGCGCAATCATTCGGCGGGCTGCTGTCTCTAACCCGGTCAACAGCAGTATGCCCAACAATTCCCACTCCTGCTGGTCAACCAATTGATCAACCGTGGACTGGACCTGGGTACTGGTGGCGGCGCTCATTACCATCTCAATCTCATCACGGTAACGAATGAGCGTACTCATTTCCACTGTGACATCCACCTCCTCAATGATTGGGTTCGCGCTCGGGGAACAGTTATTACGGCTTAAAGTTCCCCTGAGCGATGGCAATTTCGCGGACCTGTTGTCGTTTTCCTTCTGCCGCTGAGATAGCAATCTCGCCGATAGATAAAGATTAGGGCAGAGGGACTAATCCGGGCTATACAACGTCTTGTGCTGAATTCTGGACGGTGAAGGACTTCCACTGCCGAGCGTAATCTCGCGGATAGACGGAAACTTTGGCCATTCGTGAAAATAACCACTGACTCTAACGAGACTGCACAGGTCAGTCCAGCAGAAGACTATGGAATGCTGGGGCTTTCGCCGCGCAATTCTCGCTTCAGAACCTTCCCCAGGTGCGACTTAGGTAAGGACTCTCTGAACTCAACTACACGGGGCACTTTGAACGGCGCGAGATGCCCTCGGCAGTGGGCTATAACCTGCTCGTCAGTCAACTGCGCGTCCTCAGTCGGCACTACTATCGCCTTAATCCGTTCGCCCCGCAGCGCGTCAGGCATCCCAATTACGGCCACTTCACTCACCTGCGACATTTGAGAGATGACTGCCTCAATCTCCCGGGGGTAGACATTAGTGCCCCCAACTATGATAAGGTCCTTCTTACGGTCTACAATGTACAGATAGCCATCGGCGTCCAGTCGGCCCAAGTCGCCAGTGTATAACCAGCCTTCGCGGATGGCTTCGGCGGTGGCCGCCGGGTCCTGCCAGTAGCCCTGCATAACATTGTCGCCTGCCACAATGACTTCGCCGATTTCTCCAGCAGGTAGATCCTGGCCCTGCTCATCCACGACGCGTACCTGTACGCCAGGGATAGGTGGCCCCACGCTGCCTGGCTTCTGCACGCCATCCGGTGGATGCACACTTACCACCGGGGAGGCCTCGGTCGGCCCATAGCCTTCCACCAGCGGGACATCGTAGCGCTCCCGGAAGCCGTACAGTACCTCCAGGGGGAGCGCTGCTCCCCCCGAAACACATAGGCGCAGGCTACTTAGGTCATAGTCCCGAGCAGTCCGGCAGCCCATAAGTACGGCAAACATTGACGGGACACCGGGAAATAGGCTGATCCTATGGGCCTCAATCGCCTCCAACACTTCCAGCGGCATAAAGCCTGTCTGTAGCACGGTGCAAGCCCCGGTTATGAAAGGCATTATCATGCAGACGGTAGCGCCGAAGGAGTGAAACAGCGGTAGCACCCCTAAGAAGCTGTCCTCAGCCGTTGCTCCTATCAGTTGGACACATGAGCGGGCATTGGCTAACAGGTTGCGGTGGGAAAGCACTGCTCCTTTGGGTCGTCCGGTGGTGCCCGAAGTATAGATAATGACCGCGGCCTCCTGCTGTTGGGCGGCATCAGATAGGAGGGGCTGGTCAGCAGACGCCGCTATAACATCTTCCAGATTAATGGCATCGTCTATTGCTGATGGGCCACTGATTAGCAACTTCGTCAGGCTGCTGACCCGTTGTCGCAATTGCGCGACGAGCGGGTCAAATCCTGCTAAGGATATGAGACCCCGCACTTGGGCATGGTTGAGGATGTAGGTCGCTTCTTCTGCACTTAATTGGCAGTGTACAGGTACGGCGACGGCGCCCAAGGCGGTGATCGCCAGATACGAAATGATGAACTGGGGACAATTAGGCAGCAGCAGTGCCACTCGGTCCCCGCGCGCCACCTCCAGATCGGCCAGGCCAGTAGCCAAAGCCCCCGTGCTCTGGACGACTTGCTCATAGGTCAGTCGTTGGCCCGGCGCCACCACCGCCGGTTGCTGTCCAAACTGCTCAGCCGTGGCTAATACTGCCGATAGCAAACCGCCCTCGTCGGCCTGACGCATCTCAGTCACGTTCCTGGGGATTTTGTGGGCCCCTGGGCAGACCACTGGCGCTACACTGTGAGGACGAAGCCGCAGACCTTCACTCTACTTTGACATTCTTGCCGGCGGGTTCGCGACCCAATCTGTCCACCCAGTCTATCTTCTGGTCAACCAGCGCCCGGATGGCCAGCAGCAGCTCCTTGCGCGAATTCAGTAGGTGTCTGCCTGCCTCAGTGAGAAGGAAGTTCTTCACTTTGACCTCAAGCGTTCTTAAACACCAGGGCAGGTCCACGTTACCTTGTCCCATTCTAATCACCCCTAACTGGAAGATAGTTTAGTGTTCTCGGTGTGCATGCTCTTTACCTCCTCGGTAAGGCGGGAGAGCAAAGCAGGGCAGGCCACATAATGTCCCCTTATCCCTAATTCATTACCTCATTATCGCGCCGCTTCTCCTCCTTTTCCCTCAAGGCCACTGTCAAACGTCACCGGAGTGCTCTGCTCACACAGGCCGAGCAGTGTCAGCGGGGCAGGTGCATGGCTCAGAAGCAGTGTACCGCCGAGCTTTTGAAGGTGCAATACAGTTCAGTCCCCACGTCTATGCCCAACTCCTTGAAGGACTCGTGTGTGACCAAGGCAGTGAGGCGCAGCACGCCGGTTGAAACCCGCACCGCCAGCAGGCGGCCAGAATTCTCCCATTCTTCCACTCTACACTGGAATTGGTTGCGCGCGCTGGAATCAAAGGACTGGCGGGAGAGCAAAATCTCCTCGGGCTTGATCCAGATGTTAGATACTGACTTGCCAGCGAGGGCCGCATGAATCTCCACACCACCGGTGCGACACACGCCTTGCTCAGCAGAATCTACCGTCATTATGTTCCTCAGGCCCAGGAACTCGGCCACCTGCCGGTCAGAGGGAGCGCGGAACAATTCCTCAGGGGTGGCGATCTGGCGAAGGCGGCCGCCGAGCATCACCCCGACGCGGTCGGCCAGATACATGGCGTCATCGCCATCATGGGTTACGTGCAGGAAGGTGACAGCGGTATGTTGATGAATGCGCTTCAACTCGTGCCGCAGTCGCGAGCGGATGCCCACGTCTACAGCCGATAGGGGCTCATCCAGCAACAGCATCCGCGGACGGGTCACCAGCGCCCTGGCCAACGCTACGCGCTGCTGCTCGCCACCTGAGAGAGTGTTGGTATGGCGATTAAGCAGGGCGACAATGTTGAGGCTCTCGGCGACAGTACGAACCTGGCGGGCGGCTTCCCGGGCCCCAATGCCCCGCGCCCGTAGCCCATAGGCGATATTCCCGGCGACCTTCAGATGAGGAAAGAGGGCGTAATCCTGGTAGACAACGGCAAAGTCGCGCGCCTCGGGGGGGCTGGCGGTGATGTCCTGACCTTCCCATAGGATGTGGCCGGCATCTGGAGCCATAAGCCCAGCGGTGATTTCAATGAGAACGGTCTTGCCCACGCCAGACGGCCCCAGCAGGACAAAGTACTCCCCCTGCTCCAGACGCAGGTTAAGGTCAGAAATGGCAAATAAGCCCAGGCGCTTGGAGATGGATTGCAGTTCAAGCATTCTGGGGCTCCTGAATTGCGCGCTGGCGGGCGAGGAAGCGCACCACCATAAAAATCGCCACGCAGATGATAATCAGGACGACCGCCACAGACCGGGCATAGGCCAGGCCATAGTCGTTGAAGCGCTGAAATACCATCACCGGCGTGGTCATGGGGTGATAGGCAATGATGATTACCGCGCCGAATTCGCTGATGCCCCGGGCCCACATCAGAACCATTCCCGAGAGGATGTCGCGCCAGGCCATGGGCAGCGATATGGTGAAAAACACCCGCCACGGGGAGGCGCCTAAAGTCCGGGCTGCCTTCTCCAGTCTTTCGGGCACGGCCAGAAATCCGGAGCGGGCGGCGTTAATCAAGAACGGTACTGATACAAACGCCATGGCTACTGCGATGCCCGCGAAGGTGCCCATTAGCCCTCCGGTGAGCGACCCGAGCAATGAACGCCGGCCAATCACGGTTAGCAAGGCAATGCCCGCCGCCGAGTGCGGGATGATGATGGGCAAGTCTATAATCGCTAATAGGGCGGCCTTGCCAAAGAAGTTCTTCCTCGCTAATACGTAGGCTAACGGCACGCCGATCACGGTGCAGACGATAGTTGCCGCCAGGGCAGCGGCGAGAGTCAGGCGAATGGACTGGGTTACTTCCGCGTCCCGCACCGCCTGGGAAAGTTCGCCCAATGACGATGATAAGACCAATGCCAGCAACGGCGCGATGATGAAAAGCAGCACACAAGACCCCAGAGCCGCGAAAATCAGGGTGAACCAGGACCTGTGGTAACTACGCACCTCTCCGATTGTAGTGACCATCGCGCACTCTCCTATTCTCTATCGCGCAGCCGTCGGTTCGCCCGTGCAGAACGGCTGTAGGCTCGCCGG
>JALGUR010000034.1 GCA_029820565.1 Candidatus Zipacnadia bacterium
AGCATGCTATGGTGGATGAGCGTGGCAACCTTGTTAGCAATAACTCTTTCGGCTGGCGCCAGTTCGGCAGTGCCAGTAGCCCCTGAGGAGGCCGATGCCTGGGTGCGGCATGTGATTCCGCTGCCCAAGGAGGGTCGTCAAACCATAGCCGTAGATGTCACTGAGCAAGTGCCCCATGAAGGCGGCACGCTCCAGATCCACTTTGACTATCCGGGGGGCGAGCAGGGCGCAGCCCGAGAGGCCTTATCCCCAGGCCAAATAGCCCGGTACGACCAGGCCGACGACTGGCACGATGATCAGTATGCCCCACCACGATGGCTTGCCAACCCTTTCGGCGATGGCCATTGTTACCACAATTGCGGCGACAAGGTTTAGCACCGGGATGAGGAACAGAATGATCCACCACGCTTCCTTCTCAGCAATCTGAACCATCAGCCACAGGTTCAGAATGGGGACCCACGCCATCCAGGCGTTCTCCGTCCCGGTTTTCTTTGCGATAGTCATGAAGGCGACCGCGTAATAGACGTAGATCGCCAACCAGACTAACAGCATGAAGCCGCCAAACAGACCGCCTGCCACTCCGACACCAACATCAGGATGCGCCATTTCCATCTTTCATCTCTTCCTCTCTGTAGAGACTGTTGCTGGGATTTCCCATATGTTTTGTTGCTACGTCTAACATTCTCTGTGTCCTGCACTAATTCCTCCTGCTGCGGATCATTGAGCTAACAAAACCCGAGATTGGGAGGTTTCTGAAGAAGAAATCTGGGAACAGTGATTGGCCGGCACCAGGCTACATCCTGGCGCTAACTGTTCGCCAGTCCCGCCGGCAGAAGCGCGGAGACCTAGCAAAATAACTGAGCATTGGGGGGTCCCTCGTCGGCTACAATGCGCACAGATCGCCAGAGGATGCGCTGCGGGGGCTTGCCTATGCCTTTTTACACTACCCAGAGGGCGGGAGGGGCCTGAGAAGTCAGATTACCGGCGGGGGAAGTACAATAGCCCGTAAGGGCCAGGCTGGGTCCGGGCTTTGTGGTATTCCACGTGGTGCGTAAACACAAAGGGGACAACGCCTTCAGGCAGCAGGTGGAGGCTGGAGTGAACCGGACCCGCTGTCTCTGCCTGCGCCGGTGACGAGTGCAACCTTACTGCTCAATGGGGACCTCCGCCGACGATCACTCCACCGCCAGCAGTCGAAAACCCTCCGCTGGTACCTTGATGGTGAGTTGATTGCCCTTCACCGGTAGTTGGTTATCTACAAGCTCGTCCCAGCCGGCCGGTAGGGCGTCCCTCGCAACCACGGGACCGCTGCCCTGGGTCTTGAGCTTCGCCCAGTCAACGGTGAAGGTCATTTTCCGCGCCTCCTTGCCCCGGTTGAAGAAGACCAGCATCGCGCCGCCACGCTGCTTTCTGTAGACGGAGCACCGCACCTCATCCGTCTGACCGCGGACGATGTCATCGGCCCGCCAGAATGGGATGAACTCGGCATCCATGGCGCCGAACTCGCGGAATGCCTTGTAGACACGCTGATTGGGCTTCTCAGCCTCGGTGCCGATCCACAGGCTGAAATCATACAGCAGGGCAAGACCGAGTAGGAAGCGGTGGTCCTGGTTCGGGGCGAGGTTCCCCCATTGCTCCAGGAACACGGTGGTCAGGCCATAGTTGTGACCCATGATCTCCGCCTGGATGTAGTCATCCGGGAGTAGCTCCTGGTAGGTCTTGCCCTGGAAGTGAGCGCCCCCGAAGTGCTCTCCGGTCACTATGATGTCGCAGAAGGATAGGTAGGGCAGGTACAAGCACCCCGACATATGGCCGATGTTGATGGCATCCTTCTTGTACTGCTTGAGCATGGTGTAGATGCGCTTGTAGAGTTCCCGGCGGGCGAAGAACGGATAGCAGCGCACCGGCTTGCCGTCGCGCATATACCCGAAGCCCTGGGGGATATCCGTGAGGACCATCAGCATCGTAAAGTCGTGATACATTCCGTCCAGGTCGTTTTCACGGACGAACTGATCGCATTTCCACACGATCCAGTCGATATACTCCGAAGTGGGCACTACAGCCGACAGGTCGTCCCCATACCTGGCCACGTCCCCGGATCCTCCCTTGCCCTTCGCTACGAGATTCCCCGTCCACTCCGGATGGGCGGAAAGTTCTGGGGCCGCGTCCGACAACAAATTCAGGAGCACGTAGGGACAGACCTTTATGTCCTGCTTGTGGTAGAACTCGACCAGGCGACGGTACTTACGGGAGTTTGTAGCTTTCGGATAGCCGAAGTACCTGAGCGCCCTCGGCGTGGCCCACGGGATGACGAAGTTTCCAGTGCCGACCGGCAGGTGGCCGGCCAGGAGCCACTTCCGGCCCCCGGGCGTCTTCTTTACGGGTGTGGCCTCGATGCCGAAGGTGTACTTCCAGGGCTCAGGCAGGGCCTTCGTTCCCTTTATGAACCACCAGGCGACGTTGACCGAGCCCGGCTGCCGCTCGATGCGGAAGGCGTCTGCCCTGCGGGGATCGTCCCATGCTTCGTCCGTCTCGAAGAATACGGCCAGGCCGCGGTCCAGGTCCCCGAGCCAGGTATACCAGTCCGCACCACCGCTCACGAGGACGCCCTCGCCCGGACGCAGGCGACCATGGCGGTCGGCTGGCCACACGCCGGGCTGCCATTTGAGTTGAGCATGCTCCGGCTTCACGCTGAAGATCATCTCCAGCTTGTCGATGGTAGCACCCGGCGACGGTGCGATCTGCAGATCATAGCGGAGCAGGCCGTCGTACTCCGCCGTGCACGTCCAGTCGAGCTTCCCGATGCGGCTCTGGGCCGTTCCCTCCAAAATAACCTGTGCCTGGCTGCTCTTGACCAACTTCATTCCCGTGGACTTCCACTCCACTGCACCGCCTTCGGACTCGGCAATGAGGCGCACGGGCGCCGCCAGAAGGTCAGCATCCTTTGACCTGATCTGGACCGGCAGCCCGGTCGGACCGAGGGTGTACACGCGCCCCCAGCAGCTTATTCTCGTCGAGCTTCCCTCTACGTTCGCCGACACGGCGGTGAACGGCGGAGGGGGGACCTCGGAGATCCCGATACGGTTGTTTGTCCACTCCTCGACGCAGTCCGCCGGGCAGGTGAATGCCAAGGGAAGCGCCACTACGATCATCAGGTACATGATTGCACGCATATCTTTCTACCTCCTGTGAAGACTGTTACAGAAGCCGCCCTAGTATACCACATTCCTCGTATGCTTTATTGCTATATTTAGAGATTGGTGTGGAAGTTACCTTCTTATTATAGCAGGGGGGGCTTAAGGTGGGTTGGTCAAGAAAACTACGAACATTGAGGGGTGGGGACTTATCGCGCTGAAACTGGCGGTGCAGCAATGAGAGGTGCACTGAAAGCATTACTGATCCTCTCATGGATATGCTCTGGCGCACAGGCGGAAGAACTAAGAACTCCTCGAGGGCGCCGGGCGCTGCCAGAGGCAACGGCTGGTCCGCAAGGCTATGCCGACAGAATCATACACCAAAAAACCGACATAGAAATGGTGCTGGTGCCCGCCGGCACCTTCAGCATGAGCACTAACAACCGGAAGCATCAACCACGATGTGTCCGCCGCACCAGGTGACAATTGCAGTGGCCTTCTACATAGGAAGGACTGAGGTGAGCAACGGGCAGTATAAGAAATTCATCGCGGAGACGGGTTATGAAGACCAATTGGACACCGACCCCGCTTGTGAAGGGAAGTTGTTGCTGGCTGTGGTGGTTGCTGTGGTGTCTTAGTAGATGGCCTTGGCCACCTCGGAATTGCCGAGCCGCTGGGGTCGGACCAGTTTGATAATGAAGTCGCAGCAGCGGTGGGCTACGGGAGCCCGGTAGGGCAACCTATGGTGTCTGATCTCGCCGCGAGCCAGAGTGAACCTGTTCAATCGTCTGGCATAGCCCCCGCCGAATTCTCTGCAGTTCGCCCTCGTCTAACCGGTAGTTATAGTACCAGTTGTGGGCCAGTGTTAGACGCCGCTCTTCAACCCACTCGGCCACCGCGCCCTGTAGTTGGGACAGCCGTTGGCGCAGGGCATTATTCTGATGCGATTCGTTGGCCAAGCGCTCCAGGATCTTCAAATACTCCACATCCTCAATTGACTCGCGTAGACCCTCCAGGCGCAGTGATGACGCCCAGGCTCGCCTCTGGCCTTCGGGCAGCGGCTCACCAAGTTCGTCCACCGGCCAGTGATATATGGTGCTCGCGACCAAGTTCCAGCTATGAGGGAAACCAGCGGCATACTTGGGCGCATACCGAGTCGCCCAGACCGGCGGCTCGGGATTGATCCAGGCGTCCTGGTTGGTAGTTGTCTCGTGGTGATAGTAGCCATCCCAACCTTCGGTGTAGCCGTACAGAGCCATCACGCGCGTCATCGGCAGGTAATCAATGGTCTGGTTATAGCGGCCGAAGTACCGACTGCCTTGGTCGCGCAGCCGCTGCCACACTTGTTCGCTGATCTGACCAGTGAATACGTCCAGATAGGAGAAGTGGTCAGGCCACGCCGTGCCGTAGCCGGCCTCGCACATTCTCAGTTTGGGGTGGCCGCGCCGGATGGCCTGGGCCTTCTTAAAGATCGCTTCCCGTACCTCGTCACTCTTGGGTTCGTCGGAAATGTAGATGCTGACCCGGTCCAGCCAGCCCTTTTCCTCCAAGTGCTCGCCGAGAGCACGGGCATAGGCTTCCATCATTCGCAAGCCCTCTTCGGTGTCAAAGTTGCGCGTGATGCGCCCGGGCGAGTCCTTGTAGGCAGTGCCCCAGGACGCTGGCCAGTTGTCCACCGACGGGTAGGTATAGATTCGGCCCACTGCTGTCCAGCCTGAACTCCAGGGGATAGAGACGAAGTCCACACCCATTTGGTCAATCAACACTTCGGCGTTGCGGTCAAAACGTTCAAAGTCCAGCGTGGCTGTATCCGTCTCTTCATCGTACGTCCACGGTATGGGAGTGCCGCCAAAAGCACCGCCGGTCAGCGCGGGTGTCATCCACCGGTCCGCTACCAGCAACGGTAGGGCATCGCTGGCTTCCATGTCCCACAAATGGTAATACCGGACGTCGTGACCGAATTTGCCTTCCCTATCGCGAGGAACACGCACATACGCAGGCGAGCCGCAAATCATGACTGTGAAACTAGGGCGCGGGGGCATATCAAAATCGCAGACACGTAGATTTACTGGCAATGACAGGCTCGTGGCGTCAGTCGCTGTAGCGGTAATAGTGCCCTGGTATCGGCCGGCGGGGATGTTGTGAGGGACTGACAGGGTAGCCAGACAGACACGCTGGCCGCCGGCCTTTACATCATGCTCGCGCCACGGTAGTAGCGGGTCGGGATAGTTGCCGGTGTTGACAAACTTGCCATCCACAGGCCTGAGCACAGGGGAAGGATGGGTCACACCCACAAACGTTTCCACCACTCGCTCCAACTTCCAGGCAGTGGCGGGAATTCGGCCTTCGCCGTCAATCTGCTTTAACTCACTGCCCACCAATCTGACCCCAGGCAGTATATGTTCAGCCGCAATCACCACTTGGAGACTCTCTCTTTCGCCCCGCGCGGCAGTAATGTGAGCGGTATTGCGCCTGGCTTGGGGCGGATCGTCGCTGCACACGGCCCGCAGATTGCCCGCGGCCCACATACCAGCGTCCACCACAAAAGCACCCTCTATCTGCTTGGTGGACTTATGCGGTCCCCGTAAAGTCACCGCGGCAGACCATATGCCGCTGGGGACGTTGGCGGGCAGCGCTACTTCGGCTCGCCAGAGTGGTTTTGGGCCAACTTGGGCAAAACTCGCGGGTATATTAGTGCCGCCATCGGGCGCGGCCACCTCGCCAGCAGGCGCAGCACTGGGCAGAGCGATAAGGTGCAGCACCACTTTGTGGTCGCTCTCTGTCTCAATAGCCAGGGTGCCCAGGCGCTCTCGGTGGATGGTCTCGACGAGGAGACCGGCGTCGGCTTCAGGGTCGTACCCGAGATCCTCAGGTGCCCGACTGGGGACCGCTACTTCTTCGGCGAGCGGCTGGCGGTCGGCCAGATACACGTAGTAGGTCTTGCGCGAGAGAGCCGGCAAGTCGGCCAGAAAGATGACCACATCGCCCCGAGTGAGGCCGGGACGCATATCAACTTCTTTGAAAGCAAAGGGTACTTCCTCACCCGTAGCGCTGTCCACGACCGCTATTCTCCCGGGCGAGACGTAGTCATAGATTGCATAGGGATCTAAAGCGCCAAACAACTCACCGACGCTGACGGCCACCGCACTGGGTTCGCTCTCCTTGCCCATTACCTCTGAGACTTCTACCCAAACGCGCTCCTCACAGATCTTCGGTTCGGCTTTCTGCAGCCAGTCGGATGTGGCCGCTATCACTTTCAATTCTGTGCGGTCCACGCGAAGTTCGGGCGGCACTTCGGATTCGTAGCCCTCCTCGCCGAGCGAGACGTCGTCAATGTCTACAGAACCATACGCCTTCAGATAGAATCCCCTATTCCATTCGGGCAGGTCCTCAGGAGCCTGCCAAACCGCGGTCAATTCCTGCCATTGCTCGGTTAATTCAAACTTATCGCCCCCAGGCTGAAATTCGAGAAGCGCTGACTCGGGCTGAGTGCTTCTCGCCCAGGCCCGCATAAGGTAAGTCTTACCTGGTTCAATAGCCAGCCCGCCCTTCGGGGTACTGTGGACCTTCATCCACGGCCCGTTACCTGCCAGGCGCAGGAACCGATCTCCTCGGTGGGCTTGGGCGGGATCTTTGACCAACTGGGGCCGATCGCCCACTGCCGAATATTCACCAGCCCACGCCGCCGGCAGGCGGGGCCAGATTCCGGGCAGAGTTTCCTCGAAGCTGGGGTTGTCTACCAGGTTGCCTATTGGTTGTTGTGAAGGTTGAGGTTGTTGTGGCACCGGTGCCTCGGTCGTCTGTGGAAGTTCGGTGAGCACCACCGGCTCCTTGCCAGGTTTGCCATATACTTTGACATAGTCTACTGCTGTTGCCTTGAAGAAGTACAGACCCACCATTTGGTGGGCCGTGCCGTCCAGCGGCTGGGAATCCTCAAAGTGTAGAATCTCCTCACCATCTACGATCATCCTCACTGCGCTACCCCGCT
Organism: Candidatus Zipacnadia bacterium; assembly: GCA_029820565.1. Classification (GTDB taxonomy): domain Bacteria; phylum Armatimonadota; class Zipacnadia; order Zipacnadales; family Zipacnadaceae; genus JALGTV01. The sequence goes on from JALGUR010000034.1 coordinate 7,123, forward strand.
TTTCAGCGATTATGTGATGGGCCTTATTGGGCGTGATTTTTGCTTGGGATATGGCTACTTTCTTCCCCGTACGCAATATTTTCGAAACTGTATTGCCTTCTGACCCAAAGCCCAGAAAGTAACCACTGGCCAGTCCTCGCTCGTTGGCGGATAGGATAATACTTAGGTCGCAGGGTTGAGGGGCACTGGCCTCCATTTCTACCCGCACATCTCCAGGGAACTGCCGCAGCAGTAGTGCCTCGCCCCGGGCATGAAGCGTACCAATACCGTTGGGCGCATCATAGACCGCCTTGAAATTACCATCCAGCACGGCCCAGTCCGTACCTAACTCGTCACGGTCAAACTGGTCCTGGTATTGTAAAACCAGTTCGGCATCATCGGCGGCAAGTCCAATGGTCATAACGCTAACGAGCACTGCCAAGTATATACATTTACGCATACCGGCATTCTCCCCTTGATTTTCGGTTATTCGTTATGCAGTTCCTGGTGGCTGCGTCTTCTACCTCCAGTGTCCTGGCCGCCAGCCTGTAGATCGATGCTGGTACAAATGGCATCCGGACTATGGTGAGTGGGGACTGGGGGACAGGGAACAGGGAACCGCAACGCCCAATGGCATAGTGGATAGTCACCGGTGGACAATGAACAGGAACAGCACTCAGCGCAGGTTCTCAATCTGTTCGGCTACGGCGTCTGCGAAGCGATTGATATAGCCCTGGATGTATTCAGTGATGTCCAGGTCAGGGTCTTGGATCAACGGCGTCAAGTCCATAGCAAAAATCAGCCCGGTAGCCACGTCAGTCTCGTGACTCTCATGATAGGTGGCCTGCGCGCGGCGCCGACCCATGGTGGCCAGGTCATAGCGCTTACCGCCGGCTATCTGAGAGTCGTAGATGCCTAACAGAGCCGCAGCCAGGTTCTCGTGCGCTGATACATCAAGCACGGTCTTGTCCGCGTCAAGCATCCAGTCCAAGTCGCGCCAGATTTCGCAGCCGTACAGGCGAGTAGGCCGCGCCTGCTGAGGCAACTCGCGCAGAGCGTGAATAAGTCGCAGGCTAACAGCGACGTGGGTCGCATGCTTATCAGCAAGATTGTGTGTGTAGATAACCGCAGGTCGGGCGGCATCAATTACCCGCTTCAGATCATTTACTGGCGCTTCATTGCTTGCGTCTTTGACTACGGAGCTGGGGTAGTCCAGCAGAGCCATAAAAGCATATTCCCCTACCATCGCGGCCTTCTTCTGCTCCTGGCGCCGCACTACTATCATCTCTTCGTCGGTGTAGTTAGCGTAAATGCCCTCGCGGGCGGAACCGGAGCCATTGGTCACCGTGATACCCCCAAACCACTGCTCGTTGCTCCCAAAGCACTCCAAGATGCCGGGATAGGCCAGGATCTCCAAGTCATCAGGATGGCATCCGACTCCCAGGTGCGTGGTGCGGCGTATCGCTTCGTCTTCGGGCGTATCATCGGGAACAAATATCTGTGCTTGGGGATTGTGCAAATCCATCATAATCCTCCTTCTGGGTAGGACAGGCGTCTCGCCTGTTCATACATAATAATATATCCGACGGGCGAGACGCCCGTCAGACCTGTACTATTGGATTACCCAACCGCGGGCAAACTGGCGGCGGCGATGGCCTGGCCGACGCGCCGTTCAGCCTCACCCGGAATGTTGACCGACATACGCTCCAGCAGCTCCGGGAACTCCCGGTGCAACACTTCTTTCGCCTTGTCAATGATGATAAATCCGCCCTGCCCGGAGGTGACCCGGCCCAGGACCAGCACGTGGCGAATACTGTATAGGTCGGCGTAATGGGCCAAAGCGTAGCCCAGGTAACAGCCGATGGTCTCAAAGATGGCGGGGACCCGCTCGTCTCCTGCGACCAGCATGGCCTGCACGGTTGCCAATTGCTCGGCCGGGCTCTGGCTCTCGTCCAGTGTGATTCCCGCGGCTGGGGCCAATCTAACGACCGCCTGTTGCGAGAAATACGTAGCGCCGCAGCCGTGGTCTCCAGACCACTCCTCCACCGCGGCCTGCGGGCTGTAATCCACCGGCACGAAGGCCACTTCGTTGAGCATGCCGGTGATGCTGCCCTCTTCATTGACATATCCTCCGGCTTCACTGGAGCCCATCGCAATTCCCAGCACCGCATCATCACCCAGACTCATCGCGCCGGCCAGGGCAGTGACATCCCCATCATTGACCACCTCAAAGGGGATGTCGCCGAATTCGTCTCTGATAATGTTTATGAATATATCCTTTATCCTTGCCTCAAAGAGGTCCTCGGGAATGCCGCGGTACAGTGAGGCCACGATGGCGCGATTGTTGATGTAAATTCCCGCCGCACTGACCCCGATAGCATCCACCCGAGGCATATGCTCGGCGGCACTATGGAAGGCCGCGGTGATGCCGTCATAATGATATTGAGGATCGCTTTGATTCTTGGGGTCCCACAGCACTTCTTCACTATAGACATCCTCGCCATCAATGACGGCAGCGACCTTGCGGTCACTGGCCCCCAAATCCAGCCCGATACGACAGCCATCCAGGTGGCGCCCCACCGAAACAGCTTTCCCCTTCGGCGGCGGGACATCATCGGGATTAGCAATCTCTACGGTGAACGGCTGTTCATATACGCCACCCATAAAGTCATAGTCAAAAGCCTGCGCGCCAGTCGGCGAATAGACCTGTTTGATATGCTGACCAATCTCCTCAGGGCCACCAATAACTACACGCCACCCCCCACGCGCCCACAGTAGTGTCTTGACGAGGCGCTCGACATAGGGCAGATTGGCCGCCGCTGCGGCGGTGCCAGGGGCATGCACCTGAGTCTCGAAAACCGAAATAAGCCCCTCTTCGCGCTCCAAGGCGATCTTCAAGGGGACACCATCGCCAGCGGTTTCTACGGACTGCCGAAAAGCGCGATTGGCCAGGGAGGCGGGGCGAAATTGCTCATCAAGTGGTGGAACTACTTGCGGTTTAACCAGCTTCAAGGAATTGTTCATTTGCTTCCGTCCTCTGCACTAAAAAATTGCTCACGACACAGATTATAACACACCATAACACGGTGCTCAAGTCTGCCCGAGCGGCGCCTATTGCCTGGTAACATTCGAGATAAACTGGGCAAATTCCTTCTTGAACCGTGGGATACCAAAGCGCAGCGCATTATTGCGACAGCATTGTTTATCAAAACTCATCCCCGGGAAGCGCCGTACTGCCTCACATAACGAATCGGGTGTTTGTACAGGGAAAAACAGGCCGGTCTGATTTTCAACAATGGTTTCCAAGGCTCCGCCGGCACCATAAGCAATCACCGGCCGCCCGGCACTTTGGGCTTCTACAGCACCGATGCCGAAGTCTTCTTCCTGGGGCATTATGAAGGCCCGACAGCGGGCCATGTGATACTGTACCTCTTTATCTTCACGCCGTCCTAATAGTTGCACCGTCGGGCCGGCCCGGCTGGCTATCCGCTCATACTCCGGCCCGTCGCCGATCACAAGTAGAGGCAATTGCAGGCAGTTGAATGCCGCTACGGCCACGTCAACGCGCTTATACGGGTTGAGAGCGCTTACAATCAAAAAATAATCCTCGTCCTCATCTACCAGCTTGAAGCGGTCGGTGTCCACTGGTGGATATATCACCTGTGAATCTCTGCCGAAGTACCGGCGAATGCGTTGCTGGACAGTCTGGGAGTTGGCCACAAAGTGGCTGACCCGGGGCGTGCTGCGCCGGTCCCACCACCGCAAGCCCGGCAGTGTAGCGCGCACCAACCACTTGGCGATTGGCCCTGCGTGGAGGCTATCAATATACTGCTCGCTCCATGACCACAGAAACCGAGCCGGCGAGTGACAGTAACAGATATGCTTAGCATCCGCCGCAGGCCGTACATTCTTCACCCAGGCGCTGCTGGCGCTTATCACTAGGTCATATTCGCGTAAATTCATAAGTTCTACGGCCAGGGGCATCAACGCGAAGAGATTGCGATGCAGGTGCTTGGCCCCAGGCAGCTTCTGGAGAAAGGAGGTGTGAATATCCCAGCCATCAACGGCAGAACCCATCTTGACCGGATCATAAAGCAGCGTGTACACGGGCGCCTGGGGATAAAGGTCGTGCAGTACGGCCAAGACTCGCTCAGCCCCCCGCATCCCTTGCATTAGATAATCATGCACTAAGGCTACGCGCATAATGGTTGTCCACGGCGTTCAGGAGTCGCCATTGGGCGCTCAGCACGGCAAAGCCGAGCAATTCGCTGCAGGAATGCCGCTCCTACGACGGCGACTACTCCAGCGCCTCCAGCAGCGCCTGGCGCATTATGGAGACTGGTGCCTCCTGCCCGGTCCAGCGTTCAAAGGCGATGGCTCCTTGATGAACCAGCATTCCTGTGCCATCCACGGTGCGTGCGCCTACCTGGCGGGCGGCTTGTAGCAGCACCGTCTCCCGGGGATTGTACGTCAAGTCGCAGACCAGTTGCTGGCGCCTGAGCCACTTGGCTGGCACCACTGGCGGGACATCGGCGTGAGGATACATCCCGACCGCTGTGCAGTCGACAACTACATCTGCCGTACTAACTGCCTCGCCTGCCTCAGCGGCATCCAAGCCCAAGGCGGTTACCGTGGGTAAGACGCTGTACTGTTTGATTAGCCCGGCCAGGCGCATTGCCCGCTCCGCGGTGCGGTTTATGATAGTCAGTCGGGCCGCGTCCGCCCCAGCGAGCGCCAGGGCCACGGCCCGGGCTGCTCCTCCTGCCCCGATAATCGTTACCTGTTTGTCGGGTATCTCTTCATCGGCCTCCTCCAGCGAACGCAGGAAGCCCTGCCCATCCGTATTATAGCCGGTCAGGTGACCATCTACATTGGTTATGGCATTAACCGTGTCCAGAATTTGTGCCGTCTCCGAAACTTCATCCAGATACTCAACTATTGCCCCCTTATGGGGGATGGTCACATTCAAGCCCCTGATCTGCAGACCGCGCATGCCCTGGATTGCCTGCGCCATCATATCAGGCGGCACGGCGAAGGCTACGTACGCCCAATTAAGCCCCAAGTATTTGAAGGCAGCATTATGCATCGGTGGTGAAAGGCTGTGGCCTACCGGCCAGCCTATCACCCCGACAATTTGCGTCTGCCCGTTGATGGGAACCCTCGTATCAAGGCTCACTGTGATGGTCTCCATTAGCAGCCATCGCCGGCAGCATTCCTTTTCGGTGCAGCCAGGCTAAGCACCAGGCCTCGGCCAGCCGATATAGGGCAGTGAGAAAGAACTCGCGCTTGCTGAGCCGTTCTACTAAAACAGTGTACATCCCCATCCGGTTGCCGCCCAGAATATCAGCCCAGAGCTGGTCACCGATCATTGCCGTCTGGGCCGGCGAAGTACCCGTGTGCCGCAGGGCTGCCTTAAACCCACCCGCAAAAGGCTTACGCCCCAGGGCCCAGCAGCCTACCGCGGCCACTCCCAGCCGCTGGCCAAGCCGCTTGATACGCCGGGCGGTAATTGCATTGGATAACAGGCAAATGGCAAACTGCTCTTTGGCCTGCTGGAGCCATTCAAGGCGCGCCGGAGTAATTTTTTCGGCTCGCCACTGCACCAGAGTATTGTCCACGTCAATAATCAGGCCAGCAATGCCGTGCTGCTGGAGGGTCTGCTGGTCAATGTATTCCAGAGATTTGGCGATTCGGTTAGGACAGAATCTCTCTATCAATTCTTACCTCGCTCCCGTGGGTTACACGTCATAAAACTTAGGCGCGTAGCGGGGCGAGGTCGCACAACCTCGCCTGCGTGTTCATAAGCCGCGTGCCCCCGCGCCGCGAATTTTCTTAATGGCTGCTAAATGCTCCTGGTAAGTTCGCGAGAAAATGTGGGTGCCATCGCCGCGCGCGACATAGTAAAGATACGGCGTCTGTGCCGGCTTCAGCGCCGCCTGTAGCGACGGCAACCCGGGATTGGAGATGGGCCCGGGCGGCAAGCCCTTGTGCAGGTAAGTGTTGTAGGGCGACTGCATTTTCAAATCCTCACGGGTCAGCCGCGCCTTACGCTCAGCCAGAGCATATTGGACCGTCGCGTCACACTGTAACTTCATGCCCTGCTTCAGCCGATTAAGCAGTACGCCGGCAATCACCGGCCGCTCCTCATCCACTTTGGCCTCTTCCTCCACCAGAGAAGCCAGGGTAACCACCTCGTGCAGTCTGCCCCAACGTTCCGCCGGAGGAGTCGCTTGCCACACGGGAATCATGAACCGCTGGCGAAACTCCTCCACCATCCGGTTCACGATTGTGCTGGGGTTAGTTCCGAGCTCAAATCTATACGTTTCCGGGAATAGATACCCCTCGGCACTGGCAGCGGTGGGCGGCAACTGCACACCCAGCCTGTTCTTGACAGCCTGGGCAGTAGCTTTCGCCTTGAAATCGTCAGCCTTGACAAGTAAAGTAGTCTCGACCAATTTAGCGATCTGCGCTATGGTTAAGCCCTCGGGTATGGTCAGGTTGGCTGCCGCGTGGGGCCCCTCGGTCAGCCTCTGGATTATCTGGGGTACAGACATGTCCGAAGAGATTTCGTAATAGCCGCTCTGAAGCCGGTCAGTTTGCCCTGTGAGTACCAGATGAATGCCAAACACCGTCGGATAGCGGATATAGCCGTGGCCGGCTAATAGGTATGCAACATCGGCTGCGCCTAAGCCTCGCTTGATATGTACGATACCGCCTACAGCCGACCCACTCCCGGTAGCCGGCCTCAAGGCGTACAGATAGCCAGCACCAGCCGCAACCATCGCCATTACAACTACCAATACAATGCCCGCCACGCGGACCCTGCGTCTGCGCTCTGCGTTCTCACGTGTCGGGCTCATTAGCTTTTCTATCCAGGTAACTCTGAAGGATTACTGCTGCCGCCACCTCGTCAATGTGCTGACGGCGCTTGGGCCGTCTAACATCAGCATTCCGCATAGCCTTCTCAGCAATGATAGTAGTTAGTCGCTCGTCCCAGAGCACCACTTCTACTGGCGTAGCCTCACGCAAGGCGGCGGCAAACTCGGCCATTCGTTGCGCCGCTGGCCCAGGCCGGCCACTCAGACTGGTGGGGAGCCCAACGACAATCCTCTCAGCCTCGCGACTCTGGGCAATCTCAGCGATCTGGTCCAGATCATCCTCCAAAGAGTCGCTCCGCACCAGCGTGTCCAGCGGCAGGGCTACTTTACCGCCTTCGTCGCTGACGGCAATGCCAACTCGCTTCTCGCCCACATCTACGGCCAAGGTTCTCATCTACTGTTACTCCTGTCGGATGCGCTTCGCAATAGCCTGGCGTGCCGCGTCAAACGCCTTCGGAATGGCACTGGCTCGCCCGCCTCCTTGAGCGAAATGGGGCCGCCCGCCGCCACCACCACCCGCTGCCGCCGTCGCAACCTGGACTATCTCCCCGGCGTGAATGCCTTCTTTGGTCAGACTCTCAGCGACCTTGCAGACAAATATGGCGCTATCACCCCGGCTGCCCGCCAGGAAGACCACGCTGTTGGGCACCCTGTCCATCACTTGGTCAGCAAGGTTGCCTAACATTTCCTGGTCAGCATCCTCAAGTTGATGGGTGATGACGGTGACTTTCCCTATTTGCTCAGCATTCTGGATAATTTCGTCCAGATTGGTTGCCGCCTGCATCTGCCGCGCCGCTTGCAATTGCTTCTCCAGGTCGGAAATCTGCTCTTGCAAGGTCTTTATCCGGTTCGGAAGTTCTTCCGGGGGACAGTTCAGTTCGTGGACTGCTTGTTGCAGAGCTGCCTCTAACGCGCGGCTGCGGTGCCAGGCGGCCAAGCCGGCCACTGCTTCAATACGTCGCGTTCCGGCGGCGATACTGCTTTCGCCGGTAATACGGAAGGAGCCAATCTCTCCAGTACGGTCACAGTGCGTGCCACCACATAGTTCAGCACTGACTTCACCGGCTCGTACCACGCGCACCGTCTCGCCGTATTTCTCACCAAACAGGGCAATGATGCCCTCCGCCTTGGCCTCCGCCAGCGGCACACCATCATCGCAGTCCACCGGCAGGTCAGCCACAATCCACTCATTAACCTGCTCTTCCACCTGGCGCAGAGTGTCAGCATCAATGGCCTGGTGATGAGTGAAGTCAAAGCGACACCGATCAGGGGCGACCAGTGAGCCGGACTGGCTGATATGCTCACCGAGAAACTTGCGCAGTGCTGCCTGCAATAGATGAGTGGCAGTATGATGGCGCTTGATGGCATTGCGGCGGTCAACGTCAATCTGGGCGGTGACCTCCTCGCCTTCGCTGATTTCACCATCAGTGACTGTCCCCACGTGCAATACACTATCCCCGACGGGCAAAGCATTGCTGACTTGCACTGTCCCATTGGGGCCGAGGATTACGCCGGTATCACCGACCTGGCCGCCCCGTTCGGCGTAGAAGGGAGTCTTGTCCAGAACAATCTGAATCTGTTGGTCCTTGCTGGCCCTCGGCACCTCCTGCGGGACCTCCTGCCAACCAGTTACAATTGCCTGGACCACTGCCTGCGCAGTATCTGTCTGGTAGCCAAGGAACTCGGTCGTCGGGACCCGTATAGGAGTGTAGTGGAGGTCCAGACCGATGACCTCTCCTCGCGAGCGCTCCCGCTGCTGCTGCATCGCGGCCTGGAAACCGTCTTCATCTACGGTCATGCCCTGTTCCGCGGCCAGTTCCTGGGTCATATCCAAGGGGAAGCCGTAGGTGTCGTAGAGGGTGAAAGCCTGGTCACCAGGGATGACGGTTGCCCCGCGCTTCTGAAGGTCCTCGCTAATCTGGTCAAACAGGTCTATGCCTTGCTGGAGAGTGGCGGCGAACCGCTGCTCCTCCTGCTCCAGAATAGTGGCTGAAAATTCCTCGCGGGGGGCCAGTTCGGGATAGGCTTCTCCCATCGCCTCGCCGACTGCGGGCATAGCCTTGTGCAGGAAAGGCCCTGTGGCACCGGCGCGCTGGCCAAAGCGATACGCCCGGCGAATGAAGCGCCGCAGCACATACCCCGGCCCTTCATTAGAAGGTACTACGCCATCGGCCATCAGAAAAGCGGTGGCCCGCAGATGGTCGGCGATAATGCGCAAAGCCACATCAGTAGCCTCATCCTGCCCATATTCGTAGGGCTGGCTGCGATACTGGTTGATTTCGTCCAAGCCGCGACTCAGTATATGCCACAATTCGTCGGTTTCGGCGGTATAGCGCTTGTTTTGCATCACCAGGGCCAGGCGCTCCAGCCCCATACCGGTGTCAATCCCTGGGGATGGCAGCGGGGTAAGGGTCCCATCCTGGGCCTCAGTAAATTGCTGGAAGACCAGATTCCACAGTTCCAGATACCGCTCGCAACGGTCACAATTCACGTGGCAGCCGTCCGGGCAGCCCCGTTCGGGCCCCAAGTCTATAAATATCTCACTACATGGCCCGCACGGTCCTTCCCAGCGGGCTTTGGGCCACCAGTTGTCCTCGCGGCCAAACCGGGAAATGCGCTCGCGGGGGATACCGATATGCTTATGCCAGATCTCCTCGGCTTCATCATCGTCCTGGTAGACGGTGAACCACAGTCTGTCGGCAGGCAACTGCAGCACATCACGGACGAACTCCCAGGCGTACTCTATCCCGCCCTGCTTGAAGTACTCGCCGAAGGAGAAGTTGCCTAACATCTCAAAGAAGGTATGATAGCGATTCTGATAGCCTACTCCTTCCAGGTCGCTAGTGCGGGTACATTTCTGGATACTAACTGCAGTAGGGGCAGGGGGTGATTCATCCCCACGGAAAGCCCCTATATAGGGTTGCATTCCGGCGCTGGTAAAGAAACTGGTGGGGTCATCGCGCAGCACCAACGGGGCACTGGGCCGCATCAGATGGCCGCGCTGGGTGAAAAAGTCAACAAAGAGTTTCCTAAGTTCTTGCACGGTCATTCGTATGCGCCTCTGGCGTCGCTTATTGATTTCTTTTGGCCGACCTCACCTTTGGGCGGTGGATGATGCCGACGGGGCAACTAACTTAAGAGAGCCTACGTGTTGGCGTCAGTAAATATTTCTTGCAAGCGCTCAATAGCCTGCCGCTGCAAGCGGGAGACATGCATCTGAGATATACCCAAGCGTCGCCCTACCTCTTGCTGAGGGAGTTCGGCAAAGTAGCGCATAACTATCACCACCCGCTGGCGGTGGGGCAACTGCTTCAAGGCCTGAGTTATCTGGTCTCTATCGGTGATGCGCGTCAGTTCTATGTCCTCGGCGCCGGCCTGGTCAGCCAGCGTAGCTTCGTCGTCCTCGTCTGGAGTGGTCGTGGCTTCCAGACTCAGCACTTCATACTGGCGCCCTACTTCTATCGCCTCAATTAGTTCTTCGTCGGACACGCCTAATTCAGCGGCCAGTTCTACGTAGGTTGGGGCCCGCCCCCGCTGCTGGGACAATCGGTCTCGCACTTGCCGGGCTCGTATACTGAGTTCCTGGATCCGCCGCGGCACGTGGATAGCCCAAGTACGGTCACGGAAATATCGCTGAATTTCACCTCTTATGGTGGGAACTGCAAAGGTGGCGAATTTGGTGCCACGGTCCGGATCGAAGCGGTCCACCGCATTGATCAGGCCCACGTGTCCCACGCTGAGGACATCCTCGTATGTTTCGGTGCCATTAGCGTAATCGCGGGCAACGTGACGCACCAATCCCTCATGGCGCTTTATCAGGTAGTCGCGAAGTTCAGGGCTATCAGTCCTACGCAGCGCCCTAAACAACTCATCGCTACCCAATTCGTCCCAGCGAGATGCCATGCCGGTCACCTCGCCGCGCGCTTGGTCATAATTACCTTGGTACCACTGCCGGGAGCGCTCTGGACTTCGACGCTGTCAGTCAACTGATGTATCAAGTACAGGCCCAATCCGCCCTCCAGTGAGGGAGGCTGGTCAGGTCTTACCGGGACGCGGTCGGGATCAAAGCCCTGGCCGACGTCCTCCACTTCAATCCGTAATTCGCCCTGCCTGGGTGCAAATCGTATCATAATCGTGGCGGGTTGCGGGGCGCCTTCCCCGTCGGCAAAAGCGTGGTCAATAGTATTGGTACACGCCTCGGATACTGCTACTTTCAGGTCGTCAATATCGTCTATAGTCAGGCCGGCTCGGCCTCCTATCCCAGCTACCACTAGGCGAACCACGGAAAGATATTGCGGGTCACAAGGTATCAACAGTTCCACCGGCAACGTCTCAGCCATCTTACTGGCCTCCCTCAGGGGCACTGCTGTTCACAGTAGCAGTCCGCTGCTGCTCCAGAAGCCGACGCGATTCAGATTCTGCCTGACACACATTGAGCAACTCGCGGGTTCCTGATATATCAAAAACTCTGAGGACGTTGGTGCGATTACAGACCACAGCCAATCCTCCGCCCCGTTCAGTAACACACTTGGCGCTACCGATAAGTATTCCCAAGGCTACACTGTCAATATACTCGACTTCGCCCAGGTCCACTAATATCCAGGCTATGCCTTTTTCAAGGGTCTCATCCAAACAGTTGCGGAACTCCGGAGCCGTGAATGCATCCATCTCGCCGCTAACAGAAAGGACGGCCAGCCAATCATCCTCTGTTTTAGTTTGCACTTTCATTCTTATCACCTTTCACCTGGTCATCGCGCGGCTTGGGATCGCCGCGCAGTTTCCGCAGATACTCAGCAATCTTGACCTCACGCGGATTGTCCTTAGGTTGGTAATACTCGCGCCCCGCTACCTCAGTTGGCAAGTATCCCTGCGCCACCCAACCGCCAGGGTAGTCATGCGGATACAGGTACTGGTTGTCACCTTGGCCGGGTCGGGGACCAGTGCTCAGGTGAGGCGGCACTTTTGCCCCGCCCTCCCGGCGCACATCCTCGCGGGCCGCGGCTATGGCTAAATAGGCCGAATTGCTTTTAGGTGCTACAGATAAATGAACAGTCGCCATAGCCAGAGGTATCTGGGCCTCCGGCATTCCTACATATTCTACCGCATCAGCCGCCGCCAGCGCAACCCGCAGGGCGGTAGGGTCAGCCAATCCGACATCCTCAGCGGCGGCAATCACCAGCCGGCGAGCCACAAATCGGGGATCCTCGCCTGCCTCCAACATCTTGGCCAGCCAGTAAATAGCCGCATCCGGGTCCGAGCCGCGCATACTCTTTATGAACGCCGAGATGGTGTCATAGTGCTCATCGCCAGCCCGGTCATATTTCAGCACCGGCTGCTGGAGGGCCTCCTCTATCTGGTCTATACTAATATGGCGGTCCCCCCCTTGATCTGCTGGGGTAGTCGCTACCGCTAATTCCAGCGCATTCAGTGCAACCCGGGCGTCGCCACCAGCATTTTCCGCCAGGTGTTGCAGCGCCTTAGTTTCAATATCAACCCTCAATTCGCCTAAGCCCCGCTCGGAGTCGGCAATAGCCCGGTGCAGCAGAATCGTTATCTGTTCGGCGTCCAGCGGGTAAAGAGTGAACAGTCGGCAGCGCGACAGTAGCGGGGATATGACCGTAAAATAGGGGTTCTCGGTGGTCGTGCCGATAAGGGTGAAAGTTCCGTCTTCAACATAGGGCAGCAGAGTGTCCTGCTGGGCTTTATTTAGCCGGTGGACCTCATCCATAAACATTACCGTGCCCTGGTCCTGGAACTTGCGGCGGTCGGCAGATTCCCGGGCCACGCGGCGGAAATCATCTACCCCGCTGCTGACTGCTGACAGCGGCTCAAAGTGGCATTGGGTGCGCTGGGCGATTATGTGGGCCAGCGTGGTTTTGCCGGTTCCCGCCGGTCCGTGCAGTATCAAGGAAGGAAGGGCGTCACCTTCAATAGCCTTGCGTAGCACCGATTGGGCCCCCACCAGATGCTGCTGGCCGACCATCTCAGCCAAATCCTGGGGTCGCATTCGGGCGGCCAACGGCATTCCACTCAAGTCTTCAGCATGCTCAAAAAGGTCCATACCACCTTTCCTCCCCTGGCCGAGCAAAGCAAGAAAAGAAGAACGCCCTGCCAAAGCCGTGCGCCCGTGAGTCTTCGAACCCAAGTAACAGGTGGGTGCCCTCTCACGAGCTTTATGTATTCCCTATCGGGATGTCACGCTACTCGTGAAGCCCAGGCTCCCGCTGTCTGGGTGTTGGCCCGAGACTTTGGGGGCGTCACGTACAACGCAGGGCGATCTTCTATACCTGTTAGTATACCACAATCACTCTCCTAATGCAACTGCCCCGCCCATGGCGTCTTCCCCCAAATCGGGTAAATTATCGGCCCCCTCCTCTATCTCTGGGCTGCGTCTGCGCCCAGACCCGGCACCTGTGCAGCAATCAAGTCGCACACCTCGCGCACTGCGCCGTGCCCGGCAAGGGCTTCAGTGATATAGTCGGCCTTCTCTTGAACTGCCGGCACTGCATCGGCTGGCGCCGCCCGATGGGCTACTTCGTCCATGGCCGTCAGGTCGGTTATATCATCGCCCATATACACGGCTTGATCGGCAGATAGTTCCCGCTCCGCCAGTACCTGACGAATTACTGGGGCCTTCTCCGTACAGCCCATATACACCGCCCGAATACCCAGCCGCGCCGCGCGGGCCGGCACTATCGGTGTGTCATCGGCAGTAACTAACACCACCTCCACGCCTATTTTCTGTAGTTGGACTAATCCCAGACCGTCGCGAACATTAAAACGCTTCAGAGCCAGCCCCTCGGAGCCATAGTACAAGCCCCCATCGGTAAGGGTGCCGTCCACGTCCAGAATCAATAACTTAATAGCCTGTGGTGGCCAGTTGGCAGTGCTCATTGATTTGCTCCCTCGTCGTGAGATGGTGCAACTACAGGTTCGTCCTGACCCGGCTGACTTAGAATCTTCTTCTCATCCAGGCGCAGCAGCATGACCGGTGTGCTGAAACCGATAGTGAACATTTTCCAGGGGTCTGGTGCACCCAGTTCGTATTGCAGACAAACCTGCTCGCCTGCCGGTGCGATGCAACTGGAACCCAGGCCCCAGAAGACCTCCAATTCAGGGTCATCGGTAATTTGGTAGAACTTAGCGTCTGCCATCCGGTATACCCACAGCAGGTAGTCGTGCGAATGTGGCGAGGTCTCAACATTCATCAGGATGTAACGGCTACCCAGGCAGATACCTAAGGGCCGGGCATACGTCTCAAATGGAGGACTGAGGTGATAGGTTAGTCCCCGGGAAGGGTCGGCCGCAACTATTCGGTAATACTCGGTCTCGCCCGACTGGAAACTGCGGACGCCCACCCACTGTTCACTTGACAATACTGTTCGCTTAGTTCCCTGCACCGTTCGCATCTCCACCGGCTCAGGTGTACCATCTGGCAGCCGAACTCGCTGCCACTGCTCCTCCTGGGGCTGGAAATAGAGGGTTTTTCCCGTCTTATCCCAAAGCACTTGAGCCACTGACTGCTCGGAGACGCGGATTTCAGGGCCGCCGTCGGCGGGGATTACCATAAGAGAATGCTCTTCCAGATCTGGTCGTTCTCGCCGGTAGGCAATCCATTGCCCATCTGGCGAGATGACTGGGAACCAAGCATTCTCGGCAATCTTGCGTAGATTGCTACCATTAGCATTCAAGGTCCATAGCCGGGATGCCGCGCCCTCCGTGTCCGAATCGTTTGTGGGCATGGGAGAAGTGACCATTGCCAGCCGCTGGCCATCCGGAAACCATAATACTTGGTCGGGCATTTGCACAGTTTCTCCAGAGGGCAAATATATAGTCTCACCTGCCCCCGTGGCCACGTCAATGATAACTATGCGGTGGCCCATCGCCTGCAACGCCCACTTCACTCCGGCCTCCCCCTGTCGGCGGGGGTCAAACATCGTCGGCGGCGGCATTCGGAAAAACTTGCGCATGGCCATATTAGGCATAGTGCACATAGCCAGCCGCTGACCGTCAGGCGACCAGGCCACTGACATAGGAAGGAAGTACTCCGCCGTGAGGGTCCGCGCCCAGCCGCCGGGCTGCTCCATTAGTGCCGGAGTAGTGTCGGGGCGGTACATTTTTTCGAGGGCATCAGAATGCTGGCGCAAATACTGGGCTAAGGCCAACCCGCCTATGAGTAAGCCTACTGACATCACCACCGCACAACCCCCACAGCCCCACAGGCCCCATTTAGCAGCAGGACTGAGGCCGCCAGAGGCTTCGGATTGACTTTCGGGTAGGTTTGCCGAGTTCATTCATCACTTATGATTCACTGTCTGATAGCCATTTACCTTCCTGACTCTGCCGCTGGCGTGCTTGACAAAGTACCGACACGGCTGTTAATCTCAAGAGATAGTACGAGGCTCAGTTGCGGCTGCGCCGGCCGCGTTGGCCGATAAACCAGGTCCAGTTTACTATTCAATTATGCAACCCAAGCGCTTACTCATTTTGGGATCTACTGGCTCCATTGGGGTCCAGAGCCTGCAGATAGTGGCGGCTTATCCCCAGCGATTACAGGTGGTAGGCCTGGCGGCGGGGCACAATTGGCAGCGCCTGCACCAGCAGGCCGAAGAGTTTTCCGTGCCGACGGTGGGCTTGGCTGACCAGCGGGTGGCGGAGGAACTTTCGGCCGCGGCACCTGGTCTTCAAGTATATGCTGGCGAGGATGGCCTGGCGGAAATGGTGAGAGTAACCGAGCCAGACCTGGTGGTGGGAGCTATATCGGGCATCGGCGGCCTGCAACCGGTAATGGCTGCTTTAGAAGCCGGCTGTGATGTGGCGCTGGCTAACAAGGAGCCGCTGGTGGCGGCTGGGGAGTTGATTACCACTACCGCAGCCCGGGCCGGAGCCCACCTTGTACCTATTGACAGCGAGATTTCGGCCATCTTCCAATGCCTACAGGGCCAGCGACGCGAGGACGTTGAAAAAATCCTGCTTACTGCCTCCGGGGGACCATTCGCCGAACTGCAAGCCGAGGAATTATCGGAAGTTACCCCCCAGCAGGCCCTGGACCACCCCACCTGGAAGATGGGGGCCAAAGTAACCGTGGATTCGGCCACCCTGATGAACAAGGGCTTTGAGGTCTTTGAACTCAAGTGGCTATTTGGGGTAGAATTTGACCAGATTGAGGTGGTAGTGCATCACCAAAGCGTAATACATTCGCTGGTGCAGTTCTGTGACGGCAGCGTGTTGGCCCAGATGTCGCTCCCCGATATGCGCCTGCCTATCCACTATGCGCTGTTTTACCCAGAGCGGGTGGGCAATGATCTGCCGCGTCTGGACTTGGTAGAGGCTGGTCCTCTGACTTTCGCCGAGCCGGACGTGCGAAAATTCCCCAACCTGCGCTTGGCCTACGAGGCGGGCAAGGCCGGGGCCAGTTACCCAGCGGTCCTGAACGCAGCCAACGAAGTTGCCGTAGACCTATTCTTGCAGGAAGAAATTGGCTTTAATGACCTGCCCTTCTTAGTAGAACGGGCCTTAGAGGCCCATGAGCCGTTTGCTATAGATTATTTGCAGGATGTGAAACAGGCCGACACCTGGGCTCGGGATTACACCCGTCAGTTAGTTGAAGAAATGGAGGGGGATCAATACGACTAATAAGGTGAAGCAATGATTGAACAGATTGGTGGTATCGCAAATAGCATAGCCGCGGTTGTAGTAGTGCTGGGTCTGTGTATCTACGCCCACGAATTGGGCCATTTTGTGGCGGCGAAACTCTCAGGAATGCATGTGAGGGAGTTCGCCTTCGGGTTGGGACCAGTATTAGCCGGGTTTAAGTGGGGCGAGACCCGCTACACCCTGCGGGCTATTCCCTTTGGCGGCTTAAATGACATCGCCGGAATGGAGCCGGGCCAGCGTAATGTGGAGCGCGGCTTCTATACCCGCCCGCGCTGGATGCAGACCGCAACCATCGTAGCGGGAGTATTTATGAATGTGGTACTGGCGCTGGTGCTGTTCTGGGCTATTGCCGTATTTCACGGCATACCGGTGCCCGACAGCGATGTTACCTTCATAAGCAGGACATTACCAAACAAACCCGCGCGGGCCGCTGACCTCCAGGCCGGCGACCAGATTGTCGCTGTTGACGGAAATGTCCACAGCCTGCAGATTGCCGCCGTCCACTCCGGCTCATTGGCCCACCAGGCTGGATTCACCAAAGACCACTGGATTCTCAAGGTGGGCGACCGTGATATTAGTGTGCCCACAGAGTTAGCCGCTGCCCTGAGGGCGGCCGGCGGGCCATCCGTTCCGGTAGCCGTGGTTAATTCCCAAGCCAATAGTATCAGTGAGGCCATACAGATACTCCATCTGCCCTCCTTGCCTGCTAAAGAGGGCCAAATCCCGAGCGCAGCAGAGAAGATAGCGGGTGAAGAATTGGGCCTAACCTTTGAGCCGCTTGACCAGAATACTATTGTGCGCTATATCTCAACCCATCCGGAAAAGGCAATAGAATTGACCTTATTGCGCAATGGCCAACAGATAGTGCGCACTGTACGCTCGGAAGCGACCTGGGAGCGGCTGGAGACCATAACTGCCGAGGGCAAACTGGAGGCTCCTCACCGCCAGGTGGGCCGGATTGGCGTGATACTGTCCCCTGAGGTACGGCCTACCGGGATAGTTGAAGGCTTCGCCTATGGAGCAGTGCAATCGGTGGGCGCAGTAATCATGGTTATAGACACCGTCCACGCCATGGTGCGCCGAACGGTAGCTGTTGAGCCAGCGGGTCCTGTCGGCATAATAGCCATGACCGCCGCTCAGGCCCAAGCCGGTTGGGCGGCAGTGCTGTCTTGGGGGGGTGTGATAAGCGCTAACCTCGCGGTAATAAACTTGCTCCCTATGCCGCCCTTTGATGGCTTCCACTTGATATTGATAGGCTACGAGGGCATCCTACGGCGGCGGGTAGGCCGCCGCCAGGAGACCATAGTGCGCCTGGCCGGAATTATGGTGATTATGCTCCTATTCGCCTGGCTGGTCGCCAAAGATGTTACCAACTTGATTCAATACGGGACGCCATAGCTGCGAAGCAGCTGATGTATGGATACAATGCCGACGAGGGGCTTCGTTCCCGGGATAGAACTGCGGCAATAAATGCTGCGAGAAGCATGATGGCTAACCCCCTCGCTTGGCAATATCTCGGATCACTCTTCCGGCTTAGGTACAGCGGACAATGAACAACATAACTTCGCAGGTATGTCCCCTCATTCCAGGAAATACTGAGGGAGACACCTTTGTTTGACACGGTCTTCGAAGTCCTGTTCCTGGTTGGCTTGATTATAGGATCGGTGATCCGGGCCCTGTATACCACACGGCACAAACGAAACAGAATTGCAGAAGGCTACGAGACAGCGCTGCATGGACTACTGCTGTTCCTTGCTTCTTTGGGACTGATTGTCATACCTCTCTTCTACATACTAACACCCTGGTTAGACTTCGCGGATTATCACTTGCTGACGGGCGCGGGCTGGGTCGGCGTCGCGGTCTTTGCCGCCGCCTTGTGTTTGCTCTGGAGATCACACGCTGACCTTGGGGACAACTGGTCGCCACACCTCGAAATCAGGGAAGAACACTCGCTGGTGACCCAAGGAGTATTCCGCCACATCCGGCATCCGATGTACGCTGCGCACTGGCTATGGGGAATCGCTCAAGCGTTGTTACTCCAGAACTGGATCGCAGGTTTAGCTATGCTGGCGTCTTTCCTTCCCCTGTACCTGTGGCGGGTTCGGCGCGAGGAACGAATGATGTTTGAACACTTTGGAGAAGAGTACTGCCGGTACATGAACCAAAGCGGCCGAGTCATCCCGCGCCTTTGGAAGTAGGTATCACTATCGGCCATGGCAAAACCCTCTCAAATACCCGGCGGTGAACTACAAGAATGATGACTAAGGCTGAGAATGAATTCTCCGGACCTACACGGCGCCGGCCTACCCGCGCCGTGATGGTCGGGGAGGTGCAAATTGGCGGCGGGGCTCCGGTGTCAGTGCAGACTATGACCAAAACCGACACTGGCGATGTGGAGGCTACCCTGACCCAAATCCGTGGGGTAGCGGCGGCTGGCGCGGATATCGTGCGGGTCGCCATACCCAAACAAGAGGTCGTGGATAGCTTCGCGCAAATCACCGCTGCCAGCCCAGTACCTGTCATAGCCGATATTCATTTTGATTATCGGTTGGCCGTAGCCGCTGCCGAACGCGGCGCGGCCAAACTGCGCATCAATCCGGGCAATATCGGCGATGAC
>JALGUR010000100.1 GCA_029820565.1 Candidatus Zipacnadia bacterium
GTTAATATACTGATACGAGAAAGTCTTGCTTGGCCCAATCTGGCGAATTATTGAGGTGACCCAATGATAACTGATCCTGCCCTGGTGACCGGCGCAGCCGGCTTCATCGGTTCTCACACTGCCGAATCTCTACTGCGACGGGGAACCCCAGTAGTGGGTATAGACAACCTCGATCCGTACTACGACGTAGCCATAAAGCGCCGAAATGTCCGAGAAATTGAAAGTACCAGCCAACAAGCCGGCGTTAAGTTTACTATGATAGAAGGCGATATTTGCAATTATCAGTTAATGCAGGAAGTAGTAACCACGCACGGCATTCAGGCCATCGTCCATCTGGCCGCCAAGGCGGGAGTGCGCCGCTCCTTGGAGGATCCACTGGGATACGCTCGCACCAATATTGAAGGTACGATCAACTTGTTAGAAGCAGCCCGTCGGGCCAATATAGAACGCTTTGGTTTTGCCTCGTCGTCGTCAGTTTACGGCGATGCCACCCAAGTTCCCTTTTCCGAAGATCAGCCTGTAACCATGCCAATTTCTCCCTACGCTGCCTCCAAAGTGGCGGCAGAAACGTATTGTTACGCTTATCACAGCCTGTACGAACTGCCTGTAGTGTGCCTTCGCCTGTTCACCGTATATGGCCCGCGTCAGCGCCCTGATTTGGCCATAAATAGATTCGTACGTTTCATACTGGCCGACCAACCGATTCCCAAGTATGGCGATGGCACCTCGATCCGGGACTATACTTATATCGGCGACATCGTCCGCGGCATACTGGCTGCTTTAGACAGCGATATCAACTGGGACATCATCAACTTAGGCAGCGATAATCCCATTACACTCAACGAACTAATCGCTGCCGTAGAAGAAGTGCTGGGCAAGCCAGCGACTATAGACCAACTCCCTCAACAACCGGGCGATATGCGCCAGACTCACGCTGATATAGGCAAAGCGCGCAGACTCCTGAACTGGCAGCCAAAGGTGTCACTCCACCACGGTCTACAGGAGTTTGTCAATTGGTGGCAGTCAGCCAGTTAGTTATAACGAAAGAAATGCTGGAGCGTCTAAGGCCGTGGATCAAGGAGGGTGAATACGCCCTGCACTGGACGGGTCTATCGTGTCATCGCTTTGTGGCCAATCAAGTGCGCCTGGCCCTGTTTGTGTTGGCCTACAACCGGGCAACTTCCTGCGGCGTTTAGCCCTACCTCAGAGTGTGCAACACTGGTCTCTGCGCAGTATACAAGCTAAGCTAACCAAGATCGGGGCCAAGGTAGTTCACTATGCCCGGTACATAATCTTCCAGATGGCGGAGGTGGCAGTATCCAAGGAGCTCTTCGAGCAGATTATGGAACGAATCTGGGCCCTGGCACCAGCCCCAGGATGACAGTGGACTTAAGGGTAACGCTGAAGCGCAACCGTGCTGGGCCCAGGGAGCAGTGTCTCTGCTGTCTGCCCACAAGCCCCCGTAGTATCTAATTCGAGATAATATGACCGTCAAGAAAGCTCCAGACTCACATTTTGCAGATGAATGCCTGAAAAGGAGAGGAATTACTGCGTCACACGGAGAATGTTGGCAGTCGCAATAAACCATACCAGTAATTCCGGTCAGAAACACTGGGATCACTAACTGAAAGGGGTAGTGATATGTTGCGCATTTGCATCTGGCTCACTTGGGCTGCTTTGCTTGGATTTCTGGTCGCCGCGCCAGCGGCGGCACAGACCTGGACAGATGATTTCGACCGATCGGGCCCCGTCTCCCGCCCCTGGGAGAAAGCCGACGGGGTAGCGATTGTGGAAGGGAGCGGGTTCCGCGGTTCCGGGGCCGTGACCGGAGACGCCGGAGACCGGTACGGCGGGATGTGGCGCAGGTCAGCGTCGGGCAAGTCGGTGGAGCTGACGGCGAGAATAAGGGTTTCCTCGACGACCGAGCAGAGCGGCGCGGTTGTGGCCTTGAGCCCGACCACTCAGGTGGCCGCCGATCAGTATCATCATGTAGGTGTGACAAACTACGACCTGGGTGTACGCCTGATCCAAAGGAGCGACAATAACGGGAACTATGCCGCGCTACAGGTGACGTACGGCCACCCGTTCTGCGGCCAGAGCCTGCTTAATTATCGTCGCGGAAGGCGCGATCTGGACACCTGGTACGACGTGAAGCTGCAGGCGTGGCCGAGCGATGATGGAACGTACCTGGCGAGTGCTTGGTACAGACCTTCCGGCACACACGACTGGACGGCCGCCGTAGACAAGTGGCCGGGCAACCGACACGTGGTGGCCTACGAAGGCTTTGATCCTGCTTACGTCGCAGTGGCCGTGTCCCAGGGGGCCTTCATCGATCACGTGAGCGTGAAGCCCGCCGATCCTCCTTCACCCGTGAGCTTGTCGCAGCCTGAGCCCGTCAACGATTATCGGTTCACCGTGTTGTCGTACAGCTGGTCCACGCCGGACACGAAGTACCTGCATGATAATGTGGCGGAGATGGAAAAGACCCCGTTCGATGGGGTGGCGGTCCAGGTGGGCCACCCCCGCCTGCCCGACGGCTCGGTCTGGAGCAACACGGATCGCGATAATCTGGGCTGGAAGGTCTTCAGCAAACACCAGCTTTACGATCGGCGGTTCACCCGGGACCTGATCGACCCGGCAATTGACGACCTCGAGACGACCGCGTTCCATCGATTCCGGAGCAACTACGTGGTCATGGTCTCGCACCTGACGGACGTACGTACGATGGACTGGTTCGACGACGTCTGGTGGGCGAACATCGCGGAAAACGCGAAGCTCATAGCGACCGTGGCCAGGGAAGGCGGATGTGAGGGGATTCTGTTTGACCCGGAGATGTACGGCTGCGCGATCTGGGGCTGGCCGAAGCTGCGCGAGGACCCGTTGTATAACGGTAGAAGTTACGATGAGGTAACCACCAAGGTTCGACAGCGCGGACGGGAGTTCGTGAGTGCCATCAACGAGGCGTATCCGGACGTGAGGATCCTCCTGCTCCATGCTTGGGATACCGTGATGCGTCGTGCCGCCCGCGACCGCGAGGGTCTCAATCGGAAAGACACGCTGCATGAGATCGACTATGGCCTGCTTCCGGCGTTCCTGGACGGCCTGCTTGAGGCGTCAGACGACCGTACGGTCGTCATCGACGGCGTGGAGACCACCTACTGGGTCAATGCCCTGCCCGATTTCGCAGCCAAGGCGCGCGGGGTCAGGGAAGACGGCATCAAGCTGAGTGACGTTCCGGACCTGTTCCGCCGAAAGGTCCGCGTGGGCTTCGCGATTTACCTCGACCGCGATCAACGTTGGGATCCCTCGAGCCCGCAAAGAAATTACTGGACTCCCGGGAGGTTGGCCCTCGTGCTGGGCAACGCGCTGGCGGCCGGCGACGGTCTGGTCTGGATATACAGCGAGAGGCCCACATGGCTCCTTGACTTGGAGGATAAGCGTATACCCGCGGATATACCCCAACCCGCCGGGGTCAAGTTCGTACCGGACGCGTACCGGCAGGCACTGGATGATGGCAGGCGCCGCGCTGAAGCACTGCGACGCCAGCACGGACATGCGGCAGAGCCTCACTAAGTACAGCTCCACGCAAGACAGCATGCAAATCAGGCCGCCATCCGATGGGCACCGGCCAAGATCTTTGTGACCGACTTGCTCGACCAGTTGAAGGGATGGGCAATGCAATATGGTATAAAAGGGTCTTGTACTGATCAGAAGTCCTCCAAAGGGTTCTAAAGTTCCTAAATAGCAAGACCCAGTGTTCACAGCGCAGCCGCTATCCGCCGGCCCAGCAGTTTGTTCTTTAGCCGCCGGCCTATCCTCTTTGGGTTGCCACTGGCTAAGGTAGAGAGGTCATTAGCCAGGCGGGACTGTGTCTGCTATCGCCCAAAACCGGGTCTTGATAGCTAAATGATCCGCATCGGGAGGAATCAGTGCAGTGAACAGAGAATCTTGAAGATAGTAAGAAAGCGTATGAGAAATGTCGGTTGACAAATCTTCCGAGGGGGCGGCGGGCGTACAGTGCTAATGAGCCCTGGAAGTGGCAACTGAAAAGACCTCAGGCTCCGGGAACATGTACTAATCCTGAGAGTTTTGTAATTTCTCCAATCTTCGGAAAGGCGAGGTGAATGAAATGTCGGAATTCTCTTCCTCAATATGGGCGATGGTGGGCGTACTGGTCGTGCTGTCCATAGGAGGGGCTGACGACCAGCCGTTGGCAGGTCAAAGGCAGGCCGATGTTAGCGAGGGGGCAACAAAGTTGAACAAGGAAAGCGCGCCGCCAGGGCGGGTCATCTACAACCTGGACTGCAGTCAGTTCTTCGTGGGCACATTCGGTCCGATTGTGCCTGAGACGATCGACTGGTTCGTGGACGCCCACGCCGCTGTGGGAATCACTGACCTGTTCATCAACGTCAATGCTCAGCGCACCAACTACCGCAGCGATGTTTGGGAATCGGATTGGGACGGCTACGATCCGAACGCCGGTGACGACCAGCCGTTTTTCGCCGGACTTGACCCGAAACGGAGGTTTGAGACGGCATTGTGCAAGAACGTGCTGGCGCTTCACGAGCAGGGCTGCGACTACCCGAAGCGCATGATTGATGCTGCGCGGCGAAATCACCTGAAGGCGTGGATATCGCTGCGGATGAATGACGGCCACAACCCCGGTCTGCCCGATCACCCGGGCCATAGTACGTTCTGGAAGTCTCATCCGGAATGGCGCCTGCCTTATGGTCTGGACTACGAGCAGCCGGAGGTGCGGGAGCACTATATGAAGCTCGTCCGGGAAGTCTGTAGTCGCTACGATCTGGACGGTCTGGAACTGGACTACCTGCGTTTCTGGCTCTATTTCCGCCCCGGACATGAGCACGACGGCGCGAAACTGATGACGGACTTTGTGAAGCAGGCCCGGGCAGCGACACGAGGGGCGGCAGAGCGATTGGGCCACCCCGTCGAGCTTGCCGTGCGCGTGCCGGCAACTCCGTGGATCGCCCGCAGGCACGGATTGGATGCGATCTCCTGGGCGAAGGCCGGACTGGTTGACCTCATCGTGGCCTCCCCATTCTGGCACTCAGTCAATAGTGACATACCGATCGAAACGTGGAAAGGCCTGCTCATAGGCACGGACGCAACTGTTGGGTTGAGCCTGGAAGACGGGATCAATTCAGGCGCCAGCGGGCGGCGGACGATGACGCACGAGGAGATGCGCGGGGTGCTGGTGAGCGGGTGGCATCGCGGGGCAGATGCAGTCTATTTCTTCAATCTGTTCACGGGTCCGTATCAGTACTGGCCCCGCCAGGACTACGGCCGGTTGCTGCGGGACGCGGGCTCCTATGCTGCGCTTCGCGCTGGGCCACGACGCCATCCGTTGACGATCACGAGCCCGTGGGCGGCCGGTGAGCCGGGCAGCGACAAGTCGCTGCCTTACACCGGTACCCACGGTGTGTTTCGCCTGCACATCGGCCCGAAGCCGGCGGCGCAACGGAGCGTACGGATCGAGCTGGTGGTGCCAGACCACAATCAGCCGCTGGACGTACGGCTCAACGGCATCCCCTGCCCCTGGTCAGGCCTCGCCGAGGCCGAACACATCAAGGTGGCCCATCGCGGCGGAGCTGCGCCGAGCCGACGACATGTCTATGACGTGCCTCCGCACGCCCTTAGCGATGGCTACAACCTGATTGAGGCAAGCGCCGAGCAGGATGTCAATATAACGTGGGTAGAAATCTCCGTTGAGTAATCAGCAACAAACAGGGACTCCCAAATTTGACGTAGGAAATCCTGGGAAGAAGGGCCGTACTATGTGCCGAATGCGATCTTCGTTTCCAGCAAACGTTTGCGGTCTCCTTGTCTTGTCCTTCTTCGCCCTGGCGCTGTCGCCCGCCCGCGTGCTCGGAGCGGGCCGGATGATAGGAGCCGCTTCATCATTGGTCAACTTCTTCCCGGAGACGCCCCCGGCGGCCGGCGACCTCGCGTCGCAGCTTACTCTCCGCGCCGCACGGGGAGAGTCCGAGAGCGCTCAGGTGGTGGTTGTCGCAGGCGACGAACCTCTGGACATCCAGCGTGTCGAGGTGAGCGACCTCCGTCGCGGCGCGGCTCGAATAAGCAACGGCAATATCACCGTTCGTCTGGTCGCGTACGTAGAGATCAAAGAGGGCGAGAATAGCTGGCGCGGTATCAAGCGTCCTGGGCTCTGGCCGGACCCATTACTGCGATTCCGACCCTTCACCTGTCCGGCTGGTGAGACCCGTTCGCTGTGGGTGACGGTCAAGGTACCGCGGGAGGCTGAGCCGGGGCGGTACGAAGGCGACATACGGCTGTAC
>JALGUR010000035.1 GCA_029820565.1 Candidatus Zipacnadia bacterium
CCCCCCGCGAGATACAGCAATGAATCCTCCCGACATAGCATGCTTAGTCGCCGGGGTTATTGAAGCAACTGCGATTCGCACTATGCTCCGATACTGGAGCAGGGGAGAGGGAGGAGGTGTACCAAGTATAGTCGACTGCCAAGGTAGGGAGCGGCTCACAGGCCCTAACGACAACCCATTGCGGATGCACCGACCTGCTAGAGGTCCATCGCATAGTATATCTCTCTGGCCAGACCAGGGCATTGCTGATTGAGGTAGTATTTGCTCAAGGATACCTGCGCCTCGAGAAGTGCCTCCATCTCCTGATTCGTTCGGTAGGTAAAGGGATTGAACTGTGCCAGGCGTTCTCGGGTGATGCCAGGCACATGCGTGGGCACCAGTACCTTCTCGCCCCACAGGGGATGAGGAGCATATTCCACCGCACCACGCACCGCCTGAATGAGGAAAAGTTCAGTCTCCTCAATGGCCGGGTCCGTGCCGCCAACCGGTTGCTTTTTGCCGTGTTTTCGCTTGAATATGGCCTTTGGTAGCGAATACTCTTCCCCTTCTAATATTATTGCCCCCGACTCATATTCCGCGCCTATCTTACCAGTGGTGTTTATCTGATACACTTCAATAGGCGTACCTACCTTCTGGCGCTTTTCCATGAACCCTCGGAGCCGATGAACATGGTCAGCACTGCCCACTCCCATAGTAAAGGGTAGACAGTAACGGCTGGAATATTTAGTTTCGCCCACACCCTTTTGGCTTTGCGCCGGATGGCCTACCGTACGGCCGTCGGCTAGGACCTTTGCCGCAAAGTCAATGTCATTGATTTTCAGCCACGCATAATCGCTGGTATAGCCAGGGCTGATGAACACCATAGCATTGGGCGGAGCAGTAGAATCAACGCTTCCATCAAAATACCCTGTATCCTCAAGTCTCAAAACGGTACGCGCATTCTGATTTAGCCGACCCTGATACTGAAACCGTTTGCCTTCAAAACTCACCTCGCCATCCTTGTCCCACTCGGTATTCTCGTGCAAGGCATGCGAACTCATCCCTGCCCGGTAAATAGCCTGTTGGTGCCGGCCTACTCCTTCAGTCTTAGTCCATGCTCCTCGCTCTGGCCCTACCACTTTATCCTCAAACCAGCCCGTGACATCATCGTTCTTAATGGCCTGGTCATAGATGATATCGGACAAATCTATGCCGAATCTGTCCTTAAATATTGGAGCGGTGTGCTCATTGACTATGTATAGCCCGTGGGTGGACTTGCCGCTGCCGGTCAGCCCCCATACTCCCATTACTACCCGCTTTTCCGTCCCGTCTGCCATTTTCACCGTAAACTCTCGCAACGCCGCGTGTTCGCCGGTACCACCACATTTATAGCAGTGCAGTATCCAGTGGGACAAGAACGCCTTTTTGGTCTCACCTTGGTATGAAGTAGCCGTACAGATGGTATAGTTATGGTTAGGGAATCGAATAACTTGTAACATGCTTTCTGGCTTGCCGGGAATTGGCGGATTTCCCAGATATTGGGGTACAAAAAACAGTTCTGCATCTGGCTCCTCCTCGGGATCCGCTGGGAAACACAACTGTTTCCATCTATAGGCTATATCTGGATATTGCGGATCGCAATAAAGCCGGCAGTGCATCTCGGCTATCGAGCCGGGGCTACCCAGATTGGCATCGATTTGAATCAGCGGCCGGCCCTGGATATGCTCTAGTACCCGCAGCATTAAGTGCCGATGGTACGCCTTAAGTTCGTGTTCGCTACCCACTACCTCCGTGTTTGCCTCACTCCTATGCCAAATATTTGATCCCCAGCCCCAACTTCCATTCTTGTACTGTATTCCATAGCTTTGGGCTCGCCCCGGTAGATCATGCGGGTTATTTTGAATTGCCTTGATGCCCGCCATTTCCTTCTGGTGAACTAGATCCCTAAATATTGTGCGAAAACTTTGAATAGTAATCTGTCCAGTGGTTATAGGCACAACTGCCCCTCCTTTAATAGGGCTTCCCTTCTTCTCATTAATTCATCATAATCAATATATTCTTTCCCAGTCGCGTATGACCTCCCTAATAATCACCTTCTTGTTGGCAGATGCATACACATTTGCCTTGCGCTCGTCCTTCTCATCTATTTATCTGGCCGTGCTGTATGAATATATCCGGCACGGCGACAAATAATTTCCCGCCGGGTATGATTACAAATTAGTAAATTGTTACAGAGCTATTGTCAAGGCCCTTGACTTCAAACTTCAATTATGCTATAGTACAATATGTTGTATAGGGTATGTAGTAGCAATGGCTCCCAAAGCTATGCACGGGAGAGAGCATTGATGGTGTTAAGAATAACAGTATTCATTTGCCTTCTCGTCCTCGTGACAACTGTAGCTATGGCCGATACTGTTACATCCAGCTATGATGCAGTCGCCGAAAAGTGGACTTACGATGTCACCTTTACCAATACTACTCGCTACTTCTTCCGCGTGTACCTTGACCCCAATATGGATATTAACTACATAACGAGCATCACCAATGACATGGGTTGGACGAATCCATCTTCGTTGGTCGGCGAAGACTGGGACGATCCCGAAAATGGGACTATAAACCTCAAATACCTTCAATGGACGCGAAGCGGCAGCGGCCTATCTGGGAAATTCTACTACTCAGATGCTCATGATACCACTGTAAACGACCCTCACATGATGGACCTGGTTAACCATCCTGGGCCATTACTGTACGATCCGCCCAGCCATAGCGGGGCCCCCTCCACCAAAATGCTCAGCTTTGGAGGCGCGACCTACTTCACACAGACCAAAGACTATGCAGCCATCACTCCCGAGCCAACCACTCTCACACTCCTGAGCCTTGGCCTGATGGGACTCGCGGGGGTTGCGCGTCGGCGTCGCCATATGTGATTTTCTTCACCCACACATTTAAGTACGCCAAGGGCCGGGCTTGAGTCTGCCTGGCTTTTTCATAGTAAGTAGTAGCCTATATTCTATAATTTCTTCAATCTCTAACAATAACCGGTGTAACGTATTAGTATAGTGGGTATAACCCTAAGAAAGGACGATTGCCGATGCTTCGTAGCAATAGCCATAGCCAACTCGGTTTTACCTTGATTGAGTTGCTCGTAGTTATCGCTATTATTGCCATCCTCGCCGCAATACTTTTCCCCGTGTTCGCTCGCGCCCGTTCCAAGGCGCACCAGACCAGTTGTCTGTCTGACCTCAAACAGATCGGCACGTCGTTTCATATGTACGCTAGCGAGTGGGATGATATCCTACCCCCCGGCGCTTCCAGTTATTTTAACTGGTGCTATGGTTGGAACACGCCAGGCGCTCCTGATCCTGCTCTTCTAAAGACCAATATAGCCATAACAGTAGCCGCCTTGCATCCCTATATCAAAAACTACCAAATATGGTTTTGCGCTGATGATGTTTGGCAGGGGGCGGGTGTTTATCCATTCGGCAGTGATGACCGCGCTATCGCCGGCGAAGTCAGCTATAGTTTCTGTACTCAGTGGGATACGTGGTGGGTTAACAACCCGTACGAGCAGGACCCGCTCTGCCCAGACTTCACGGCCGCCGCGGATATACTGGGCAAGGCTCCTAGTAAGCAAGCATTGATGATCGACAATGGATTGCCCGGGAGCGCCTCTAACAACGTCGGCGACTATGGGTTTGCCCACTTTGAGGGCAGTAATGTGGTCTTCCTAGACGGCCACGCTAAGTATGTTCCTTGGGGCCAATATGGAACACTACACCCACCCCTGGTTCCCTATCAAGGCCCTTAATCCTGGCGTGCTGCGCCATTAGGTTTTATAGACACGCAAGGTTAGTTGCTGGTAAGACCATTTATTCCTGCCAGTATCGCTCGTTTCTGAGATTAGTTGGGCTTATGGCGGTCGCCCCACTAACCCCGCCCATCAACGTATTTATACAGAGTAGGTACTGGCACCACTTCACCTTCGCCGCTGAGCTCATACCTCAATACTCCCTCAAGGACCATCTCCTAACTCATGCAATCACGACCTGTGACCCAAGTAATTGCCGACTAATCACTTAAAAAATACCGTCTCTACCCCTTGGCAACTCCCTACTATCTACCGTCCTTTGAGTCAAGTAATACCGACTAACGACCCCAGTCACTGCCCAACTCTCCCCGCCCTGCCGCCTGTCTGGAGTGCGGGATATATGTAATGACTTGTTTATATTACAACAACAAGCGCCCTCCATTTCCCAGTCACATGGTACAAGGAGCTATTCATTAACTTGTACATAAGTGTTGTTGTATAATTCTACTCTATAGTAAAATGAAGTCTAAGACCACCTGACTATAACTCATCACATAAACTGTTCCCGAGCGCTATAAAGGAGAAATACTTTATCGTAACGAAATATCAAAAATAGCTTTATTCCAATGTCCATCAACACTGAATGATAGCGGTGTGACCAATGCTTTCACTCCGGCATCCCCCTATAGTCATCCTTCTGTTATTGCTACATACCCCGGGCTTACTTACTGCTCAAAGGATAGTTCCAGGTGGCAGTGTGCGGGATATAGGTTCAGTCGACCTGGAAGCCTCTCCAGAAATACAGAAACCGCCCGCACTGGCCACCGATGAGGTTAATCACTATGCCCCTAAGGATTCAACCGCTCCAGCGCGACCAGATGTCTCAGATAAACCGCTAAATAATGACGATCGCAAAGCGCTAACTGAGGATACAGCCCAATCGCGCAGTATAGCACAACGATTTGCACAACTACCTAGGTTTGGCCGCCGCGTCTTCCATAAGTATGCAGACTTGGCGGCGACAACCCCTACGGGACAAGAAGCAATAGATACACCACCCACTCCGCCTGGGTATTTACTAGGGACAGGGGACATACTATCTGTGCGCTGTTGGCATGACACCCGAGAGCATGTCAGCCAGGATGTCACAGTGAATAACAATGGCGCCGTGTACCTACCGTTTTTGGGAGATATAATAGTTGCCGGGCGAACCCTCAGCGAGGCGACGAAGTTGATTACCGGAGAATATAGGAGGATATATAGGCAGGCCCGCGTCGCCGTGACACTAACCAGACTACGCAGCGTCGAGATATATGTCACCGGTGAAGTAGAATGGCCGGGCAGATATACACTCCCCGGCAGTGCCACGGTGTTTACGCTGCTCTATGTTGCTGGAGGACCTTCTGAGATTGGTTCTCTCCGCCGGGTGCAGATACTCAAACATACCAGCGGCGCCCGGCGGAGTATAGACCTATATGATTACTTGTTGGGTGAGCGCTACCTAAGCAATATAAACATAGAAACAGGAGACACTCTATTTGTACCAGCGGTTCGATCAGAAGTTGCTATTACTGGAGAGGTGTTGCGGCCAGCACGCTATGAGTTACTCGCTCATGAGACACTAAGCGACCTTCTGCGGATGGCTGGAGGACTTAACCCGACTGCGGATGCAGCGGTGGTCCAGATCTGGCGCAATACCCCGCAAGGCCCACAATTGCTATCTGCCAATATCAGCGAAACGGGCCAGAGCCCAAGTACAATATATCTTTCCGGCGGTGACCTGGTGGAAGCATTGCAATCGCCACAAGCGCCGGTGAATACAGTAGAAGTAAGCGGTGCAGTCAAACGGGCCGGTGTGTACGCCTGCGAGGACGGCGATCGCATAAGTGATCTGCTGAAAGAGGCTGGGGGCTTGAGTCAGACAGCGCATACTAATCGTGGCAAACTACTGCGCCAAGACGACCAACTTCACTACCAAGTTAGCTACTTCCAAGTGGACCGAGCCATTGCCAAAGACGAGGAAGAGGACTTGGTAGTTCAGCCGCACGACAAAATAATAATCTATTCACAGAGCGAAGTAGAAGCTCCAGCCCAAGTGGTGATCCGGGGACCAGTAGTACGTCCTGGCTGCTATGAATGGGCCAGTGGCATGAAAGTTAGCGACCTCCTACTGCAGGCGGGCGGGCTATTGCCTGAAGCCTATGGATTGCAAGCCAGAGCTTTGCGCCGAGGAGCAACTAACAGACAGTATATAGTGCCTGTTGCGTTAAGCGATGCGATGCAAGAAGATTCAGAATCAGATATAACGCTGCACCAGGGGGATATATTAGAAATTTTTGTGGCTGACGCAGTAACCGCGCCCAGTCAGGTGCGCATTTCTGGATTTGTTAACAATCCAGGAACCTATAGGCGCTACGAAGAGATGTGTGTCAGTGACCTGATCCTGGCTGCGGGGGGCGTGGCTCCAGGTGCCGGGCCTTCTCTGCAGTGTGTTAGTGGCCACACGGAAGGGGAGGTTAGAACAACACAGCTCCGCCTGCAAACACAACCGGATAGCACCCACTTTTCTGTGGTCCCTGATTTGCTTCTCCACGACGATGACCATATAGCAGTTCAGGGGTCTGGTCAGTTCGTTAGACATCCGCCGGTGGTAATTGTCGAGGGAGAAGTGAAGAATCCTGGCGCCTATCCGATCCCAAGGCGCGACGCATCGCTGTGGGCACTACTTCAGAAGACCGAAGGGCTACTGGAGACCGCCAACCCCCGTGGCATTATTGTGTATCGCTCGCGGGATAAATTCTTTCCTGTGAGCCAAGAGTACAGCGCGAGCGCACAAATACAGCAAGTACTACGCACGTTTAACCGCGAGCGCCGGGAGCAAATACTGGAAAAAGATAAGCGTACCGGTGTAGTAGAAACCCGGATAAGTAGAGCACTGACAAACATATTTTCGGTTGAGGGCGGAGCAACCGTAGTGATCCCACCCCGGTTGCTGAACGAGAGCATATGGGCTGAGGCCATACCGATTGATGGCAAATTACTCGTTGAATCCCATGGTAGAGAAGGGGATATAGCGCTAATGGATGGTGACTGTATAGTGGTTCCTCGGCCCAGCCACACGGTGGGAGTGGTAGGGGCGGTGGTTCGCTCAGGAGCAATACCCTATGAAGGTCCACATTCACCGCTTAAGTATGTGGAACTATCTGGCGGTGTTGCTGAGGATGCTAATCTCGCCCGGATGGTTGTCATCCGGGCAAACACGCGCGTAGTTCCAGCAGACACGGTTAGCGAGGTGTATCCAGGCGACGTCATCGTTATCCCCTCTGATTTTGTGATTCGAACAGTGCAATCAGGCACTGGATATGAGCGACTGTTACGGTCTTTGGCAGGACTTGTGACTGCACTGCTAATCTTCTAATGACAAAATGGCAAGGCTATTAGATTTATGGAGCATTTGCCAGGTAAGTCTGTGCATAGTTGTACTGATGAATAGCTCTATACGAGACAATGAGATCACCATAATACAATACATCCGCCACGTTCTTTTGCATTGGCGCGTGATAGGAACTATAAGCGTAGCGGCGGCAGTAGTAGCAGGGCTGTGCGGTGTTATGGTGACGGGCCAAGTATATACCGCCCGAAGCAGCCTCATAGCCACAGGAGAGCTGACCGCGGCTGGAGAGCTTGAAGGATTATTTCAGGAGTTGAACATAGAACGGGGCTGGACTGTGATCAAACCTGAGGTTGAGTTGTGCAAGGCAATACTGAGTAGCCGTACGGTGGGGGAGAGGCTGGTCAAAGAATACGACCTTCAGGGTATATTGGGAGTGGATAGTGGAGAGCGCGCCATAGAAGCATTGGCGGAGCGAACCAACATTGAGGTGCAAAAACCCAACGTGGTGGAGATCACGGTAAAGTTATCTGGGCACCCCAAAATGTTCGCCAGAGGAGGGAGGAACGACGGAGTCCGGCAACTGGCCGCCACTTTAGCCAATGGTTATATTGATGCTCTGCAAGGCAAATTAGGGAGCCTTCACTTGTCAGCTGCGAAACGCAAGCGGGTCTTCCTTGAGGACAAAGTAGCCGAAAGCCGCGTTCAACTTGGAAATGCAGAGCAAGCACTGCAAACCTGGGAAAGCGAGAACAGGCTGATTAACGCAGACGAAGCTGGCAAGTTGGCCACTCAAAGCATAGTCAACCTCCAACAACAGCAGGAGCAAGCTGAGTTGGAATTGCGAACAGTACGCCACGAGATTGCAAAAGCGGAGCAGTTGCTTGCTCAGCAGCCGCAGATGCAGATTACCTCTCGGGAGCAGGAGGCCAACCCCTTAATACTTGACTTACGCCGACAGTTGGTGCAACTACAGGCAGACCTATCTGTAGCAACAGAAATAAAGGGCGAGACTAAATTTCATCCAGAAGTCGAGGATATCCAGCATCAAATCCGGACGACCAGGCAAGCATTAGCTGAGCAACTGCGGCAGCAGATGCTGATAGCTCGACAGGTGGAAAGCCACAATCCAGCGGTTGATAAGATATTGGAGAAGTTGTTACCCTTACAGATAAGAAAAGAAGCGGTCGCAGCCAAGATAGCAGGGCTCAAACGGGTTATTGACGAGACCGAAAAAGACATGATGGGGCTGTCAGTCCAAGCCATGGAATACGGACGGTTGCTACGCGAGGTTAAGGTCAGAGAAGCAATGTATGAGGCGATAACCAAAGAATATGAGAAATCTCGGATTGCCGAGGAGGGCGATGAGCCTCGCGTGCACATACTGGATACGGCAGTAGCGCCAGAAGGCGCAAGCACGCCCCGGGTGGGCATTAATATCCTATTGGCAGCGTTTGTGGGAATGGTAGTAGGTGTTTTGTGGGCAATGAGTCAGCCATTACCAGACAACCATGAATTAGACAGCAATGTATCTCAGCCAGCGGGGAACAATTAGACTAAACATTGATGGCGGACGATAGAACCGCAATAACAGGCAAGTGCAACTCTAAACTGCCTGCTGCCGCTATAGTAGGAGCAGTGGTGGGGCTGAGTATTGGGACAGTGGAAAGAACCCGTGCGAGCACTGCTCTGGTCCTAATAGGAAGTTTGGCAGTAATAGTCATATGGTGGTTGGTTATAGCGAGGAAGGGCCTGAGGCGGGACTGGTTAGCGCCCCCTGTAATATTCTGGGCCGGCGTAGTGTTATATTATTTGGTGCGGCCTGGTAGTATTGCACTAGGAGTGCTGCCGATAGGGCAAATAAGGACACAGCACCTGGAAGAAGCAATGGGGTTAGTGTTATTGAGCATAGCGGGATTTGTCTGGGGATATGCATTACACGGAGCAGAGATTATTGCTGGCTGGCTGCCACGAGCGCCCAGCGGGTGGAGAAAGGCAAGAGTGGTTGCGGCTGTTGGAGCGTTGTGGGTAGTAGGGGCAAGCTGTTGGACTCTATTGATATACGGCAGTGGGGGAGTGCAAGCGCGACTGAGTGAGTATGGCCAAGGCGTGGGGGCCGGGCAAGGTATTTGGGCGGCAATAAGCGCCGCGGCGCTATCCGTAGCCTTAGTCCTGGCCTGGCTGCAGTATTTGAGGGGAAGATTCAGCCGTCTCGCTATGTTTGGGATAGGGGCCAGCGTGGTGCCGATGCTGGCAATGCACGGGCAGCGTAGCGCCTTGATAGTGCCGATATTAATGGGGGTAGCCGTCTATCATTATTACTGTCAACGCTTGAATCTTAAGCAACTTGTAGTAATAGCCATAGTAGTGCTGATGGTATTTGTGGGGTTAGGCTTGCCTAGGCTACGGATGGTGCCACAACTGGCGGTGCAAGTTCGCCCTGCAGCGTATGCCAGAATAGGTAGTTGGTTCTTTGTGCGCAATTTAACCTCATTTGATGCGCTTATGTTGCTTCTGGAAGAGATGCCCAAGAAGTTGGATTATCAATGGGGAGGAGGATATTGGGATGCGTTGGTAATGATAGTGCCCCGAGCGATATACTCTGACAAACCCCAGCGTAACCTTTTTAATCGAGTCTTGCGCCCGAATCGCAACACTTCTATGAGTCTACCACCCGCCGGAGAAGGATATCTGAATTTCGGGTGGGGGGGCGTATTGCTTGAGGGCGTTTTGCTGGGATTAATATACCGAGTGGCCTATACTTATCGCCAGCGCTACCCTGACCACGAAGGAGTATTACTTACGTACTCATTTTTCTTTGCGTTCTTTATGATTATTTTCCGCGGCGGGCTAATGGGCGGCCACCTTGGCCTATTAGTAGTGTACTTAATGCTTATAGGAGTGGCCAGTGTTTTCTGTGGATGGGGCAGGCTTGTGGTGCGGCGAGAAAGCCCCAAAGTACTACCGGCGTGTAGATGAACACAAAAGGGCGATGCAAGTGCTGATTACGAGCCGTGCGCCAGTGCGAGTTGACTTTGCCGGTGCCTGGACAGATGTGCCGTATTTCTCCGATCCATTCACCGGGGCAACCCTGAATGCCGGGATACAATTATACGTTAATGGGGAGTTGGATGCGTACGAGGAGGAAGGATATCAGCCCGACAAGATAGTATCTGGTCCTAGCGGGAAGTATCGTGTAACCCCGGAGTCTGGGCTAAGAGTCCGCTACAAAAGCGCTATCCCTGCGGGTAGTGGGCTGGGGACCTCCGCAGCCTTGAATGTGGTGTGGCTATCTTTGGTCCGGCGGACACCGGCGGAGACCATGGAGGAGAAGATGCATATTGCCGCATTGGCTTATGACATTGAACAAGTGTTAGGAATCATCGGGGGGAAGCAAGATCAATATGCCTCGGCAGTCGGCGGGATCAATCTATTTGAATTTGATGCTGAAGAAGTGCGTCGGCAGCCGGTGGAAATTGCAGATGATAATGTGCAGCAGCTTCAGGACCTTATGGTATTGTGTTACACTGGGAAGTCACGGTTCTCTTCTAACATTCACAAGAATGTCTGGGGCAATTTCCGAGCAGGTAAAGAGGAAACGGTGCGGGCACTGTTCACGCTCAGAGACACTGCCTATGAAGCCAAGGAGTGTCTGGAAACGTGGGATATTCAACACTTCGGCGAGCTGCTCACTACCCAGTTTAGTTGCATGAAGAAGTTGGATGAGTCCACCAGCAATGAGCAGATAGAACAGTTATTTGAGTTGGCTCAGCCTATGATTATCGGGGGCAAGCCGTGTGGGGCGGGCGGCGGCGGCTGCTTGCTATTCTTGGCTAAATCGCTACATCACGCCAAGGAGTTGGCAAACCAACTCAAGCGGCAAGAGTTGACGGTGCTGGATCTGCAATTTGATTTTGTGGGGTTGACCGTGGGTGTCGACGACTGACTTTCTGTCTGCGCTACGACTGCCTGCCACAGCGTCGGAATTTTTAGGCCGGGTATTCCTACTCGCAGAGTTTCTGCCTGGTTGCAACACCTCCGCCGTAGAAAGTATTCCTATAGAAGCCTTAATCTGGAACAATGTTCACCTGGCAGCAGTGGCACAGCAGGTAAGTAGGTACTGCTCTATCTCGTTATGTCGGTAACTATAAAATAGGAGGCTATGATGAGGATTGGTATTGATGCCCTATCGTGGCGGCCTGGGTGTCAAGCGGGGGTGGATAGATATCTGCGGGAACTGGTAGCAGCGTTGCAAGAGATTGATAGTAGCAATGAATATATCATTTTTGTGAGTAAAGAGGCATCTGGGCGCCTGAAATTGGTCGCGCAGAATTTCCGCGAAGTGGTGTGCCCAATATTCAACCGTTGGCGGCCGTTGCGCGTCTTATGGGAGCAGACGGGACTGGTAGGACGGGCCCAGACTGAAGGTATAGACGTGATGCTGTGTCTGGGAGGGTTAGTGCCGCCGAAGTTAAAGGCGCCTGCTGTACAAGTCGTCCACGACCTGCAGGTGTTTCACTATGCTGAGAATTTCTCGTGGTGCAAGCGCAAATTCCTGACGGGAACGCTTCCCCGTTGCGCACAAATAGCGGAGACTATAGTTGCCAGTTCGGAATATACTCGCCAAGATGTAGTTGGGTTTCTTAATGTGGGTCGTACAAAGACGCGAGTCGTACGACTGGCAGCAGGCTCGCAGTTTCGACCAGCACTTCCACAAACAATTGCTCAGACCAAGAAAAAGTACAATATAGAGGGTGAATACCTGCTGTGCGTCGGCACAAACCACCGACATAAGAACCTGGCTATGCTGGTCGAGCTTTATGACAAGGGCATAGGGGAGAAGTGGCCAGGCGAACTGGTAATAGTGGGGCGGGATGGGTCGGCTTCCTCCATACTGCAGGCAGCCATCAAGCGCGGCCGATACCCGGGAGCAATACGGGTGTTGGGACACATAGAGGATAATGATTTGTCAGCCCTCTACAGCGGAGCAACCGCATTCGCATTGCCTTCACTATTTGAGGGATTTGGCATGACGGTGTTAGAAGCGATGCAGTGTGGATGTCCTGTAGCGTGTAGCAATCTTACCGCCTTACCTGAAGTGGCTGGGGAAGCGGCGCTGTTATTTGACCCGCGCAACCGAGCGGAGTTTGAACAGGCCTTGACGAAAATCATCAGCGATGAGCGCCTGCGAGACCGGTTGAAAAACAAAGGGTTTGCCCAGGCACAACGCTTTAACTGGGGGGCAACGGCGGAGAAGACTTTGCATGTGATCCGACAGGCCTTGACGAAGTGATTCAGACAACCTCGGTCATTCATGCCTCAGGGTAGTAATTCTGCGGTGAAACTATCTCGTTGCGGATGGAGCTTGACAATATTGAGGAAATGTGCTACACTCTTATAGTAGTGCTATAGGAGTGTCTACTAAAATGAAAGAACACCAACGCAAAAAGGTTACTATTAAGATCCCGCGGCCGTTATATGAGAAGATCGGCAAACTTATTGAGGGAGCGGGCTATAACTCGGTGACTGATTTTGTTGTGTATGTACTCAGAGATATAGTGAGTGCACAGGGCAGGGCAGCGGCAGAAGTGTATTCGGAAGAGGACATTGCGAAAGTAAAAGAGCATCTGCGGACATTAGGATATTTGTAATCTCGAAGGGCCCCGGGCCAGACAAGAATACCAAGCATGATTGGTTAGATGATTAGACCACACGGAGGGAAACTAATCCATAAGGTGCTACAGGGAGAAGCCTTACATGAGGCCCTGGAAGAAGCACAAGTGTTACAGAGACTGGGGATCAATTCTGATGTAGCGATAGAAGTGAAAAACATTGCCCGCGGCGTGTTTAGTCCCCTGGAGGGGTTTGTCGGATCAACAGATTTTCACAATATAATCAACAATGACCGATTGGCCACGGGGATACCATGGACGATTCCAATAATATTGGATGTGGCTAGCAGGGATATAGTGTCAGTAGGGGAGAGGATCTGCCTGATAGAGAATGGCCAGGATAGTCCATTAGCTATTATGGAAGTAGAAGGGATTTATACTTGGGATAAAAGGCAGGCCGCTCAGGCAGTCTTTGGGACTACTGACGTGAATCATCCTGGAGTAGCAGGATTCTATAAGCGTGGGGACTATTTGATTGGCGGGCCGGTTACGTTGGTCGACAATAACCGGGGCCAGTATGCAGAGTTTAACCTATTCCCCGCTGAGACCAGAGCAATCTTCAAGGAGCGCGGCTGGCGGACAATTTGTGCTTTCCAAACCCGAAATGTACCACATAGGGGCCATGAGGAACTGCAGAAGACAGTATTGGGATTGGTAGACGGGCTATTCATCCAGCCAGTTATCGGCAGGAAGAAATCCGGCGACTTCCGCGACGAAGTTATATTAGATACTTACCAGGTCCTTATTGATAATTACTATCCTAAGGATAGGACATTGCTCAATATTTTACCTTTTAACATGCAATACGCTGGCCCCAAAGAGGCCATCATGCACGCGATTATGCGGAAGAACTATGGCTGCACACATATAATAATCGGCCGCGATCATGCAGGGGTGGGGAACTATTATGGCGAGGAGGATGCCATCAGGATATTTGCGGAGCCACGGTTCGCTGAATTAGAGATTGAACCTGTTACTATTCGGGGAGATTTTTGGTACTGCAGAAAGTGTGCGCGGGTAGCTAGCGATCGGACTTGTCCACACCCGCCTGAGCAACAGATCTCCTTTAGTGGCACTAAGATTCGGCGACTTATCAACAAGGGGGAAGCACCGTCTCCTGAAATTATGCGCCCGGAGGTCTTTGAGGTTATTCAACGATTTGATAATCCTCTTATCGGTTAAGGAATATCAGAGGAATTGGCAGTTTGAAATTTAAGTGAGCACATTTTCCTGTTGGAGAGGGTTGTATTATGGCTACGGTAAGTCGAGTAGTTGTCATTGGATGGGACGCTGCCCCTCCAGCCCAACTACTAAATGAATGGTTAGAGGAACTGCCTAATCTGAGAAGATTAGTTAACCAGGGAGTAGCCGGCCGTCTGCGTAGTAGTGACCCTCCCATTACCGTACCAGCCTGGACATGTATGGTTAGTTCCAAGAATCCGGGCCAACTGGGGTTTTATGGGTTTCGCAACCGTAGAATTGGCGAGTATGATGGGCAGTGGATCGCCACCAGCGCCGCCGTACGGGCTAACCGACTTTGGGACATATTAAGTGCTGCCAGGAAACGGTGCGCAGTGTTCAATGTGCCCCAGACCTATCCAGTCAAGCCGGTTAATGGAGTACTCATATCCAGCTTCCTAACCCCGAGCACGGATTCTGAGTATACTTATCCCCCGGAACTGAAACTAGAAATTGATCGGATTGCTGACGGATATATAATTGATTGCCACAACTTCCGAACTGATGACAAACAGCGGCTCCTGGAACAGATTTACCAGATTACCAACAAACGATTCACTGTTGCTAAATATCTAATGGAACGGGAGCCTTGGGACTTTTTTATGATGGTGTATATGGGGCCTGACCGAATCCAACACGGCTTTTGGAAGTATTGTGACCCGCAACACCGGAAGTTTCAGCGGGATAATTTGTTTCAAGGCGCCATACTGGATTACTATGAACACCTGGACGACCAGTTAGGTGAGTTAGCCGATATAGCAGGCGATGACGCAGTAATTATAGTGGTCTCTGATCACGGCGCGAAGCGGATGGAAGGCTCGTTCAATGTCAATGATTGGCTAATTCAGGAAGGCCTGCTGACGCTGAAGCAGCCAATAGATGGACCTGTGAAGTTCTCTGCGGATTTGGTGGATTGGTGCCAGACAGTGGCTTGGGCGTGGGGTGGGTACTATTCACGGGTTTTCATGAATGTGCAGGGCCGAGAGCCTCATGGAATAGTGGCAATGGAAGACTATGAGCGAGTGCGTGACGAATTAATTAGGCGACTCACTCAGATCAAAGATGACCAAGGACGAATTATGCATACCCGGGCGCTGCGGCCGCAGGAATTGTTCAGTGGTCCTTACGTTGATGAGGCTTCCGACTTACTTGTGTATTTTGATGATCTTTATTGGCGCGCTGGGCAGAATATAGGAAATGATACCGTGTATGATTTTGACACTGAAGTTGGACCGGATGATGCAGTCCACGACTATGACGGGGTATTTGTAATGGCACGGCCTGGAGAGCAAAAAGGGCAGAGAATCGCAGGATTACATCTGATGGATGTAGCTCCTACCGTACTAAAACTGATGGGGGTAGAGGTCCCGAGCGATTTTGAAGGACACAG
Source organism: Candidatus Zipacnadia bacterium (assembly GCA_029820565.1). GTDB lineage: Bacteria > Armatimonadota > Zipacnadia > Zipacnadales > Zipacnadaceae > JALGTV01. The sequence continues at coordinate 15,480 of JALGUR010000035.1, forward strand.
CCTCATATAAAAACGGCAGGAAACACTAATGGATGACCAGGGCATAGTAATTTGGTTCACTGGAGTAGCCGGTGCTGGCAAAACTACTATTGCCAGTGCGGTAGAGCAAGAGATGCGATGCCGAGGATTGCCAGTGGAAAATATAGACGCTGATGAAGTGCGTCAGAACTTAAGTCCCAATTTGGGCTATACTGCTGAAGCAAGAGACGAAAATACCAAGCGACTGACGTGGATGGCCCAGATGCTATCACAGTATGGAGTGAATGTAATTGTGGCGGCGGTATCTCCTCGGCGACATCACCGCGACCGTGCCCGGCGGTGGTGTAGTAAGTTTGTAGAAGTATTTGTCGACTGTCCCACAGAAGTTTGTCAGCAGCGCGACCCCAAAGGTCTGTATGCTAAGGCCGCAAGAGGCGAAGTTAATGACATCGCTGGCCTGCATTTCCCCTATGAAGTGCCCAATGGCGCTGAGGTACACTGTCAGACAGATCGCGATGATGTAGAGACATGCACGCAATTGGTTATTAGCGCACTATACCAGTTAGGCTACATTTCCTCTTGAGGAATGATGGAAGCAAGGCGTCTGTGGCATTTGTCACAGAATAGCAACAAGCGGTGACCGTAGGGTCACCACGTGCGAACGAGTTGCGAGTAAGTTATTATAGAAATAGCGCTCAAGCGTTGTACGGAGGACATAGGATGTGGGGTGGAGGGAATGAGTTAGAGAATGCACCGCAGCGCTTCGTATAAGTTATCTTATGTTAAATGTACCCACTCGCAAGCAACATAGCTGCTGACACCCCCGAGGTAATTAGTCTCTGTGCTGCATTGCTTCTGCGATCAGGATTGGCTGGGCTCGGGTAAGTCATCAGCCTACCTACCAAGTGACATTTGTTTGATAGCGGAGTCCGGAATTGCCATCCAGTATTACCCGGCCAGCAATAAGGCCCCTATCACAGGCCCCAGCGCTCTCAGGATGCGCTCGAATCCTGAGCGGGTGTGGATAGTGCGCAGTAGATAATCAGATGGGACTAAGATTATGTCGCCTGGCTTCACCTGCTCTATATCTGAGGCCAGGCGGGCCGTGCTGTTAGCTCGTATTACCACTGCCCGCTCCATGGCGGCATCGTCCGCCAGGCCACCCACTTTATTTATATAGTCTCTTATGTTGCTCTGAGACTGGTATAATACTGTGCCGGGCCGCACCACAGCCCCTAATACTGCCACTGTAGACTTGAGCCGTGGCACGGTTACAATGTCACCATCCTGTAGCGGAGTATCACCTTTCTGGCCTTGAGTGTCTATCAGTTTTTGACCCTCTATGGGGATACCGGTTATCCAATTGGATAGTGACAGATGGCGTGGACGAATTGCAATGGTTGTCGCTCCGTCTTCTGCAAAAATTTCAGCAGCCTGTGTAGTTGATTGTTCGCCTATTACTGTTTGCTGCCATTCCTTTTCCTCGGACACAATAGTTTCGGCTGTCTGGCGATTGTACATCCCCATAATCTGTTGGAGGTTCTGCCTCTGGCCAGTAGCTAATGCCTTCTCTGTGGGCCGATAAACAATGATACCATCAGGATTGGCATCAGATAGCAAGGGCCCAACTCTTTGTAGTAAATCGTAAACAGTCTCGCGCTCTTCGGTGCTGCTACGGAGGATACGAGCGCCAGGGTGAGCTACTTGGCCCCGCACTGTAACTACCTCAGCCTGCTGTCTAAAATCTCCCACGCCTACCACAGTGACTTGATCATCAGGTTTCAGCGTCAAATCAGGCTCAACTATGGCCTGATCTTCCCGAGTCCAGGCTAATGTTAACTGTTGTACTTCCGGCTTGCCAGACTGGCGACCGTGGGTATATTCAATTGTATGTCCGGCGCCGGGGCACAGTCCTCCAGAGGCAAAAATGAGGTCACTTATTTTCATTCCGGCGTAATACTCGTAACTATCAGGTCGTTGAACAAAACCATCAATATGCACCAAGCGTACCCCCACTGCCTCTTGCTGAGTAGATATTTCTATGATATCGCCAGCCGCCAAAGCTATATTGGCTTCTGGGTCTCCGCGTAACGCCGCAGCCAGGCTCACCTTTATGATCTGGCGATTACCATCAGGTTGCAAGCGCAACAAATGAGCTAGCAACAAATAGGCCTCTTCGGTTACGCCCCCAGCCTGAGTAATTAGGTCTCTGACTCTTATTTGGTCAAGCCAGCGGTATTGGCCAGGGTTTTGCACCGGGCCACGCACCTCAACATAAGTAAAAAGAGTAACTTCTTCGCGGTAGTAGATGCGAACTTCGTCGTAGGATTTGACGGCAATATCTTCTTCGGGATTCCCCTCCAGAACATCGCCAACTGAAAAACTGCTATACCGGTATTGCTTATTCGCATCTAGGCGGCGGATCTCTGCTTGCTGCAAATAAGCCCCTTCATCTACCCCTTGTGCCTTCTGTATGAGATCACTAAGGTACATACCGTCTTCTACCTCATATATGCCTGGCCGACGGACTGCTCCGGTAATCCGGGCTGCATTTTCGGGGATTGGTAGTACCGATGGAATGACCACTACATCTCCTGCCTGTAGCATAAAGTCAGATCCAGGCGTCCGTCCAGTTGATGAAGGTACTTGCAGATTGACATTGATAACTGTCTGCTGTTGGTGATTAGCTACTCGCCAGACTTGAACAGCCCGTGCATAAGCCGAGCCAGATAGTCCCGCCGCTAATTCGATTGCTTCAGCACAAGTGATGGGCTTGGTTAGTTCGTATCGGGCGGGACGCTGAACCTGGCCGGTTATCCCGATCTCTGGCCCAACAGAGCCAACGAAAATAGTGTCCCCAGGTCTTAGAGGTTGATCGCTGAGGGGTTCCCCATATAGGAGGTATGGATACAGATCGATTTCAACAGGTTCTTCGCCTCGGCTAACCCAGCGAATATTACGCAACGACCCAGACGTCGTAGGGCCTCCGGCGGCGTACAAGACAGTCAAAACTGTCGCCGTGCCGTTTAGGTCATATCGTCCCGGCCGCTTAACATCGCCTGTTACATACACTGTTACTACTCGGGTTGTGGTCACCGTAGCCGAAATCTGACTATCTGTATAGAATTCATGTAGTTGTTGAGTGAGTAGGCTACGGATTGCCGCTAAGGTTTCGCCGGCAACACGTATTTCGCCTAGCAGTGGCACGTAGATACTGCCCTCCGCTGAGACTGGTACTGTGGTATTTAAGTGTTCAACGCCCTCGCTCCAGCAGCGAATACTCAATTCATCTCCGGGGCCCAGCAAATAGCCGGGAGGGACTAGTATATTTGAGGGCGGCATGCCTGCCTCAGGACCAGCCTGGACAAAGAGTTGTTCTCCGAACCGAGGCAGGTTAGAAAGTTGCTTCTCTTCAGCAAGTAACCATAGTTTGCGTAACTGCTCACTCTTGGGCTGCTTCTCTTCTGGAGGTCTTTCGGGTCTAATTCCTACTCTCGCCAGGGCCTCAGTTGCGTTCTCCCGAACCTTCTGGTCCCCATCCCGCATAGCCTGTTGCAGTGCTGGCACAACATCCGGCGTTAATGCCCCAATTTTCCCCAGCACTACAGTGGCCCCCCGCCGGACCCGGACATTTTTGTCTTGGAGTGCTCCGATGAGTCCAGGGACAGCGGGTTCCCCCAGGGCCTGGAGTGCTTCAATAGCCTTCTCGCGCTGATAGGGTTCTTCGGTGGCTAAATCGTCAATCCACTCTTGTAGTGTCTTGCCCTGGTAAGACAAGGAAGCCCCTTGGTCTGCCCAACTGCGGTTAGCTGGTATTCCAATAAGGAGGATAATTAACAACCAATGTGACGAACGCATGCCTATCAACTTCCTTTCAGATGTTTGTGGTGATTATATTCGCCGGTCTGATAAAATGTCCTTCATAAATAGTTTGGAGAAAACTCCGATCATGCTATAATAGCAAATTATGAGTATCCGGGAGCAGATAGAAGAACACGAGCGAGACCACCTTAGTGCATACGCAACGCTTAGTGCAGACTCGGCAGGACGGCGGCGGCCTGAAGAGCCCTGTCCCGTGCGAACCATATTCCAACGCGACCGGGATCGGATTATTCACCTCTGTCGTGCTTTCCGCCGTCTTGCTCAGAAGACCCAAGTATTCATTGCTACCCCCGAGGATCACATCCGGACCCGGCTGTCTCACACTCTGGAAGTTTCTCAAATCGCCCGCACTGTAGTTAAGGCTCTTCGGCTCAATGAAGACCTTGCCGAGGCAATCGCGTTGGGCCACGATGTAGGACATACTCCCTTCGGCCACGCGGGTGAAGATAGCCTGGATGAAGTATATCGTCACTATGATCCCGAAGCCCACTTTGCTCATCATGAGCACAGTCTCCGGGTAGTTGACGTATTAGAAAGAGATGGGAAAGGACTTAATCTCAGCCAAGAGACTCGCGATGGGATACTATTTCACAGTAAAGGAACAAGTGACATAAGAGACACCATTGCTTTAGTGGAGGCTCCTACTATAGAGGCAATGGTTGTGCGAGTGGCTGACCGCATTGCCTATCTTAACCATGACCTGGATGATTGTCTGCGTGCTGACTTTTTGCAGTTAGGGAACATACCGTCATCAATATTGACTGTGATAGGTCATACACACAGCCAACGAGTGGGTAATATGGTTCGCGATTTAATCTCGCACAGCCTAGACTCTCCGCATTTAAGTATGAGTGAGGAAATTGTGGAAGTTAGTGACACTCTCAAGGATTTCCTGGTGGAGAATGTCTATAATTCACCATTGATACTACGGGAGGCCGCCAAAGCACAGCGCATAATCGCCAACCTGTTTGAAATTTATATGGAAGACAGCGAAGCCTTCACTCAAATCAGTAAGCAGGTACCTACAAATACGAAGGAGCGAGCTCGTATAGTGTGTGACTATGTTGCCGGCATGACCGATCGGTTCGCTCGTAGTCAGTATTTACGGTATTTCCTGCCTACTGGTTATCCGTCATTTGAAGCAATATAATAGAATACTGTAACGAATGCCTGTTGCCAGAGAGGATAAGCATGAAGATTTATATAGTTAGCGATTTGGAGGGAGTAGCAGGTGTGTACCGATGGGAGGATACAGAGGACGACAGCGCTATGAATTACGAAGAACGCTGTCGGCAGCGCCGTTGGCTGGCCGAGGAAGTCAACGCCGCCGCCCGGGGGTTTTTTGATGGCGGAGCAAGCGAAGTCTGGGTCCTCGATGGCCATGGTAGTGGCTATACGATTGATATCGGAGTGATTGACCCACGGGTGAGAATAATTCATGGACGGCAGCATCCTGGTTATTGTGTAGGGCTGGATGAGACCTGCGCAGCCTTGGGTAGCATTGGCACTCACGCCAAGGCTCAAACTCACGGCGCTAACCTATGCCACACCGGTTCACCTGCGGTGCGTGGTCACTGGCTGAACGGCATTAGCGTAGGCGAGACCGGTAGGCAGGCGTTCCTGGCGGGCCACTACGGTGTGCCGTTTGTGTTCTGCGCTGGGGATGCCTGGGCTTGCCAAGAGATGGAAGAACTGGTGGCTGGCTGTGTGACTGTGCCAGTCAAAGTGGGGGTCAGCCAGCTATCGAGTAAGACTTTTGCGCCAGCCAAGGCCCGTGAAATGATATATCAAGGTGCTGGTGAGGCAATGAGCAAGATTGAGGAGATCGCGCCGTTGCATCTGGAGACACCGGTGATCTTCCGCGAGGAATACTACGAACCAATATTTGATATTGAGAAGGCTGCTGCTGTAGGGCGAATAATTGACAGCCATACACGCGAGACCGAAGCTCAAGACATGCCTTCATTGCTATCTAAACTTTATGGGCATGACCCCGCTTGGCAACCCTTCTGGAAGGAATACCCTGGCGGAGGTAACTATCAGCCTTAAGGAGACACTATTGTGAAATTCTATCTCATGACAGACCTTGAAGGTGTAGCCGGTGTATACAAATGGGAAGATGAAGAAGACGACAGTCTTATGAACTACGAAGAACGCTGTCGCCAGCGGCGCTGGCTGACTGAAGAGGTCAATGCGGCAGTAGAGGGGCTATACGAAGGTGGAGTCACCGAAGTCATAGTCAGTGACGGCCATGGTGCCGGATATACTATTGACCTAGACTATATAGACCCTCGCGTTGAGGTCATTTCTGGGCGCCAACGGCCGGTTTGGCTTCCTTGTCTGGATGAAAGTTGCGATGCCACCGGTATAGTGGGGGCACACGCCAAGGCCGGTACACCCAATGCTAATTTATGCCATACGATGAACCCCACTATCCGCGACTGGAGTTTCAATGGTATTTCTATGGGGGAACTGGGATTGCAAGCAATCATCGCGGGCTATTACGGAGTGCCATTCGTATTCTGCTCCGGCGATGTATGGGCTTGTCGCGAGATAGAAGAGTTAATCCCCGGGATAATAACAGTGCCTGTCAAATATGGTACCTCGCGCTTGTCGGCATTGACATGTCCGCCCAAGAAGGCGCACCGCAGAATCCGCGAGGCTGCAGAAAAGGCGATGCAGATCGTTGCGGAAATAGAACCTTTTAGTCCCGAATGTCCGATTCGGTTTCGCGAGGAACGCATCAATCCAGACTTCGATGAGGAGAATCCCCCCGAGGGTTTTAAGGTAATTAACGCCCACGTCCGTGAGGTTGAGGCCGACGACATTATGCAACTGCTAATATTGATGGGGCGCTGCAATCCGAAGTGGAAGCCCCTGGAGTTTACACCATCTTGGCAGAAGCACAAATAGGCTCCTGCTGGCCCGGTTTAGTACCTACGATGATCATATTAGCCAGGCTTGGCCACAATCTCTCCCACATCTACTGTGTACACTTGCCGGCAGCGCTCGTGAGTAGAATCGAAACACACTTGCGTACCATCACGCCTCCAGCGAGGATGGAGGTCACAGCGCAACTGTTCGAGGGGGCGCTCAACCGATGAGAAGCGCCCAATATCTACCCGGTATTCATCTTCAACATGATACAATAGCAGGGTCTGATAGCCATCTTTGTCAGGATACGTGTCAGTCAGAATCCACTGGCCGTTAGGCGAATAACTGCAGTGACCATCTTCTGTCAGCATGCCGTCGCCAATAATTTCGGCTTGATCACTTTCATCAGTGAATAGATAATAATGATCGTTAGTCTCTTTTCGCCGGGCCCAAGCAAGTATCTGCTGAGAGTTATACCAATCAAAATGGGACACCATGTCATCATTCACACAGTAGATGTCCGTCCCATCGGGTCTTGCCGTGAACATCTGGTGGCCTCGCCATTTCTCAGCAACCCCCCAGCGGTGTAGGAAAATGAACCGCGTATCATTTGGGCTGAACAAAAGATGATTGAACCAGTGCTTGGCACCATCCATACTTGCACGAGGACAAACGGAGGCGATTTGCCCGAGTGAAATAATCAACCGATTCTCGCCAGTCGTCAGGTCCATCCAGTAGATACCATCCTCCTCCGGGCAGGCCTTAGCGCCCCACGGGTCAGGAACGCCAACATAACCATAGCCTGGCCGCATTTGATGCACGCGGGAGAAATTCAGACTGATGGCTGACTTTCCATCGTGGCTGATAGCGTAGATAGGACGTGGTAGGGTTCTCGTTTGGCCACTGTGCACATCATAAATGACAGCAACGAACTGGTCCTCATAACGGTCATTGTAAACGATTAAGCGGTCAGGGGCCGTTGATAGCCATTGTAGCATCGTACCCTGCTGCCAGTTCCAAGCACTTGTTTCTGCCAGGGGCACAAATCTGTTGTTATCTGTCAAATCCACTAAGCCAATTGTAGCACTATCGTTGGGATTCGGGGGACGGTCGGCAAAAGGAACCTCCAAGGCCAAGAGATATTGGCCGGTTGCGTCCCACGGAGATTTATCATAGTAACCAAAAAAATGGTGGTTGGGGCCGGTAGTTACGGCTTGCGATAGGAGTGTGTGGGTTAATCTACTCATGGTAGAGTTCCTCTTTCCGATATATTTATTACACTGCTGCCGATACTCGTTTTGTCAGTATATGATTATATCTTAAGGCACTACAGTATTGCAGTCAATCTCTGGTTGCGTAGGCTCGCATTTTTTGCTGGCTCTGGTACAATCACGCTAATACACAACGCGATTTTGCGGGCCTTCGAGGAAATACAAAACCTAACTATGAATCAATTCATGTCTTGCCAGGAGGCATTGCTATGCACAGCCGCGTAATAAAGCGTATTGTGGTGTTATTATGCTTCTCAATTGTTGTAGGGTGTGGTGGTAGTCATAGCCTCAAACCCCGTTTAGCCTCATCGGTTGACCAACCCCGCTCGTCAATGATGCATCCTACTCAGGAGCAAGGTGACCTTCTCGGCGATATGGATAAAAATGGGGACCCCAGCGTAGGCGATGCAATAAAAATACTGCGCATTGCGGTGGGGCTAGATCAAGAAAACGCGCTATCTGATACCAATGATACCGGGAGCGCGGACGTAGGTGACGCGATCAAGGTGTTGCGCTGTGTGGTCGGGCTGGACGACTGGCCGATAGGCCATTATGGTGGAGGCGGCTCAGCAGACGTTGGCGAGGCGATGGCTGCTCCTCAACCTACATCGCCAAACTCTGAGATGCCTGGAGACGCAGCAGTAGATCTGCTCCAAACCTGGGAAAGTGACCCGCCTGAGGATATCGCCGAACTTGCTCATATGCTCACACGGTTCACTAATCTCGTAGAGAACAACCCTAATTCCTCAGCCGGACAGTTAGGTCTGTCACTGACCTTAGTAGCTACAGGGGGCGAAAATGCTGCCGATAAATTAGGCTACGACATATTCCCGGAGGTGGGTGTCCAGTCAGTGGCTGCCCTGACTTTCTCGGACAAATATAGTGCCCCCAAAACTATCAACAAAGCTGTAGACATTGCGCTGTTTAGGCCCTGGCAGCGGCACGAAGGCGGCGTGCACCCTCAAGGCGACATACCTGACACCTTCTACACCACTGAGGAGGTCCAGCAGATTATCCGCGACAATATCCTTCCGGTATTAGAGAATGCTATAGCGCGCCTGGATATTCTTTCCCAATCTCCCGCCAATACCGTGCTGGTTACCTACATAGGTCCCGACGATGGAGAGACGTGTAAGCTATATCCTGCTGACTTTGATGTCATAGTAGCTGGACTCCAGCTGGTAAGAGCCTTCATGCTGGAGTTAGTAGCTTATGACCTGGACGCCGGAAATTACGACTGGAAACTTGATCTCGTGGACTACGACGCCAATAGCGACGACATATTAAGTGTCGCCGAATACGCTCCTGATGACCCCTTCTTGACTTTACTCAGTGCTCAGAACATGAACGACGCGGGCGACGCTATCCAAAATGCTTTGCAACGTCTAATAGACGCCCTTGACAACCGTGTCAGCGGTGACCCTGACGAAGTGATAAATAGATTGTTAGAGGACGAATCAGCCTCGGATATTGAAGATATACGCGATATGGCACAGAAGGCCCTGAATATATTTAGCGGTGCGGTGAATATGGATATCCGGTACGCTCACTACAATTGGGGGACGGACCAATGGTCTGGGGCGGACACTAAGACCATTCAAATTAACCTGTCCCGTATCTGGAGTAATCCCATTGCTGATGTCAAAGACCTGTTGCCAACGGTCCACATCACCGACAAGGTCAACGAGCATTACAGAATCAACTATGGTGACTGGCCCGATCCTACTATGAACGGCGTCTTCCCCGATGCGGACGCCATAAAGGATCTGTGGGACGCCGATTACGAGTACATGGAAATTATTTACGATGATATTGAGGTAGAAATCAACGACGATTATCCACCCTGGGCCTCTCCCCCATTCTCGTAAGTTGTTAGGAAGTGCTTAGGCAAAGTAGCGAGGCCGACCCTTTCGGGTCGGCCCCGTTTTAGTTGCCCGGTGGTCAGCTTTAGCCTACTGGATGGTGACTGTCCCATCCACGGCCGTCGGTGCAGGCGTAATGGGGGCACCAGTAGTGTCACCAAACTGTAGTGGCGTAGGCGCGACCGCCGTATCGTCAATGTCTACAACAGTAGTCCCGGCTGCGCCGACGGCCTTGAACACGATAACAAGAATCTCGGTCTTGCTCGTATCGAACTCCTGTGTGCCGCCTCCGGCAACTCGAATAACCCCAGCGGTCTGAATGTTGGCGACTATCGTTAGTCCTGTTGCTGCCTCCCCCGCGCTTACCGACACCACCTCCAGAGCTGTCTGGTCGTAGTTAATGGTCATCTGAAAGCCGGCTACGCCGGTGGTATCAGACAGGTTCAGCGAGACAGTAGCCGTCCCGCCGGTATTAACTGTTATACTATCACTCCCCCTTGCCCCAAAACTATCAACAGCCGTTGCGGTGATAGTGTGCGCGGTAAGCCCCACAGTGGCATTCGCTACGGATACAGTCCAGGCCTGAGCGGGCGCGGTAGCTGAGGAGACGATAGCAGCCGACAGCTCACTGACGTTGAAACTAACGATCCCAGAAGCGCCGGTTATGGTCTTTGTGGTAGTGCCTGAGGTTACGTCGATGTGGTCGATCGTCGCCCCGGGTTCCTGAGCAGTAGCGGTCACTTCATCTCCACCGTAGGCGGTTGGGTGGCAGAGAGAGTAGTAAAGCTGAACTGAGCACCGCTAAGTGCCTCATAGTGGATTGTATCAGCGGGGGTTACACCAATGTCTGATATGGTGTATGTCGTTCCCGGCGCCAGAGGCGCATTCGGCTCAAGCTGCACTGTATCATAGTCAGGATCGTTCCAGATAGGAGTAAAGTTGGCGGAGGGACTAACTGTATAGGTAAGGGAGTTGGGCTTTACCTCAATACTGAAGACGATGATTATTGGCGCTGAGCAGTCTACATTAATAGCTCCATTGGAGGGAGTAGTGCTGACCATTTGTACGGGCTGCCTGTTGCCTACAGTGCCAATTGGCCACGGGTCTAACCCCACCACACAGCGCAATACCCTAATAACATCGCCGGGAGTTACACGCCCATCCCCATCAACATCAGCCAGTGCTATCGGTTCTTCCAGACCAACAACCATGCGTAAGATTCTTATGGCGTCACCCGGAGTAGCCCTTCCATCGCCGTCTATATCCCCCAGTAACCCTATCTGAATGGATATCTCTCCAGTGGCAGCCGCCGCGGCGATTAAACCGCCCTGACCATCATATAGCTCGGCGTTGATTCCTAAGTTAGTTGTACCCCAAACGCTGGCAGGTTTTATCGTAAAGGCAATATCTAAAAGTGTAGTGGGCCCACCACTGGCCTCCTGGGTACCAGCCACCGCTACGGCGACAAGCCCCGCATCATTGTCAACGTTAATTACTGGTATTCCTAAAATGTCAGTGGTTGTTTGTACGTTTCCTTGCGTAGTCTCAAGCACGGTCGGACTAAAAGTCAACTGCACACTAAAGCCCGCGACTCCTCCGAGGTCGTTGAGGTTTACCAACACGTGGATACTATCGCCGGGATATCCCGAGACATCAGGTATGGTCAAGTGGCGGCCAGTCTGAGCACCTGAGGTGTCTAATAACTGCACCGTCCCGCCTCGCACCAGGATCTGCCCGGCACCTGAACTCACATCGCCAGTTAGTGCCTGAGGCGGCGGTGCTCCGCTGCCCCCACAACCCGCCAACAGACTTACCATAACCCCGGCAATTAGCAAAAGCACTCCTACTGATGTGGTCTTCTTCATCAGTATCTTCCTTCCCAATGCGCACGAACTTAATCTTCGCTTGACATAGCAAGCGCTTTAGGCGTTAGTCCAGCGATGCCCTATGGAAAAAAGGGGGCCGACCTCTTCAGGTCGGCCCCTCGCGCTTTAACCCTATTGGACTATTGGACCGTTACTGTGCCATCTACGGCAGTCGGTCCTGGGTCTATCTTACTGGCACTGGTATCGTAGAACTCCAGTGGCGTAGGCGCGCTCGCCGTATCGTCAATGTCTACAACAGTAGCCCCGGCTGCGCCGACGGCCTTGAACACGATAACAAGAATCTCGGTCTTGCTCGTATCGAACTCCTGTGTGCCGGCTCCCGCAACTCGAATAACCCCAGCAGTCTGAATGTTGGGGACTATCGTTAGTCCCGTTGCTGCCTCCCCTCCGCTTACCGACACCACCTCCAGAGCTGTCTGGTCGTAGTTGATGGTCATGGAAAAGCCGGCCACGCCCGTGGTATTGGACAGGTTTACCGAGACCGTCGCTGTCCCGCTCGTCTTGACTGTTATGCTATCGCTCCCCGTTGCACCAAAACTATCAACAGCCGTTGCCGTGATAGTATGCGCGGTGAGCGCTGGCATTTGCCACGGATACAGTCCATGCATTAGCAGGCGCAGCAGCTGCGGAAACGCTGGCAGCCGACAGCTCACTGACGTTGAAACTAACGATCCCAGAAGCGCCAGGTATAGTCTTTTTGGTAGTACCCGAGGTTACATCAATGTGGTCGATCGTCGCCCCGGGTTCCACCGGGGTGGCGGTGGCTTCAACTTCAAAATCACCGCTTACTGTAACCCCGTCGTCGGGCCTGGTTATTTCCACCGTAGGCGGTGCAGTCGGCGGCTCGGCAGTCACGGTAACTTGTACAGAATCCGTAGCTCTTCTGCCATTGCTATCAACAGCCGTTACGGTGATAGTGTACGGTGTATCCTGGCTCACCGAGGGCACGTTGAAATCCTCTGCTGTGCCTGAGGCCCCAGTAATGGTCTTAGTCTGGCCAGCGAAAGTAACTTCAATGTGGTCGATGGTAGCGCCAGGCTCTTGCGCGGCTGCCTGAGCCGTAACATCAAGGGTGTCATAAGCTTGACCACCTTGCGTGGGGCTCTGGATGGTGACAGTTGGTGGTTCGGTGGTCACCCCTTCCCCATGGCATCCGGCCATAACCATCGCCAAGGCAATTACTGGCACGATCCACAAATACTTGTACATAACGACTCCCTCCTTAAATCTATTTTACTAACACGATTGTATACTATAACAAACATTCACTTTTTTGTCAAGTACTGCTTCTTGTTCGGAGAGACAATTCTTCAAAATGGCGGCGGGGGCGGGCTTCCTCCGCCTGGCCAGGGTAGAGGCCACTGCTCCAATCCTACCACTGCCCGCAGTACCATCATCGCATCCCCGACATCAACGCCACCGTTTCCATTAACATCAGCCAACCACCGTTCAGTAGAAGTAGGCTGATCCAGACCTACTACAAAGCGCAGTATGCTGATAGCATCCCCTGGAGTAGGGTCGCCATCCCCGTCTATGTCTCCCAAATATGACGAGGACTTTGGCCTGACTGCATCAGAATCTAACTCCGGCCCATCGGTAGCAGGCAAGCCCGAGACGCTCTGCGGCCTCGCCTGTTGTACCGCTGGAGTGGTTGGGTGATCACCGCCGCCACAACCAGCGCCTGATCCGATAACCACTATTATTGCCGTTACTATGGACACAATAATTAGTATAAACAGCAACTCATTACCATTTCTTGTTCTTGGCTGCATAGATTATCTCCAATGATTAAGTAACTCCTCGACAACACAGCACCATACTTATACTTTGGACTTTCGCCACACTATAAAAGTTCCCTCCTGGATCCAATGATGGTCGGTCTTGACGGCGTTTATCAATGTTAGCCTTGGGAGGTGGGTAGGGGTAAGTTGTGGAAATAAATTTGATGTCACAGTTATAGAGGGCTTCGTGGAGAAGCGGAGAATTAGCGATGGGACTTAGTCATCCAAAAGCACAAGGGAATATCCGGGACAATGACCGAGGATAGCCTAGAATTTGTTAGGCCCCACAACGAGGGCACTTCCAAGGAAGTAGCCTTGGACCCTATCCGCCTGGGTGGGGACGAGTTAAACCTAGCTGAATTCCCTTTTGCTTTGTTGGCTGACCGACAGCCGGATGATGTGGGTACCATTGAGTTCTCCGATGTAATTAGAGGTAAAGACAGCCAAAGGATAAACCGCACTTGGATATTGACGGGCAGCGAAGAATTCGGCCTGCCGGTGGCCAGTGACGAACAGATGTACGTAGCCTTGATGGAGTTAACTCGCGAGCAAGGCTTTGACAACCGCGTCATTTATTTAACCCGCTACGAACTCATAAAGCGGTTGGGGTGGCCCGATAAGGGTGGCAGCTACGCGCGGGTCAAGGGATGCTTGGACAGATTATTAGGGGTTACTATTACCGCCAAGCAAGCCTTTTGGGACAAGACTAAACAGCGCTATGTAGATGTGGGCTTTCACATAATTGATGACTATGCCTTATATAACGAGCCAGTCGGCCGTAAGCGACGTTATGCTCGCCAGCACCAACCCTTAAGTTATGTGGCCTGGAATCAAGTCGTCTTTAAGTCCTTTCAGGCCGGCAATATTAAACAATTGGACACTAGTTTCTACTTCGGCCTGCGCAGTGCCGTATCCCGGCGGTTATTCCGCTATCTAGACAAAAAGCGCTTGGATGGGAAGCCAGCCTTCCGGATTGGGCTACGCAAACTCGGATTTGAGAAGTTAGGCATGAGTCGCAACTATTATCCCAGTCATATTAAACAAGAATTGGCACGCGCCCATCGGGAACTCATTGATAACGGCTTTCTGGAGAGGGCTGAGTACCTCCGGTCAGGCCGTGATGCTGATGAGCAAGTATATTATTGGTTTAGCTCCAGCAGATACCACCTTTCTATGGATACTCATCAACGCGCCCGTGCTTCCTCTCTATTCCAGCAACTCTCTGAGCGAGGAATCACGCCCTCGGTAGCCGAGCAATTAGTTGCTGAATACGGAGACCAGGTACAAGCACAGACAGAAGCAGAGGACGCTCGCCAGGCCGCTGAAGCCGAGCAACAACGTCAGGAGCGCAGGCAGCAGCAATTAGAGAAACGGCAAGCCCGTAGGAGCGCTTGCCGCCGCGCCCTGGAGCGCCTCTCCCCTGCCGAGCGGCAGGAAATAGAAGAAGCTGCACAACGCCACCTCCAGGAAGACAATCCCGCCCTGGCTGCTCATCCCCAGAGTACTGCGTATCAAGTCCTTCTGGATGAATATATCGCCGACCTATTGATCCCCTCAGACGAGTAGCAGCCACTAATCACCGCCACTTACCTGTTCCTTGTCAACCGGGAAGTGAGTGTAGATGGTCATCCCCTCAATCTGCTCAGGATTAGGCGGCGCTGTAGCCAGACTAACTAGGTAACCCACAACGACAGTGGGAACCAGGCCGACGAAACTGTACAGAAACGGCGTGAATTGCAAGTACTGCGCCCAAATGGTGGTACAAATAGCGCCCGTGATTGCGCCGACAAGCACCCCCGTTGCGTTGGCCCGGCGGGTAAACAGGCCCAGCAGGAATATGCCTAACAGAGGTCCAGTCCAGAAGCCCATCATTTTGGTTGCGATGAGATAGATATTACCTAAACGACCAACGAACAGCGCGGTAATTGTGGCCAGTAAACCCCAGATCAAAGTGGCCCACCGTGAAACTCGTAAGTAGTGAGCGTCAGCGGCATGTTCGGGAGCGATGCGAGCCAATGTCGTGCGTATCAGCGGCAATAATACGCCCGCGTACAGGCCCAGTGCCAGTACTGCTGCGATGACCGTAATAGCTACACTGGCCACTGCGCTACCCGCCCCCACTAACTGTTGCACGGCCGGTAGGCTCAGGACGAGCACCCATGCTATTCCCGTAATGATGGCCGCCAGGATGGCCGCGACGAATTTGTCAAAGACCCCGCGGCTACTCTCGGTGCTTTGCGTCCCCCGCAGCCGGTCGTAGAAGTCGGTAATACAGGCAGCACTCAGCGAGTTAATGCCGGAGTCAACGCTGGACATAGTGGCTGCGAACAGAGCAGCAATGAATAAACCCGAGATACCTACAGGCAACACCGCTGCCACAAAGTAGGGCAGCATCTGGTCAGTATTCTCGGGCAGGTTGGGATACTGGGCGGCATGCACAGAGAAATATACAAAGATGCCGGTGCCAGTGATGTATAACAACGCCATCAGGGGAATATCGGAAATCCGCGCGATCCAAAGTGCCCGAATGCTCTCTTTGATAGAACGAGCGCTAAAGTATCGCTGCAGGGTGAGCTGATCGGTGCCCATATCATTGAGCTGGCCTAGCGTTTGTCCCATAAGCAGCCACAAGAACATCAACTCGACTGCGGGCTTCAGGTCAGGATTGAACACCCAACTCCAGAATTCCTTACCACTGGTCATGGGATATGTGTGACCGGTCTGACTGGCAATGCCCCAGACCTGACTCCACCCGCCCACATCACGCAGTACATAGAACCATATTAGGATCATTCCTCCCGCAAACACGAAGAACTGTATGACGTCGCTCCACATATCCGCCTCTATTCCGCCCAGGGTGGTATAAATGGTCGCGACGATACCCACCAACGCGACCGCCGCCCAAATCTCTTGCTGCTCGGTTAGCCCCGGGATATCAACCACCGCGCTAAGGGCAACCGAGGGGGCATAAATGACAGTCGCCAGCCATCCGCCGCGCAGGAGAATAAAGAGAGTACTTCCTATCATCCGGACGCTCAACCCGTAACGGCGCTCCAAGTAAGTATAAGCCGTTGTCAGCGATAGCGCGTGGAACACTGGCAGAATAGTGTAGATGACTACAATCGCGATCGGGATGATGAGTAGCCACATTACTGGTACAAACTGTAAATCGTGTTTGTACGCATAGCCGGGGCAGCCAAGCATCGAATTAGCGCTGGTTAGCGATACCCAAATAGATATCGATAGGACAAACCAGCCCATCCTCCGCCCCGCTACAAAGTAGTCCTCTGAAGTCTTCTGAAACCGGGAGAACCAGACACCCAGTCCAATCATCCCCAAGAGGTAGACGATGATTGCAGCATAATCAATACCGCTCAAGAGGCCTGTTTGCACTTTATACCCTCCCAACAATAATGTTATATGCTCTCATCTGACGTTCGCACCCCTGCCTCAAGCGCAAGAGGCACCCCCGCCCCACCTTTCCTCTATCCGGTACTTCCACTGCTCACTCGTCAGATTACTCGTCCCCGTCGGCCCAACCCTCACCTCACAACCGAAGTACCCTTTGCCCTACTTACTTGGTATGCTCATCTTCCTGCTCTGCGATTTTCTCCAATAACTCGGCGATCTCCTCTACTCTCCCCAGCATTTCCCCCAATATTACCTCTACTATCTGCGACCGACTCACCTTTAGATTGCACTCCAACAGCACCTGAACTTTGGTTAGCTCCAATCGTTTAACCAAGTCTGGCGCTATATAGAATGTCACCTTTTCGCTTACCCGGGCTTCAATTGTCCGTGGTGGTCCTTCCCCGATGTCGTCTATTACAGGCTGCAACTCCTTTGCGGTATCGCGGTTCAGCGGTTTAACCTCTTTACGTGTCGGCGGCTTTGCTGCTTCTTCGCGGTCTCGTGCAAAGAAGTCTGCTGCGACTGGCAACTTTGGCTTTCTACCCACGCTCGATTACCTCCCTTGCTACCGCCCTATACGCCTCTGCGGCCTCACTCTTCGCTGCATATTTAGTAATTGGCTCACCGCTTGCCGGGGCCTCCTGGAACCGGATAGTGCTTGGGATTACGGTTTCGAATACTATATCTCCAAATCCCTCCCGCACCATCCTAATTACTTCTCGGTGATGTATTGTCCGGCGATCTTGCATAGTTAGCAACACGCCACATATGCGCAGGTCCGGTTTCATTTCTCGCATTTGCTGAATGTTCTCGGTAATCTGGCGCAGACCGTGTAGCGCCAGGAAAGAACACTGCTGAGGTATGAGCACCTCCTCCGCTGCGCCCAGGCCACAAACTGTCAGTAGGTGCAGCCCCGGCGCGGTGTCTATCAAAATGAAATCATATCGCTTCTCCACTCCTGCAAGTGCTGTCCGCAATACAGCGCGACGCTCGCCCGGCGCCATCTCCGATAATAATAGATCTGCACCTGCCAGGTTCGTATTGGCCGGCGCGACGTCGAGCCCTACCTCTTCCACGCGTAGGATGACCTCTTCCACCCCCACTCCATCATCAAATACCCCCTCGTAGATCGTCACGCCTTCGTCCATGGTTTCTACGCCTAAGTGTGCGCTAAGATCGGCCCGAGGGTCCAAGTCTACGGTTAGCACCCGTTCGTCACTCTCCGCAAGTGCCGCCCCCAAGTTGACCACAGTCGTGGTCTTCCCCACTCCACCTTTCTGGTTGCACACCGCAATAATCCGAGCCATTGTCCTATCTCTACTCTTCTATTGTGCTTTTCGCGAACCGTAGAACTTTATACCGTAATCAAGCAGCTCTGTCAAGCGTTATTACAGTTTAAGCGCAATACCGTAAACTGTCCTACGGCTGAACCGTAATGCCGTTATGCATCAATACCGCACATTTCATATTGAATTCCGCTCGCAGGCTCACGTTACCCGAATAGGCGAAGTGGCTCGATCAGGAGTTACGAGTGATTGTCCCATCGGACCGCCCAGCCGTTTGGCGGTAACACCGCAATACAGTCAAAACGTAATTGTCGGCTAAGCAACACACCTACGGCAAGAAGGGTTCATGAGATTGTAGGCCGACTCGCAGCAGCCCCCCGCGAGATACAGCAATGAATCCTCCCGACATAGCATGCTTAGTCGCCGGGGTTATTGAAGCAACTGCGATTCGCACTATGCTCCGATACTGGAGCAGGGGAGAGGGAGG
>JALGUR010000036.1 GCA_029820565.1 Candidatus Zipacnadia bacterium
CCTCCAGAAGTTCACGGTGTATCACTCCCCGCAGACGCCCGGCTACACTTGCTGGGTCGGCACGTGGCTGATGCCTGACGAAACGCTTATGATCGCGTTCCACCAGGCCACCGGCCCCCTCACCGGCCGGCCGGGTGCCCGGCCAGACGTGCTGAAAGCCCTGGGCTGGCCGCCCTCTAACCATTCACCAGACTATGACATGACTGGCACTATCCAGGAAATCATCTATCTAGCTTCGACCGATGGCGGCCACAGCTGGGAGTTGGCCAGTAGCGAGCCCTACCACTCTCCAATGAATGGTTGCGCTTGCAAACCAGACGTGGCTTTGCCTGACGGCACCATCGTCCGAGCAGTCTGGGGCCAGTATTTGCCTTTCTATGATGTGCCCCAGACCGGCTATCTGCAGCGCTCCACCGACGGGGCGAGGACGTGGAGCCCTCCAGAGGCTTTTATGGACCCCGAACTGTTCATCGTGTTCCCCCAGCGCCTGCGCTTCTTGAACGACGGTAGGTTGGTTATGACTGGCGGCTACGGTCCACGCGATCGTAACAGCCGACCTTGGACCGGAACTATAACGCCGGCTATGTGGATATCTGCAGACAGCGGCCATACCTGGTCTGAGCCCATCGTCGTTATCCCAGATCACCGTTTAGATGAATGTGATTTTGCCCAACTACCTGACGGGCGACTACTATTTATTAGTCGGGTAGCAAAGTCCACACGTTGGCAGAGCATCCTGGAGCCGGAGGGCGAGACTTTTCGCCTGGTCTCGGCGGACCAGACTGCTCTTCCTTACGGCGGACACCCCGAGATGCTGGGGGCCCGGGAGGGCGTGGCCCTATACCTGGCGACCTCGGGCATTCACTGGACCGCTGATGCTGGGCAAACTTGGAATGACCTGGGCATTGGAGGCACGGGGTACTACCCGCGCAGTGTCCAACTACCTGACGGGACCATCTTCTGTGTCTATCACCGCGGTTCGGACAACCCCTATGATGGTTCGGTAGACCAGGAGATTCAAGCGATGACTTTCCGTCTGCAAGTGGAAGAATAGCAAGCATGGTAGTATCAGAATTGACCCGATTATGGTCCTGCTCATAGACAACTACGACTCATTTGTCTATAATCTATACCAATACATCGGCGAACTGGGCTATGAGCCGCAAGTCGTGCGCAACGATGCCATTGATTGTGAGCAATTACGACGGCTGGCGCCCGCACACATTGTCATCTCCCCCGGGCCGTGCACACCGAGGGAGGCGGGCATAAGCAACGAAGTCATTCGCCGGTTCGCCGGAACGATACCGATTCTGGGCGTTTGCCTGGGGCATCAGTGTATTGGCCACGTCTTCGAGGGCCACGTGGTGCGCGCGCCGCGGCTGATGCATGGCAAGACCTCAATGGTTTACCACACGGGCCAGGGCGTATTCCGTAATCTGCCTTCTCCGTTCCGCGCCACTCGCTATCACTCGTTGGTGGTGGACCCTAACAGTCTGCCGGACTGTCTGGAAATTACCGCCACCACCGACCGGGAAGAGATAATGGGCCTGCGCCATCGGGATTTTCCTGATTGTCCGGTGGAAGGAGTGCAGTTCCATCCGGAGGCCATTCTGACCGAAGCCGGTCACGACCTGCTGCAAAACTTCTTAGACTACTGAAAACGTGTGCTGCACTAACGTAGGGCCGGAGGCGCAAACCATCTTGCGCCTGCTGTCCTTCAAGGCGCATAGCGCAGGCCTTCGCCTGACGAAGTAGGTATGGCCGGCGAAGGCAGGTTCTTAACCTACGGGAGACGAATGATGACGGCGGGGTTGGAGAACCCCGCCTACGCCCGCTGAAGGGACTAAGCCCGGTGGGGGAACTACTATGGATAAACGGGACCTGCCACTCGCCTGAGGAGGCCTATTGCTCCTGCCTCGACCGGGGGCTGTTGTATGGTGATGGCCTATTTGAGACTATGCGCGTTTATGGGGGGACGATTTTCCGGCTGGAGGCACATTTGCGGCGAATGGCACAAGGCGCCCAGGTATTGCACATTCAATTATCCCTTAGTCATCAGGAGCTGCGCCACGCAGTTCAGACCGCAGTGGCCCGCAGTGGCTTGGATAGCGCTTATGTGCGGCTGATGATAACCCGGGGGGTAGGCGGAAGGCCGTCAGAGTTAGAGGCTGGCTCAGCCTCTGTAATGATATGGGTGAGAGGCTTCGGCGGGTATCCCGAAGAACTATACCAGCAAGGAATGCGGACAATATTAGCCGCCACCCGGCGCAATGAGCATTCGCCTCTGGCGCGAATCAAGAGTCTGAACTATCTGGATAACCTGCTGGCTGGGGCCGAGGCGAGACGGGCTGGGGCTGATGAGGCAATTTTGCTGAATACTACCGGTATGCTCGCCGAAGCGTCGGCCAGCAATTTGTTCATTGTCAATAATGGCCGGCTGTTGACCCCAGCGGTGCGCGCCGGCCTGTTGCCGGGAATAACGCGGGCGTGCGTTATTGAGTTGGCCGCGACTGAGGGAATTGACCTGAGTCAGGAACCGCTATCCCTGGAGCAGTTGACCGAGGCTGATGAGGCATTTCTCACTAACACTCTGATGGAAATAATGCCGCTGACCCGGTTCGCCGGCCAGCCCATTGGTGCGGGGTACATAGGCCCATTGACTAAACAGATGACTCGCGCCTACCGGACGCTGGTCGCTGCTGAAACGTCGGGAACCGGATTCCCCACTTTGCATGAGGAGTAGGGACTGGAGCAGTCCGAAGAATGGGGCTATAAAACGCGGTCTGTAATCCATTACAGGATCACGGCTATTGAGGCAGTCGGAGGCTAGCGGGACTCTGCGAAGAGCCGTATAGTAAATTTCAATAGGAGGCTTCATTTCATGGCAAGCACAGAGAACAACAGCAAAGAGTTGACCTCGGGCGCCGGGGAGCAGCCACCTTCTCGTAACGGCCTCGTGGCTATACTCTTCGGCCTGGCCGTCATACAAGGTCTGGTCATAAACCTGATGCCGATCATGTACCCCACGATCGGCAGGGAATTCGGACTGACCAAAGCCCAGACGGGGTTGGTAGGAACTTGGTTCTTCATCGGATACACTGTGGCGTTGGTAATCACGGGGTATTTAGTCAACTACCTGGGAGCCAAGCGGGTGGCCATTGGCGGGATGGTAGTGGCCGGAGGTGGAGAAGTATTGTTCAGCCTGGCTAATAGCTATGGACTGGTACTGGTAGCGGCCGCCCTGATGGGCATGGGAATTGCGCCGCTGGTGGCGGTCTACGCAGCGATAATCTCGGCCAAGTTTAGCGATATTCGCCAGCGCATGTTTATGTTGACCTACGGGGTCTTCGCCGGGTTCGCTGCCCTTGGCACTTTCGTGGTGGGAGGTCTCGTCGGGACCATCTCGTACCGGTTGGTCTTCATCGCCCTAGGGCTGTTCATCTGGGGCTGGGTAGCCTTGGTTTTCGCAGTGTTTGGTCGCGCGTTGGATCCCGAGGTGGGCAAAGCACGCATAAGGGCGGGCGAGAAGCGAGAGACGGCGATTCGGCAAAGCCTGCGCACATTTGTGGAGTTTCTGAGTACGGGAGTCCTGACTCGGGGTGCGTTGTATATGTTGGGCTTCATTGTGATCCTGGACAATTTGTCCAACGGCGACTTCATGCACTGGATTTCCACCCTGTTCGAAGAGGTGTATGCCGTGGGCAATGTCGGCATGGCGCTCACTGTCGGTGCCCTGGGTGTATTGTTTTTCCGGATGGCCATGGGAGCTTTCCCTCCGGGTTGGATTAGTGACCGCATCCTGCTGGGGCTGTGCTACGGGATCGCTATGATCACCTTCATCGTGCTCCTGGTGCTGCAACCTGCTAACCCGTTGGTCGCCTACGTGCTGGTTTTCGTAAGCTTTGGCTTCACCGGGGCCCAGGCTCCCACCACATATTCAATAGCTACAGCCAAATTCGGCGCCCGCGCGCCCGCGGCTATTCCCCTGGTTGACGTTATCGGCAATATTGGTATGTTCACTGTACCGTGGCTGGGAGGTCGGATCGCCGATATCACAGGTGACCAATGGAAGGCCATGTGGCTTATTCCCGTAGCAGGCTTCGCGCTGGTGATTACCGTCCTGTTGTGGGAGCTTTACGACCGAATACGGGGTATAGAAACAGAGTCGGGTATAGTGTCGGAAGAAGGGCCACTGGGATAGCAACAAGGTTCCCCTGTTTCAGCGGCAGCGGCAGGGAATTACAGAGGGGCGTGTTATCGAGTCAGCCACGGCTGACAGCACTGATCTGACGGACGAACCATGGTCGACCAATCCTATTTGCAGCGACAGCTCCATCCCTTCGGACTCCCTCCTGAGCAACGCGAGCGAGTGCTTCCGGCGGTGTTAGCCATTGGGCTACTGGTCAGCACCGTGCTGGTGGCCATTACTCCGTTCAACGACAATCTGATAATGGGCACCTATTTCGCCGGCAACCACTTCCCCATTGGTGCCTTCCTGATACTAATTGTACTGGTGTTGACTGTTAATGTGCTGCTGGGCAAGTGGTTTCCTCATCTGGCCCTAAGGCCGGCGCAGTTGGTGGCAATCTGGGCTTTGATTGCCATCCCGTCGGGCATTCCTTCTTCGGGAATGATGAGGTATTTCGTTCCCACTGGTATGGTAGGTTATCGTTATTATGCATCGGCGGAGAATAAATGGGAAGAGTCTTTAGGCGACCAAGTTCCCGAGGCTCTGATAGTCAATGATAAGATAGCGGTCAAGAAGTTTTTTGAGGGATTATCTCCCGGTCAACCGGTTCCTTGGACGCACTGGGTGAGACCAGTAGTCTCTTGGGGGGTGTACGCATTCGCCCTGTATGCAATGATGATCGGCCTATCAGTGATGCTGCGGCGGCGGTGGGTCGAGCATGAGCGGTTCACTTTCCCCTTAGTCCAGGTGCCCATTGAACTGGCCGGCCAGCCTCAGCCGGGAATGCTGCTAAACCGGTTTCTGCGCAACAAATTGGTATGGATACCGGTGAGTGTGGTAGTTCTACTTCATTCTTTCCGCGGCCTGCATAATCTGTACCCCGCCGTGCCATCAATTCCTATCCATTCCAGTATTATTTTTGGCGAACTACCGTTCTCCTGGGCTGGTTCGTTGGACTTTAAGTTCTATCCGTTGATGATTGGCTTCGCTTATTTGATCACCTCAGAAGTCTGTTTCAGCCTGGTCCTGTTCCATCTGCTTTACAAACTGCAAGCAATTATCATGGGGTCCCTGGCGATACCGATGAAGGCAGGGGCCACTGTATACGGAGGATATAACTGGGCGGTAATGGAGGAGGCCGGGGGTACTATCGGCCTGGCTTTCTGGTTTATCTGGGCAGGTAAGAACCACTTCTTGAGCATATTCCGCAGGGCCTTCAGTCGGAACGACTCCGTTGACGACGCCGACGAGCCGCTCGGCTATCAAACCACTGCTATCTGTTTTCTATTGGGCACTGGCCTGATGATTCTGTGGTTATACTACTTTGGTGGCAGTCTGATCTTAGCCGTCATCAATGTCCTTGTTGGCATTGCTGTATATATCACGCTGGCCTGGATGGTTACCCAGGGCGGACTGATTTTCGTCCAGCCTACCTTCACCACCACAGCAGTAGTAACGAGTTTGACCGGGAGTCAGCGCTGGCAGTTGCGGGGTTTGTTAGTCAATTTTTGGAACGAGCAAGTGTTCCGTATGGACCTGCGCGAGTATCTATTGCCCTCACTGCTAAATGGGTACAAAATCAGCGACGGCACCAATCTGAGCCGCAGCTCATTATTCCAGGGCAGTATAGCCGCCATTGTGCTGGCCTTTTTCGCTTCGCTGGCCTCGGCAATCTGGCTGCCCTATACCGCCGGTGGTGCGGTCAGCCTGAAGATGTTCACGATGAGCCCCAACACTTATCAGCGCTCTCCCCAACTTCCCTTCCGCTGGCTGGCCGCGTTGACGGTCATGCCGGCGGAGGCCTCGGTGTCAAATGCCGGCCATTTCGGAGCTGGTTTGTTGTTGATGATGCTCACGATGTACCTACGGGCGCGCATCAGTTGGTTTGTCCTACATCCCATTGGTTTTCTTATCGCTTCGGGCTATCCTATTCGCTGCATGTGGTTCTCGGTGTTTCTGGGGTGGATTATTAAAGGCGGTGTTACGCGGTGGGGGGGCTACAAAGTATATCAGACCCTGCGTCCTTTCTTTTTCGGTTTGATTATCGGCGACTGCCTGGCTGGGGCGATCTGGATAGTCATCGGCTTCATCACCAAGACCGGGTATATGGTCCTGCCCGGCTAACCTCGCCTACGCGTCTTGAGGGCAATTGATGGCTGACCTACCCGACTCGCCACGACATCACCACCCCTTTGGCCTGCGCGCTGAACAGCGGGAGCACATTTGGCCTGCGGTCTTAGCTATTGGCCTGCTCGCCAGTACTGCTCTGGTCGCCATTACGCCGATCAATGATTACTTGATAATGAACACTTACATTGCCGGTAATCATTTCCCCATCGGTGCTTTTGCGGTTCTGCTGCTCTTGACTTTGGCGGTGAATACCACGCTGCGCAAGTTCGCCAGCCGCCTGGCCCTCTCCCCGGCGCAGTTGGCCGCCATCTGGGCGCTTATCCTGGTGACCTCTGGTATCCCCTCGTCCGGGATGATGCGGTACTTCGTGCCTAATATGATCGCCTATCACTATTATGCCTCTGCGGAGAACAAGTGGGATGAGTTATTTGGCCCGAGCATACCTGAGCCCCTGCTAATCAGCGAGCCAACCGCAGTGACAACATTCTATGAAGGTTTGCCCCCGGGTATGTCTCTTCCCTGGCATGTCTGGCTGAAACCGGCAGCAGTATGGGGCATTTATGCCTTGGGCTTATACGCGATGATGATTGGGTTATCGGTGATGCTGCGGCGGCGGTGGGTCGAGCAGGAGAGGTTCATCTTCCCCTTAGTGCAAGTGCCCCTGGAGGTGGCCAATGCACCCCCAGCCGATAGACTTCTCAACGACTTCCTGCGCAACAGGCTTGTGTGGCTGGCGGTAGGTATCTTACTTGTGGTCCACTCGCTGCGGGCTTTGCACACCTACTACCCCGCCGTTCCCTTAATACCGATGCATTCGGCGGTACTATTCAAAGAACGCCCGCTCTCGTGGGCCGGAGGATTGTGGTTCTATATCTACCCGATGATGATTGGCTTCGCTTATCTGCTCTCCTCAGAGGTTTGCTTCAGCCTGTGGTTTTTTCGTCTGTTCTACCGATTCCAGTTGGTAATTATGGGCGTTCTGGGCCTACCATCGGTGCGCTCCGTGACCTTCGGTAACCCCAAATGGGCCGCGCTGCAGGCCGCAGGCGGCACTATGGGCTTGGCGCTGTGGTTCGTCGGGGCGGCGCGCGAGCATTTCGGTAACATCTTCCGCAAAGCCTTCACGGGAGACGACTCCATCAGGGATAGCGATGAACCGGTCGGCTACCGGGCCACCGTCATACTTTTCCTGGGCGGCAGTATTGTTATGGTAGGGTGGTTAGCCTACTTCGGGGGCAGCCTGCCCATGGCCTTGGTGAATGTGATTGTTGGCATTATGGTGTATATAACCTTAGCCTGGATGGTCACTCAGGCCGGGCTTATATACCTGGAGGCCGCCTTCTCCACTACTGAGATAGCGGCCACTCTGACCGGTACCAACTCCGGGCGCCTTCAGAGCCTACTGGTGAACTTCTGGAACGAACAGATTTTCCGCCGTGACCTGCGCGAGTACATTCTGCCCTCGCTGCTCAACGCCCACAAAATCTGCGACCCAGTCAATCTCAATCGCAGTTCGCTACTTACCGGCTTGATAGCCGCCATCCCCCTTACGTTTGTCGCTTCACTCATCTCCTTCATCTGGCTACCATACGCCCGGGGCGGGGCCTTGGCTTTGCCCAATCCCTGGACTTATCAGACTGAACCCCTCCATCATTTCAAATGGATCGCTTCCCTATCGGTCACACCCCTGAACTTCAGCGGGATGAATGTTGCCCATTGCGTGGGAGGCTTATTGCTAATGGTAAGTATGATGTGGATGCGCACCCACCTGAGTTGGTTCGCCCTGCATCCCATCGGCTTCCTGGTCTCTTCGGGGTATCCGTTAAGCCGCATCTGGTTCTCGGCCTTCCTGGGCTGGCTTATCAAGGGTGGAATTATGCGCTGGGGGGGTTACCGACTATATCGCAGCCTGCGTTCTTTGTTCCTCGGCCTAATTGTCGGCGACTGCTTGAGTGCTGTAATCTGGATAGTCGTGGGGTTCGTTACCAAGACTGGCTATCAGCTCCTGCCGGGCTAAACGCGCCCCAAGCCGTCGTAATGGAGGGGCGGATGTCCGCAGGATTATCCGCCCGAAGTGGACGCGCCGAGCAGACGACGAGCGGAAGATGCTTCGCACATCCGCCCCAGTATAGTCGGGGCGAGAATACGCCACTTGTCGCGTAGGCCAGGTTCTCTGACCGCGCTCACCTATCGCGGGCAGGTTGAGAACCTGCCTTCGCGGGCCGGAGCCTACGCTACGCGAGTGATAGGAATGGCGAGCGGAAGATGCTTCGCACTTCCGCCCCTGCAGGCTGATCTTACCTGGCTTGACGCTCTCGCCTTTTCAGTATAGTATACCAACACTATACATCCTCAGGAGGGAATAACGATGAACAGATTAGCGCTAAGTGTTACCGTTGGTTTGCTGGCAGCGGCTGTCAGCGGCGTAGGGGCGGAACGGCCCTACCTGGCCGACCCCTTGCAGCACGACATTATGTCCGACGAAATCTTTATGGACGCCGCCTGGCATTTTGAAGTAGAGGAGGTTAAGACCACCTCCGACCAGGTCACAGTGACCACCACCGGCGCTACCTTTACCTTCTCGCCAAGCGCCGACCGGGTGCTGTGCGAGCAGCGGTTAGCGCAGCCGCGGCGCAGCCTGCTGCTATACTTCCCCGACGGGGCCCTGGCCGGCTTGGAGGTTACCGCGCAAGGCACAGGCGCAGTCATCCTGCAGTCAGCGGCCGGCGTGCAGTTCAAAGTCAACTGCGATTCGCTGCTGATGATCAGATCATCGGATGATATTGCGGTGCGCTGCCGTCTGTTATTCAAGCCGCTTCAGACCTACTCTCACTCCCTCCATCACCTGTTTATGGACGCCTTCGGTGCGGTCGGCATGTTCCCTCTGGAAGGCACACGGCAGGTGCAAAAGTCGCCCGATGCACCCGACTTCACATACTTACTGGGTGACGAGCGGATGCTGTGGTGTTCTATTGGCCCGCCGCGGGAGTATCCGTGGGAACAATCCCTGCGCGAGCGCCTTATCTGGCAGGGCAGTTGGAAAAGCCCAGAATTGGCCGTGCCCAGCAACGAACTCATAGACGGGTGGCCGGAGAAAGGCACCATTCTGTGGCTGCAATCGGAGCACATGCTGTGGACGACCTGGTACCACCAGGACTTGGTACCGCGTCTGCCTGAAGAGTTTCAGCGAGTCATTGACCACTCCCACGAGGTCGGCCTGCGGGTAATCGCCTACGCTTCGCCTTTCTATTTCCACAAGGGACTGGGCGGCCATGCTTACACCGGTGAGAACATGGGCCTGTACCTGGCCGCTGTTGCAGATCTGCTGAAAAGATATCCCGACCTGAACGGTATCTACTTTGACGGGGTCTACCCGGGCAGCGTCAAGAATACCTACATTGTCTGCCGAGCGACGCGGGAACTAATAGGCGACGACCGCATTTTGGAGATCCACTGCACGGGCAATGCTCCTGGTGGCCTGTGCTATAATCCGGCCGCCGATACCTGGGCTGATTTCATTCTCCGTGGTGAGGGCCAGGGATTTCGCAGTCAGAACTGGCTGCGCTTTTATGTATCTTGCTACAACATCAGCAATGCCATTGGGGTGGTGTGCAACAATGCCGGCTACTGGGCGCCCACTTATGAAAACGTTCAGGAAACCCTGCGTGCTAATGCCCGATTGGCCTTTATGCCCTGGGTACGCGAGGAGTTCACGACGGAGGAGTGGGAAATAAGGTACGCTCGGGCCCGCGGACTGCCGGCAAAAGAAGTCAGGGACCGCCACGACTATGCTATGGAAAACTGGTACTGGCCCCGGCTGCACCCCGGCTTCCCGGCGTGGGTGGAAAGGATAAATCGGGAATTCTTTGCCAGCGGCCTGACGACTAAACCGCGCATTGCCAAGCCCCCTCACCCTTTCCCGGAACTGACCA
The DNA here is from genome assembly GCA_029820565.1 of Candidatus Zipacnadia bacterium. Classification (GTDB taxonomy): domain Bacteria; phylum Armatimonadota; class Zipacnadia; order Zipacnadales; family Zipacnadaceae; genus JALGTV01. The sequence goes on from JALGUR010000036.1 coordinate 10,252, forward strand.
AGAAGCACCTGGAGACCGTCCAGCAAGCCTGGCTGGTGATGGACTCCTTTGGTGGTGATGCGCCTGAGTATATCAGTCCGATGACACTCAACGGCGTCAGCATCGGAGACTTGCCGCCCTCGGCGGGCGATCAATGGACGGCTGGTGTCAAGCACGCACTTCCTCAGGAGGCCCTAATGAAACTACAAGCCACCAATCATCTGGTCATAGAGAATCCCGACCGTGACTGCTTTAAGCTGCGGAATATCTATATAGACATGGTACTGGCCGATGGCCAGCAGGCCTCCTCTAATCTCCTAAAGTCAGTATACTGCAGCGTCAGCGGTTGGCCATACACAGAAGGCTTTGCCGTGCCAGTCGGCAAAGCCTTGGAGATAGAAATACCGATACCGCTAAAGTGACGTACGACCAGCGACAATTGGCCGGACAGTGCGGTGTATTGCGGTCCTCAGCGCTACCCGGGAGCGTACATCATACTAAGATGGAGAGGTGATACCAGTGGCTGTCCTGACAAGGCGATTTGGGACGCTAATTCCGCTCGCAGCAGCCTGCTTGACTTTCTGCCTGTGCAGCACTGGGGCAGCTCAGGAGACGGAATTGAGGGTGTGGTCTTATCCACCTCACCCGATGACCCAACCCCTGCGCCCGCGGCCGCCGGATGAAGAATTCCTCAAGATTGTCCCGCCGCTGCGACCCATACCAGAGTTCAGCCCGGACGATGTGGAACAGGGCATGGCTATCTGGTGGGGCGATTACAGCCAGTTGCTATTCTCTGAGCAGCCGCCTACTCCCGAGGACCTGGCGCGCCAGCCAGTCGCTCAGACACCCCCTGGCGAGGACGAGCCCCTAATATTGGGTCTTTGGGGTATTGAAGATGTCGGCCTGGTAACCCTGCGAGTAAAAGAATCTGCGTTCCCCGCGACTATACGCCACGTGGAATTCGCGCCGAGATATGTACCCACCCGCTACCAGGGCAGCGATATTGAAGGCGGAAGGACAATCGGCTTTGCCACCCATCTGCCTGAGAGCGGCACCGGGGAAGTAAAGCAGGGCGCTAACACGGTCTTCTGGATTAACCTTCAAGTGCCTCCGGAAACAGCGCCGGAAACCTATGGACTCACCTTTGAATTGATTGTCCACCAGCGGCAGGAGATCGTAGAGTTATCCGCCACGGTGGAAGTGCGCGACTTCACCCTCCCGCGGGCGGACATTGCCTATGGGATGTATTTTCGGCCGACGACGCAAGTGGACGAGCGCTACCGCACGCCCGAGTTGATGCGCGCGTATTGGCGGGACATGGCCCGCCACGGTATGACCAGCGCCACTCTCTACAACTATCAGAAGCCACTCTTTGATGAAAACGGCGCCCTGCAACTGGACGGCAACCCCGATATTCAAAGGGTCCAGGATATGATAGCCGATGGCCTGCTCACCCCTGACATCCCCATTATGCTGCTGAGTTGTGGCCTCGACGAGCAGAAAGCCAAAGTGCTGAGCGCTGAGTTGAAAGAGCGGGGGCTGCCCGAGTTTCTGCAGTACACCTGGGACGAACCGCCCCTGAGCAAGAAGGTCCGTGATAGTCTGGGCGCGCAGCAGCCTCTCCGCAAACACACGCGGCTGATAACGGCACTAAATGATGTAGCCGCTATGGCCTACGCTGACCTGCTGGACGTGTGGGTGGTGCATTGCGGGTTGATATCCCCTGAGATACAAAAGCTTGCGCAGGAGTACGACGCGGAAGTGTGGACTTACACCTGCACAGCCCGAGGCATGGGCAATGCCCCGTTCAACCGCTTCTACGCCGGCCTGTACACCTGGGCTCTGGGCCTGGAAGGCAATTTCATCTGGTGCTATCACGAGCACTATTCGTGGGAAGGTAACCGCAACGCCACCCACGTCTGGGTTCTGCCCAGCGACGGCGGTCCAGTTCCCTCCGTTGAATGGGAGGCCCGCCGCGAAGGAGTAGAGGATTACCGCCTACTGAAGTATCTTGAGTCACTCATAGCCGCTCACGCCGACAGCGAAGTAGCGCAGGAAGCTCAGGCCTGGTTGGAGGAGATCCGGGGCCGTGTTGACTGGTACCTGGCCCGCAACTGCCCGCCCTATGACTATCCCTGGGATGGCCCCGAGCTATGTCCCATGTGCCCCAACTTTGAACCAGAGGAGCTCTCCCAAGTTAGGGCACGAGCTGTCCAGTATGTCCTTCAGCTATCAGAACAAGGTTAGCGATCCGACAGCCAGATCGGTCAGTTGATGCACTGGTTAGCGGCTACAGCTCCCTGAACTAACCCGTGGGCAATATGGGGTGCTTGATAGTAATGACAAAAGGACTGATCGTAACGCGAACGGGCCTAACCATAATATTCGTGACCATAGTGTGCGTTGCTCCTGCCCTAACGATGGCGGATGATGCTATTTTCTGGGACTTTGAGGCCCCGACGACGGACTGGCAACCTTCTCCCATTGACCCAGGGTCAGTCGCCGTGGCAGTGAGCACCGAGCGAGCAACTGAGGCATGGGGGTCGCTGAAAATTCAGGGCACGCTCCCCCAGGGCTTTGGTGCTACCTACCGGCCCTGGCGCAACTGGGAAACCTACACCCAACTTTCCTTTGACATATTCATCCCTGCCGATGTGCCCAAAGATTTCGACCTTCAGGTTTACCTCAAGGACCGCCACTACTACTGGTTCCAGACTCACCCGTATCGGACGCCTGACACCAGCCGACCTACGGGCCTGCGCCGGCCCGGTAAATGGGCGCACATAACGATTGATTTGGGCCCGCGATCAACGCAGTGGGAACCAGCCGGCCATGGTAAGCCCTGGTATGACGCCACTTACCTCCCCCGGGAGTTTGGCTTCCGCTTCTTTGGCTCTGCCGCCGGGGCGGGCGCCGTCTACATTGACAACCTGGCCATCGGTGGCCACCAGACCCCTCTGGGCCGTTTTGACCACCAGCGTTCCCCGACTGTTACTTACAATCTACAGCCCACCGTAAATCAGACCACGGTTCCCCAATATGAGAAGTTTGAAGTAACCTGGCCAGTGCAGCGGCGCTATACTAACCCCTATGATCCCCAGGTCGTGGACGTTCAGGGACACTTTTTGGGTCCTGACGGCACGGAGGTCGTTGTGCCCGGCTTCTACTATCAGGATTTCCAGCGCCATCGCACTGAGGAAGGCTATGAGGCGTTAGTTCCTGCTGGTCAGCCCTGCTGGAAGGTGCGCTTCGCGCCGCGTCAGCAGGGGGAATACCGCTACTACGTATCCGTAAATGATGCCCAGGGCGAGCGTCGCTGTCACCAGAAAGAGTTTGTCGCCGCCCCACCTCTTCATCCTGAGGGTTACGTGCGGGTTAGTCGCTCTGACCCCCACTACTTTGAATTCGACAATGGCCAGTATTTTTATCCGCTCGCCATAAACATGCGTGACGGCGGTGACCAGGCCGAGGCCCAACCGGGCACCTATGCGTTTGACCACTTCTTCCCACTGTTCGAGCGCGAGGACATAGACTTAGTGCGCACCTGGATGTGCGCCTGGTGGGGCGGCATTGAGGGGAGCGACAATTACCACTCCCGCTTTTCTGGCCTCGGTCGCTATTCTATGTACAATGCCTGGCGGTTGGACTACGCAGTGGACCTGGCTGCCCGGCATGACTTATGTCTCCAGATTAGTTTCAACCGGCATGGTCAACTGCGGCGCGACAAGTTTGATGCCGAGTGGAAGTATAATCCCTTCTCGGTGGACAATGGTGGGTTCCTACCCAGCCCAGCGATGTTCTTTACCAGCGAGCGCGTTAAGGAGTTATTCCGGCAACGCTATCGCTATACCGTGGCCCGCTGGGGATATAGCCGCAATATAATGGCCTGGGAGTTGTGGAATGAGGTGGACCTGGTAGAAGGCTATCGTTCCGGTGAAGTGGCCGCGTGGCACGCCGAGATGGCCGACTACCTGCGCCGCATTGACCCCTGGCAGCATATCATCACCACTCACATCTGCCTGTATTGGAGCTTCGGCGACGAGATGTGGCGGCGGCCGGAGATTGAGTTCATTCAGGCCGATTCGTACTGGAAGCGCCGTGATGAGGGAATGAACCAAGCCTTCTTACCAAAAATGGGTTATAACAAGCCCTTTATCTTCATTGAATATGGCCCCAAGACCGCCGAACTACCCGTGCCCGAGTCGCGTTGGTTACAAGAATTCCGCTGCGGTATGTGGGTATCGGCCATGATGCCCTGGTCAGCGCCGGCTGCCTTCTGGTATCACGAAGACTGGGAGAAATACCGTCTGTACGAATATCAGCGTGCCTTGGCGGCTTTCAATCAGGGCGAGGACCGCCGGGGCCGCAATCTGCGGCTCGCCGGCATGCAGGTCCAGCCGGACGATCGGTTAGATATTCAAGCGATGCAAAATGATACCAGCGCCTATTTCTATGTGTATAACTACGACAATCTGGGGCGACGCGACCTTCAGCAAACCAGTGAGCCGATATCAGGAGGCCAGGTGACCCTGATCGGCCTACAAGACGGCACTTATAGGGTGGAGTTCTGGGATACTCTGGAGGGCACAATCAAGGACCAGACCACACTACAGGTCAACAGGCCAGTGGCCACTATTGCCCTGCCCCCGGTCTTCGCCGACCTGGCCGTCAAGGTGAAGAAGCAATAAACGGACGTGCTGTCACTCGGCCAGGTAGAAGTCCGGATAGGCGCTGGGGCCTTTGCCCTCGCGGATGCCAGGAGTTAGTTGCGTGTAGCCGCCACCGGCCTCGTCGTTATCGTAGACTACGAAGTTCAGGGAGAATACATTTCCCGGCAGGGCGGTAACTCCACATCCAGTCCGAATTCGTTGCTTACCGCCCAGACCGCCGCCACACTATGACCCGTCTCGGGCCGGCTAAATAGGCGTACCTGTACACTTGCCCCTAAGTTGAAGGACTCAACCGGCTCCATGTGCTCGAGGCGGTGAGCCACATTAGCGTAGGCCACTGCGCCAGGCAAAGGCTGGCCGAAGCGCCACAGGGCGAACCTCTCGCCCGGGCCATCGGCAGCGTTTTCATCGGTCATCATAAACCAGAAGTATTTCTTGACGCGTGGGTTAGCACGGGCAATGGTCAGTGAGCGGACCAGGCAGTCGGCAAAGGCCAGGGCGTATTCGCTGAGTACGCCCGAGTCGTCAGTGATGACCCAACCCTTCTGACCGACCCACATCTCCTGGTCACCGCCCAATTCGTCCAGCATCTCGGCCGCTGCGGCGTGCATCTCGGCTTCTCGGTTGGTCTCGGGCATCTCCGGCCCTGGTCCCGGCGCCCTGATCTACCGACAATTCATACACGCACCGCTAACACATTCACCCCTTGACTTCTGCCCCCCCGTGCTATAGTATGAGGCGACTCTTGGAACAGTCTCCATAAAGGAGGATTCTATTATGTCTATACTCGCAGAATTTGTGGCTATGGTAAGCGGCTCAGTGGGTTCAGGACTGAAAGAAACGCTAGCTTACCCACTGGCCACATCTCTTCCCAAGATGCTCGTATTGAGCGTTGTTTTTCTATTGGGCATGGTGCCGGCATTTGCGGGAGAAATTGCAGGAGACCCACCTTCGGCTACGCATTACTTGGGCTATGGCCACTATGGCAATAGTATCGAGGCAGATGCTATAGAAGTTGAGGTAGGCAAGCCCTTCGTTATCAGCGAGTCGGACACGGAGATGCAGTGGTACCCGGCGCTCCTGCAAATTAGTCCGGGGAAGTTGCTGGTGACTTTCTCCTGTTCGCCCGACAGTGTGAATCCAGAAGTCCCCAGGTACGCATATGTTTGGACTGAGGATGGCGGCCAGACCTGGTCAGCCCCGGTTTATCAACGTTTTAGTGGCAGCCCCTGGGTGTGTCGTAACGATGGCACGTGCCTCTGGCTTCACTACACCCTGGATTATGATAGCGAAAGTATAGCGTCGTTCCCTGTGGGTCGGTCAACCGACGGCATCCACTACGACTGGTCCACCCGAGGCACTGTGGACATCGCGCCTCACAAATTCAAGCCAAAGCTCAACCAAGCCGAGGGACTCGCCTCGCTGGTTTTCTGTCGCTCCCTGCTGGAGATGCCCGATGGCAGCCTGATAGCCACCATGTACGGGCCATTTGCCGGTGACACGCTGTCCCGCTCCATCGTAGTGCGCAGCACCGATGGCGGCACGACCTGGAAATACCTCTCGACCATCGGTTACGACCCCGCGGTGGGCCACGAAGGTCTGGACGAACCCTGCCTCGTCCAATTGCCCAACGGAGATCTGTTCTGCTTCATGCGCAACTGGGCGTGGGTGCCGATGTACAGCGCCCGCTCTTCCGACGGTGGGCAGACCTGGACTAAACCCAAGCGTATGCACCAACGTTCTTCTATGGCGGCCGTCTTCCCCGACCTGGTGGTAATGTCCAACGGTATGCTGGCCGCCAGCGCTGGTCGCCGCGGGTGCAGCCTGATGTTCAACCCTAACCCTTGCCAGGAGGATAAGTGGACGTACCCTCTGCGTATGTATGGCCCTCCAACTCCATCCGACGGCCCGACCAGCGGCTATACAGGAATTCGAGAAGTTGCACCGAACAAGCTCCTGTATGTGTACGGTGCGCGCGACCGGGGCTACCAGGATATCGAGCCGGGGCGCTTCTGGAGAATTTGGGGCGTCTTCGTGACGGTCAAGCCCAAGTAAGGCCGGCCGGGGCACGATAAAGCTATCCACGGTGGGCAAAGCTGCTTTCATGTCATAGCAGTTCGCGGCGCTAATGATTACCGCGAGCGGCGCACCGCCAGCATACGTCGGGACAGGTCGCGCACCGCCAGTCGCACTCGGCCCTCGCTCTGCTGGATAGCGAGATTGGTGAGAGAAACAATCAGCTTGATTGTCGGTTCTTGGATGAAATGAATATTGCCCGGCTGGTTAGTACTTATCCCTATATCCCACGTCCACCGGGGCGAGGCCACCTCCACAACGACCTCGCGCAGCCACAGGGTGACCGCGGGTTCCCCGCCCTCCAAATTGTGGCCGCCAATCAGGATGCTTTGGATAGGGAAGATGATTTCCCGCTCTTCCCAGAATTCTTGAGGCCGCAGTTCCACGCGCACTCGTTGCCATTTGTCCGGCTCCACCCACATGCCCGTCTGATGCCATTGCCCTCTGCCGTCAACTACTCGCATCCGCAGATAAGTGCGACGACTCACTCGCACCTCAAAGACCAGTGCTTCGCCTCCGGAAATATGAACTCCACGGGTTAGTCCTGCGTACTGCTCTTTCCTGTTAGACGATAGGTCGGCCCGCAACACCGGCCGACCCTCCACCTCTTCCATCCTAAAGCTGCCCTGCGAACCGGGCTCCTCACTGCCCAGGTTCAGATGCCATCCCTCCGGCGAATCGCAGCGGTCCACCAGAAGTTCTGCGGCGCTCGCCATCCTGCCCGTGGGCACAAGCAAAACCAGAGACAGAACGCAAGCGACACGGATTGCCGTGGAATAGTGAAAGGTCGGAGGAAGGGGCCTCCTTGTCGCTGCGCTACTCTGCCTGCTGGCCGGTCTCGCTGCTCGCTTCTTGCCCGCGCAGGTTGTTGAATTTGGCCGGAGAGTTGTCTTCAAACACACTGTTGCCAGTGAAGGCGACGCCCTGATTGATCTCCTGGGCCGGTTCACCGTTGATGGTGAAACAATTACCTCTAACGATGGCGTCCCGAAACTCGCCAACGGGGTTTGTCTTCACCCTGATGAACACTCGACTCTTGCCGCGCATCACTGGGTTATAGAGGAACTTCACATCGGGGAAAACCCCGTGGACCCGGACACTGATGTCGTAGAAGCGACACCCCATGACCGTGATGTTCCGGCTCTCAAGTTCGGGATGGCCACAGAAGATCAAGAACGCTCCCCAGGTGTTAGTATTCCGTTCACCGGCTTGACGACCATCGAAGGTGCAGTTAAGGAACACGCCGTCGCGCACATACTTGCCCCAGTTGGGTTCGATGTCCACGTGGTAGAGCCCCCACTGGGAGCCGAAGTGGCAATTGGCAAAGAGGAAATCCTCATCATTACCAACCAGTGAGGCGACATTGCGGCCCGCCCGGTCGAAGTGGCAGTTAGTGACCCGCAGGCCCCGGGTGCCAGCCGTATAGATGCAGTCGTAGCGCGCCTCCATAGCCCGGACGTTGTGGATATGAACGTTCTCGCCACCATATATGCCAATGATCAGCAAAGCCGTGGCGGTGCCGCCCTTACCCACGCCGTCAGTGCCCACGACCCAGTTCTCGCCCGAGCCCTCCGCCGTCGGTGTGCCGTAGGCACTGAAATTCTCCAGCCACCCGCCGGAGGGGCAAAACATGAGTGCTGTACTCCAGGCCCGAAATATGGTCTGGTCCCAACCACACCCCAGCAGGTGAACCCCGGGCTTAACATCAATACGCTCCACCCGATACACGCCCGCCGGCACCAGCACATAGCCGCCGCCCTGTCTGGCCACGTAATCTATCGCCGCCTGAATCGGCCCTGAGTCGTTTGCTTGTCCATCGCCACTGGCGTTCGCCGCCCAGATGCCCAGACTCCTCAGATCCTGGCGTACGTCCACAAACAGCAGACCCCTGTTGTCGTTAGGTCCCAGCGCAACATCAGCACGGCCCCCCACACTGCACAAGCACATTAGTGCTAACGCGACTGCAAGAACCCTCATCAGACTCGCCCCCCTGCAAATCGGATTCCGAGCGGGATTTCTTCCGAAGGCGAGTCCCCGTGTTTGCTCTGCAGAAGGTCAGCGCCGCAGGACAAGCATTGAGAATCCGTAGGGTAATTTTCTGCGCCACACTCAGGACAACGCACTTTGTCGGGCATCGTTATCCCTCCCACAGCGTACTGATTTTCGTCGCCATTCCTCATATACCTGGTTACGCGGCGGTCTACTCCTCGCCCGGAATCAATCTTTCCACGAGAGTGCCAAGTAACTCCAAGAAACTATCCTTTTTGCCCACGAATACTCCATCATACTCAGTTATCTGAGCTATATCTTCCGCGGTATTAACCCGCCCGGTCAGCACCACTACGGGGATATTTTGCCACTCAGGATTCTCCTTTAACGCTGCCAGCACTTCCCAGCCATCCATTATGGGCATTATTATGTCCAGAATAATGGCCTTATAGCCTTCCACTTCGCCGCTTTGGGCTTCCAGTTTTTCCAGGGCCTGTTTGCCATTGTGGGCAGCATCGGTTTCAATACCATATTCGCCCAGAGCGGCCCCCACTGCGGCCAGAATGGCGTGGTTGTCATCTACCACTAATACCTTAGGCATATCTTAACTCACCTCAGTAAAGGCTTGTAAGACTACTGGCTGCGCTCGTGTAACGCCCGCTCCTTACGACGTTCAAACTCCCGTTGCAGGATTGCTTCCCGCTTATCATATTCGCGTTTCCCGTGACAGAGGCCCAACTCAACCTTGGCATATCCTGAATTAGAAAAATACATGCGCAGGGGAATGAGGGTATAGCCTTTCTGCCGCACTCTTCTCTGTAGTCGCTTTATCTGCCCCTTGCGCAGCAGCAATTTGCGCAAGCGATACGGGTCAGGATTATCCTGAGCCTGCCTATAAGGTGCTATTCGCATATTATGCACCCAAATCTCCCCGCCCTCCACCATCGCATAGGCTTCCTGGAGGCTGATATGATGGGCCCGCACCGACTTAACCTCACAGCCCTCCAGCACGATGCCGGCCTCTATGACATCATCAATGAAGTAGTCGTATCGGGCCCGGCGATTTGTCGCGACCGTTCTGTTGTCCATTTAGGCTGTCTAGGCTAACTGAAGCTGGCCAAATAGTCAAGTGGAATGACACCTTGACACTGCGTCCCCGCACTGCTATTATGAAGGCGAGAGTAACGATTGCTGCCACTCCCACCATAAGAAAGGAGGTAAGATAATGATAGAGGATCGCCTGGCAAGCATAATAGCAATGAGCAACCTTCTCTTGTCTCTCAGGGAGACTCTGGAGAAAGAGACGGAAAGGATTATGGAGGATAACTTGGAAGAGGCATATTTCCTCATTAAGGATTGTGTTATCCTCCTACTTGCGAAAAATGAGGAACAAAGAGAGGAATTAGGACTGAAGCCCTGGAGTGAACTCGAAGATGAGGTCAAGGCTCTAACGTGCCTGCCCACCGCATAATCTTTGGTGACAGTCGGCAGATGAGCGAGGTTGATGACCAGTCCACACACCTGGTGGTGACTTCACCCCCCTACTGGTGCATCAAGGACTACGCCCATCCTGGGCAGACCGGCTACAACCAGTCATACGAAGAATACCTGGCTGACTTGCGACAGGTATTCTCCGAATGTCACCGCGTACTCTGTCCGGGCTGCCGGGCGGCGATTAATATCGGCGACCAGTACCTCCGCGCTACCGAACACGGCCGCTACCGCGTCCAACCCATTGCCGCTGATATTATCCGTATGGGCCAGGATTTGGGCTTTGATTTTATGGGCAATATCATCTGGGAGAAGATATCCACCACCAATACCACTGGCGGTGGGCAGTGGATGGGTTCCACCTATCATCCTCGCGACGGCCATATCACCTATGAGCACGAATACATCATCCTGCTGCGCAAACGAGGCAATTGGCCTCGTCCCACGCCAGAGCAGAAGGAGAAAAGCCGGCTCACCAAGCAGCACCGCAGCGAATGGTTTCGGGGCATCTGGCACATTCCTCCGGAACGCCAGGACAGCCACATCGCTATGTTCCCCGTGGAGTTGCCCCGCCGCCTGATTAAGATGTACAGTTTCTATGGCGAGACCGTCCTCGACCCCTTCTTAGGCAGCGGTACGACCTGCCTGGCCGCCGAACTGGAAGGCCGCAACTCCGTTGGCTATGAGATCAATACAGACTTTGAGGCCATAATTCGGGAGAAGCTGAAAGTAGATTCATTAAGGTTGTTTAACTCTGGTGGGGTATCCTTCAAATACCGAGGAGCACCTCTCTGACATTCGCACCCGAAAGGAAGGAAGTAGGACTCGATGAAAATCACTATTACAGACGATAAGATACGTGAATACTTCCAGGCTCATGCCCCAGAGTTTCCCAAATATACCACACCTCTGCTTAATCTAGCGAACCAGTACGCGCAGGGAACCCGGCCTCAGGTTGTTGGACAGATGAGCGAGTTGATCCAGGAATTCCCTGGAAGAACTTTGGCAGAATGGAAGACCTGGTATTTGAAGCAACATCCTGACGCTATTGGGGCGGCGACCGATAGGATTGTATCAATGGTGGAGAAACTACGCATTGCAATGGGCAAGATCGACACACAGATGATTAGGCAATGGGTTGAGGACCTGGTAATAGTCAAAACGTTTGTTGGCCTTTCTTTCCAGGGTGTTGTCCTCGCACAGATTGCAGAGATGAGAGGCGCTACATACCGGTTTGCGCAACCCAATGAGGAGGCAAGGGGAATTGATGGCTTCGTTGGCGACAGTCCTATTTCCATCAAACCGTACACTTACAAAAGTATGGACAGGCTGCCTGAGACTATCAAGGGGGAAATTGTCTTCTATCGGAAAACAAAAAAGGGAATTGTCATTGAATTTGATGAGTAAATTTTCCTAAATATCGGGCAATCTCGCAGGTAGCAACCATCGCTGACACGACCGGAAAGTACTCTATTGAGATCCCTCAGATTAAGACGGTAGCGCCAGCGTATCAGGGAGAAGCTGGAAGTTCATTCCCCGGGCCCTGGTGCTCTGTCCTTTGAATAGCAGGCCATTGCCGGTTAAGAGGAACTGAGTATGACTGCTATCAAGGTCCTCCTGGTAATATTGGGATGCGTTATCTTCATCCACCAGATACTGGCGCGGATTGTTAGGCGCTTTTGGCACTTTCCGGCCCCGGCCTTCATTGCCCACGTCCTGGATAGCAAGTTCAGGAGGCGCATGCAGCCACCGGACACGTTGATTGCGCGGGCCGGGATAACCGAAGGCATGAAACTCCTGGACCTGGGCTGCGGCAGTGGAGCCTTTGCTATTCCCTTTGCCCGGGCCGTGGGGGAAAACGGGACGGTGTATGCCCTTGACATCCAGGCAGCTATGCTAAAGCAGTTAGTCACTAAACTGGCCCGGCCCGAGAATAGCGGTGTCACAAACATCAAACTAATTCGCGCCGGTGCCCATAACCTGCCCTTCGCGGACAATTCCCTGGATGCAGTGGTAATGACGACCGTTCTCCAGGAAATACCTGACCCTCTCAGGGCTTTGGGCGAAACAAAAAGGGTGTTAAGAGAGGGTGGGATACTGGCCGTAACCGAACTTTTTCCCGACCCTGACTACCCCCTGAAATCCACCACTATGAAGATAGGACAACGAGCCGGCTTTACCCTGAACGAGGCGTCAGGCAACTTCTGGAATTACACGGTGAAATTCACGAAGCAGCAAAGCCCGCTGCCGGGGTCAGTGTTGTCAGCCTGACCAGTCAACTGCTGTTTCCGCACTATTGACATCTGCGCTGGTAGCGGGCATAATGTAGGTTACTTGGCTGATGACAAATACCCAATCCCATGAAGGCAAGTCATCTCAAGGGGGGTAAAGAAAATGGACAATCAGGAAATCAACCATCAGTCTGATTCGGCCGCTGAGAGACCCCTTGAGGACAACGACACGGAGCCTACGCCCGCAACCATTCTAATAGTGGACGACAATATTGCCGAGGCCGTCGCCTGCCGCGACATCCTGCGGCACGCTGGTTATAATGTCCTGCTAACGACGGAGGGCGGACAGGGCCTACAAGTGCTACAGAGCGATCCCCACGGCATTGACTTGATTATCCTCGACTGGATACTGCCTGATATGAGCGGGGATCAGTGGCTGGAATGGTTCTTAGAGATTGCCCCTGATGTAAAAGTATTATTCATTAGTGGTAAGTTCCTACCTGACGCCCTTCGCGAGGAGCTACGCACTAAGATATGCGGCTTCTTGAAAAAGCCCTTCACTGGCCCTGATCTGCTGTATACCGTAGAGCAAGGTCTGCAGGGCGATGAGAGCTAATAGGCACGTTGCCCGGCCTCACCCAGGGGACCCGATTGGCTAAGGGAGCAGATAAGTTGGTAGAAGCGGGGCCACCCCGGCGAATGAGTTTACTCCAATACGAGCACAACTACTATCGTTCAATCTGGTGAGTCATTATTGGTAGACACCACACAATCCAGGAGGTAACAACTATGGCTGATATGAGTGGCAAGTACACCATTGAGATTCCGCAGGTTAAGAAGGTGGCGGTGGCCTATTCGGGCGGGCTGGACTCGGCCCTGGCCCTGAAGTTGCTGCCCGAGTACTACGGCGCCCAGGAGGTCCTGGCGGTCACCGTGAACGTGGGCCTGATGGATGAGGAATTGGAGGAGGCCCGTTCCAAGGCCGAACTCTTAGATACCCCCTGGTTTCTAATTGAAGCCACCGACGAGTTTGTGGATGACTACATCACCAAGGCCATCCGCGCCAACTCCGACTACGAGGGCTACCCCGTAGCCACCTCAATGACCCGCCAACTCATCGCCCGCAAGGTGGCCGAGTTCGCCCTGGAGCAGGGCTGTGACGCCATCTGCGAAGGCTCCACGGGCAAGGGCAATGACCAGTACCGGATGAATAATGTCTTCTCCATCTTCGCGCCCGACCTGGAAGTGGTCCTACCGGTGCGCGACTTTAATTTCACCCGCCAGGAGGAGAAGGACCTCAGCGCCAAGTACGACATCCCCTACAATCCGGGCATCGGCGACGACCGCACGATGTGGTGCCGTTCCATCGGCTCCGGCGAGGTGGACAACCTGCAAATGCGCATCCCGCAGGAGGACTACATCTGGTACCGCTTCCCCGAGGATGCCCCCGACCAGCCGCGGCGGATGCAAATTGAGTTCCACCAAGGGCTGCCCACCCGCTGCGATGACCAGGACAATCTGCGCGACATCATCCACTACCTCAATCGCGTCGCCGGTGAGAACGGTATCGGCAAGATTGATATGTTTGAGGACGGTCTGGTGGGCCTCAAGTCCCGCGAGGCATATGAGGCCCCCGCCGCCGAAGTCATCCTGACTCTGCACCGCGACTTGGAGCAACTCTGCCTGACCAAGGAGCAGGTCCAGTTCAAGCCCCAGGTGGAGCGCCTCTGGGCCTATATGGTCTACCACGGCGGCTGGTTTCACCCGGTCAAGCAGGACTGCGACGCCTTCCTCGCCTCCTCCCAGTGGGCCGTCAACGGCAAGTACACCATCCAACTGTATAAGGGCAACATTGACATTATCCAGCGCGAGTCGGACTCAGCGCTATTCGCCCCGGAACTGCGCTCGTTAGCCACCAGCGGCTGGGACCAGCGCGACTCGGGCCCGGCCACCAAAATCCACGCCATGCAGTATAAGATACTCAGCGGTAGAGGAATGAAGACGGACTAACTCAGGCCACAACAATGGGCGGGTGCAACTTTATGTTGCGCCCGCGCTCCCCCCCCCCGACCATACTGCTCCCTCATTTATAGACAGGCAACAACAAAAAAGGAGACCTGCGGCTCAGGTGGTCTCGTTCTTCATACTTTGGGTACAGAGCCCTATTGGACATACGATCCATAAAATGGTATAATACTACTCCGTAAAGGCAGATTATTATTGTACGGAGGTAGAGACAAAATGGCTCCTGAGAAATTCGCCTTTCCGCTGGGAGAGAGGTTCACGATGGGGATCGGTGACGGCGACGAGCCCTTCACCGTGATAGCACGCGACCATACCTCGCGAGGTAATCTTTACTGGCTAAGAGTTATGGAGAACGACCCGGAAGCTGTGGAGCACTCTGGGGCAACGTATATCGTGGAAGAAGCGGAGTTAGAGGCGTGTCGCCAGTTTGATCAACTAATGGCGGACTTAAAGAAACGAGCATGACTTAGCTGTAGCGAACAGGCCTGCTTCGGCCACTACTCCCACTTGCGAGGCAGGCCAAAGATCAAGTTCACAAAACCAGTCCGCGCATAAAAGGCACGACTCGTGGTCCCATGGCCAGCGCCTTTAGTACGTGCCTGGATCAGTACACCCATCGCACTGTGTACAGCGTCAAATCCCTGCGTGCGTATTGTCTCTCTTATAAGCTCGTAGTCTTGCCTGACCTGCTCATAGATATCAGGGTCATCTAGGCCGAACGTTCTCACGTCCACCAATATCGAAGATAACTCCTCTGACGATTCCCACAGGCGGGCACAGACCACCATCTTATTGATTTTTGCGAATACATGGCTATCTTCAAACTTAGTAGCGGCA
>JALGUR010000101.1 GCA_029820565.1 Candidatus Zipacnadia bacterium
TCGGCTCGACCATGGGCAAATAAGCAATGTTGAATGCCGGAATCAGCCAATGGTCAGCGCAAGCAGCGTGGAATATATCGCGTACCTCAGTGCCTAACACTAATAAACACTCCTGCCATTAATGGTCTCTTCTGTGCCTTTGTCACGCTAAGGCGACAGCTGCGTGAGCGATTGCCGCTGCCGCCTGAAGGAAGTGTGTTGAGTTGTCGCGCCCAGCGTTCGCTACCGGGTCTCATCGTGGGCACCACGTCACCTGCTGAAGCCAAGCGCTACGGGTATTGTCGAGTCTGGTAGGCTCGCCACCCGCCGCAGGTATGGTATAGATATAGAAATAGCCGTCCGTACCCATATCGGAAGAGAAGGCGAGACGCGTACCATCAGGAGACCAGCAGACGCTTCCCAAGGTCTTCACCACCCAACGAGGCGATGAACCTCCCAGGGAATACCAGGTCGGGCTGGGATATTCCCTGCTTCTGCTCGAGTATGGCCGCAGGGCAGGAACATCCACCAGTTTATGCTCATCGTCTCCCCTGGCCAGGTGGCCTCTTGGGGTATGGGCGTCGGTGACGAAGATGCCGGCATACTCGGTTTCCTGAGGGCCACGGAATTCGCCGGCAATACGCTGCCCGTCTGGTGACCAGCATAGTGAGCCCAGATGGGGTGTCTGCCCCATTATATTGCGCACCTGCCCGCTCTCCGTATCGACCACCAATAGCGCCCGGAAAAACTTGTACATGCCGATGCAGGCAATATGGGTGCCGTCCGGCGACCAGGTCGGCTCCTGCTCGAGGCCGGATTGGCTCGTCACAGGTCGTTGGCCAGTCCCATCGGCCTTCATCATCCATATATCCAAGTCTCCCTCTCGGTCGCTTTCGAACGCGATGTATTGGCCGTCCGGTGACCAGGCTGGTGCCTGGTCCAGACCCGGGCTGTTGGTCAGCCGCGTCTGTTGGCTGCCATCGGCATTCATCACGTAAATCTCCCAGTCGCTGTCTCGATCCGACAGAAAAGCTATCTCTCTACCCCTCGGTGACCATACCGGACACTTGTCGCAATAGTTGTTGTTACTGAGATTGACCACTTGGGAGCCGTCGGCGTTCATCACGTAGATTTGTCCCCGGCCGTTGGCGTAATGACAGAAGGCGATGCGGCTGCCGTCAGGCGACCACACCGGCGACCAGAGGTAGCCCTTGACTTTGTACAGCCGATGGTGATTTCCGCCATTGGCATCAATGGCATGGATCGCATTGCCAATAGCCCAGCCGCCCTGCCTGCCCAGGTAGCCTAAACTCTCTGTCATAGTGTAGACGAGGCGCTCTGGCCCCGCCGGCTCGCCGGCCTGGGGAGGCGAGGTTTCAGTCTGCGGATGACCTGGCATAGACTTGATTTCCGCGGAAGCAATAATACCATCTGACTTTGTTCCTAATAGAGTCGGGGACGGCGACAGCTTCACGAATAACTCAGACCGCTTCTCCAGGCATACGACAATACCTTTTTCCAGACGCCGCGCACTCCACACCGCCTGGTGACCATCGTGGACATAGGTAAGTCCCGCAATTGGATCAGTTACGATCCACTGTGATCTCTCCGGCAGACGGGGCAAGCGCAAGCGTATGCACATGGGGCGGTCGGTGTCCACATTGTTGACATGGACCAAGTGCTCATCGCCCAGGTGGCAGGTACGTTGAATGATCTTGCGGTCAAACTCAGGGTTGCCGCACCATTCTACTGGTGTCACAAAATGAATATCCTGCTCTCCGTGCAGTAAAAACTCTCCTACCTTCTGCTCCGTGGCCCGAATGCGTTCGTTGGCTGTCCAGAAGGCCCGCCAGGAGTCGGGCGTAAGTTCTTGCTCAAACCACATCCAGTAGCCATCGCTATTTATGGCCACGTCATACATCCACTGCGTGACGCTGACGTCTGATTCGGGCTGAGCGCCGAACAGGGTGTTGTCAAAGCCCCCCGCAATGCGGACAAATCCCAGTTTGCGATAATGAGCCCAATGATTCTCCCACCAGGGCATAGTGTGGTCCTCATAGTAATGGCGGTGGTCAAGGCAGAAGAAGGGAGCCTCAGGTGTATGCAGCGTTTGACTGAGTGACGAATCGTACATATTGTACCCTGAGAAGATAAAATCGGGGTTGACTTGATGCACTCGCCGGACAAACTCGCGGACCATTTCTGCCCGACGCTGCTGAAAGGTCTCCTCGTATGCCTCTATCAAGCTGTGCTCTCCCAACCACGCGTGCCTCTGGGTTACTGGAGGCATATCTCCGTCCAGCCTCTTTCTCTTCATGAACTCCGCAAAGCAGTCGTCACAATAGCATATCCCGGCCTCACCCACGCCGCCATACGGTTCCCAGTCCGTGTGAAGCCCGTCAACCAGGCCCACTTTGGCGCCCTCCAGTACTGGTTTAAGGAACCACGTCTCATACAGAGGCTTGTAAAGTGGGCAGGCAAACGTGAACCCGCCGCCGGCATAGGGTTCACCATCCTGGTTGACCGACAGCCGGGGCGCAGGCTTCAGTCGCTGGGCAACCCTGGCCAGGCTGGACAGTTTCACAGCACCGAAGTAGCGCATACCATACTTATGTGCCAGGCGGGCGTTTTCCAGATGGGTGCTGCCATGATCCACGAACACGGTCGCCCCGACTTGGGACAGGTTCTTCATCGTTTCGTTCATCGGAACGCCCGCATTCGTCAAATGCCCCCATTGTCCCCAGAAGAACCGTATCTTCTCCTGTTCCCACCAAGGCCGCGCCCCCGCCTCACTCTGGCTTTGCTCCGCCAATACTGACAGGCCGCACAGCCACAATACTACGATACATGCGACAATGGTGCTCACAAATGCTTTGCCGTTAACTTCATATCCAATAGTTATGTGGTTCATCTCTTCCGTAGTCAAGCAACTTCATTGTATGCAGAATATGGGTACGGATATATCTATCTCTCGTCACCAGGTTCTGCCCATCCCAGCGCCTGGGCGGCACCAGTGACGGCGGCATAGACCACCTTCACAGGTACGTTATACTGCTGGGCGGCTCGTCGGCAGTCCTCGTATTCGGGAGCGATGCTCACTATCTGCTGCCCGATTCGCCCCACCTTCACTGGTAACTCTCCGTATGGGGTAGTCACGGTAATCACTTCTCGCAGCAGACAGCGCCGCTGTGCGCGGGTCAGTCGCACCCCGAAACTGGTGCTTTCCCGCAGGATTGTCTCGGCGATGGCCTCGGCGTCCTCCGCAGTCGTCAGGGCCAAGAGTTTTACCGCCGGCCGACCTTTTTTCATCTGTATTGGCGTCAGCCAAGCGTCCAAAGCTCCCTCATTGAGGATTTCCTCCAGCATAGGAGGGTAAAGTTCCGGATTCATATCATCTATGTTTGCCTCAATAATAGTGACTTCATCAACCATTAACTGATCCTGCCCGCTGTCGCCTCCGGCGCCCGCGGGACGACCGACCCACAACCGCAGAATATTAGGCTGGCCGGCAAAATCCTTGCTGCCGGCTCCATATCCTACGCTTTCCACGGTCATTGCCGGGAAAGTGCCTATACCATCAGAAAGAGTCAGCGCCAGCGCGGCCCCAGTGGGAGTTACCGTCTCCCCCTCAACATCCACCGGCAAGGTAGGCTGTCCTTTGAGCATCTCGGCGACCGCCGGCGGCGGCACCGGCAGCCGGCCATGAGCGGTGTCTACATAGCCGTGTGATATAGGCAGCGGCGAACAGTACAGCCTCTCAACTCCCAAAAGCCGCAGGCCCAGGACGCTGCCGACAATATCAATTAGTGTATCCAGCCCCGCCAGTTCGTGAAAATGGACCTTCTCTACTGAGATGCCGTGTACGGTTGCCTCAGCTTCGGCTATCATCCGCAGCACAGCCAGCGACTGCTCGACAACTTCACTGGGCAGTTCGGCGGCTTCTATGATCTCCACCAGTTCGGTATAGTGGCGCGGGCCATCGGCTTCGTCGCTCTCAAGGCCAACGGTGGCCTTGGTTGCCCGGATACCCCCTTTAGAGACTTCTTCAGCGTCAAGCCACCAGTTCTCCATGGGCAATGCCCTCAGACTTTCCCGTAGTTGCTCTAAATCGGCCCCGGCGTCAATCAGCGCTCCCAGGGTCATATCCCCGCTAATACCCACGAATACATCTAAGAAGGCGATCTTCATATCAGTAAACTTCCTTTGCTGCCGGCTACCTATTCAAGAGGAAACATAGAATTGACCGCGAAATGTTGGCTGTCTTCATCTTTGTAGTGTAGCCCAGCCATGGTAACTCTGTCAACCGACTGGATATTCAAAATCTTACTGTATCACTGGACTCGGCGATTATGTGCCGTCGGCCTGGGGGTCTTGGCGGGCGCAAAACTATCCGCCCACGGTTGGCCGTGGTGGGCGTGGTTGCCGGCGGCTATCCTGGCGCTGATGTTCGGCTATGTACTCATGATATTATTGACCTATGCCTATCAGAAGAGTACGTATAGGATGCGCGCTCGTCTGATGAAACAGCAATTGCGCTCGTCATTAGATGATACTACCCCTATTGCCATCGCGGAAGATGCGGTTGCAGTCCGAGACAACTCCAAAGGAGATGAAGATATGCCTCTGCCGTTGTGCTTGGAGAATTCCGAGCGACTCTTTCGGCGCGCGGTCCAGTTAATACCGGGGGGCTCCCAGACTATGAGCAAGCGGCCTGGGGGCTATGCCCCGGGAGCATTCCCGATTTATATTCAGCGCGGCCACGGCGCGCACGTCTGGGACGTAGATGGTAATGAATATATTGACTATATTATGGCGCTGGGCCCGATTACTCTGGGATATTGCTATGAGCCGGTTGACCGGGCTATCGCCGAGCAACTTAAGGACGGCACGATCTTTGGGCTGCTGCATCCGCTGGAGGTTGAGGCGGCCGAGGCGGTCTGTGATATCATCCCGTGCGCTGAGATGGTCCGGTTTATGAAAGGTGGCGCGGAAGTCACCCAGGCTGCGGCCCGCATTGCCCGCGCTTACACTGGCAACGAAGTGCTGCTCAACTGCGGCTACCGCGGCTGGGTTGACACCTGGCAAGCGAGCGGCGGCAATCCCCGGGGTATACCGGACTGCCTGAAGTCGGTTATTGACACCTACCCGTACAATGACTTGGACGCCCTGCGCAGCAAACTTGAACAGTATCAGGGCCAGGTGGCGGCCATCTTCCTGGACCCGGTAAGCGGGGAAGCACCTGACGATAATTACCTGGCCGGGGTACGCCAACTGTGCGACCAATACGGTGTGTTGCTGGTGTTTGACGAGATCGTGACTGGCTTCCGGCTGGCTCCCGGGGGCGCGCAGGAGTATTTCAGCGTTACTCCCGACTTGGCCTGCTTCGCCAAGGGCATAGCCAACGGTATGCCCATAGCCTGCGTGTGTGGCCGCGCCGAAGTTATGCAGGTGGCCGCTGATTTGGTGATAAGTGTGACTTATGGTGGCGAGTGCTTGTCCCTGGCTGCCCTAATTGCCGCCATCAACGAATACCGCCAAAAACCAGTCACTGACCATATGTGGCACATCGGACAGCGGCTCACTGATGGGTTTGCGGAAATCGGTGCCCGGCATGGCGTTCCCCTTTCCTGCTCGGGTCTCGCCCCGATGAGCCGTCCGCAGTTCGGGTATCAAGACGCTGACCTTAACCACAAAGTCTGGAGTCTGTTTCTCCAGGAAACGGCGAAGCGTGGGGTGCTGCTGCGCCGCGAGGGACTCATGCTCACTACTTTTTCCCACAGCGATGAAGACGTGGACAAGACGCTGGATGTGGTGGACGCAGTCGTGGAAATCATCGCCACTGCCGTTAGTGAGGGCAATATAGATGATATTCTCCAGGTCAAGGATGTTGACGAATTATTCCGTCGCTTCTGAATTGCACTCGCTCTCAGGTAGTGTGCGGGCCGAGGAGAATGGCTGAAAGGAAGCGCCGCCATTATGATCATTGACGCTCACGCTCATTTGACGGCAATATCCGGCTCTCCTGAAGAGAGAGTTGATTACCTGCTGCGGTTTGCTGATAGAATGAACATAAGCCGGATTTGTCTTTCGCTGGGAGCCGGATTTGTCTTTCGCTGGGGCCGCGACTCAATCGGCAGCCCACCTCTGAGCAGATTCAAGCGGATAATGAATTTCTGATGCAGGCCATTGAGCACCGGCCTGAGCGCGTCATTGGCTTTTGCTATGTCAGCCCAGCCCACCCCGAGACTTCGCTGGCCGAGATGGAGCGGTGGGTGGTCGCCGGGCCAATGCGCGGTCTGAAGGCGTGGGTGTGCCGGCGCTGCACTGACGCGGGCATGGCCCCCATAGCACGGCGAGCAGGCGAGTTAGGCGTGCCCCTACTCCAGCACACCTGGCGAAAAACCACTGGGAACTATCCGGGGGAATCTTCACCC
>JALGUR010000037.1 GCA_029820565.1 Candidatus Zipacnadia bacterium
CATATCAGTTGGGGCCAGTTAACTACCCCGCTGACTAACTTTATCCCGAAGACTATCACTGACCTCGCGCCGGGCAGCACATCTTCAGCCGAATGACCGGCAGGAGCACCTTCACACGCCGGTGCCGGGGCAACGCCTGCCACGGTAGCTCCGCGGTCAAGCAGAAACTGTTTAACTGCGACAGATGAACTCAAATCCAGTTGATTCTGTCTCATATTTCCTCTCGTCCTTTGTCACTGAGATTCACTGCTCTTGTTTTACAGGAAATGGAATGCGAATGCGCAGCGGCTCACCCAAGGTCACCGACTCACCTTCTGCATGCGCCCAGGTGTGGTCGGAGCAGTAAACCCCTCCTATCAGGTTGGACGTGCCGCGCGCGCCGCTGGGCAACGCTACGTCTAGGTAGATATTGCGCAGTTTGAAGCAGTCATTGTCGGGATTCTCAATCACCAGATAGTTTTCCGCCTTCAGAGTATTGCATACCTCAGGCGGTAATTCCACAACCATCTCTTCAGCCCACGCATCATCACTGCATGGCACTATTCCGATGGGGACGCCGTTTAGAGTCATAGGACTCGTGTATTTAGGGGCGCCAACGCCGAACGTATCCATCATCAGCCGGGCGCTCACCGTCTTGGCCAGTTCTGCCTCCGTCAAACCCGGCAAAGGCCACAGTGGCGGCAGCACGGTCGGCTGCTCCAGAACCGGAAGCGGCTGCCACGGTCGGCTGCTCCAGAACCGGAAGCGGCTGCGGCACGGGACGCTCGTTAAGTTCTTCGAAGTACGCCCGGTACGATTCATTCAGGCGCGGCCAGTACCAGTCCTGCAGCGGTTGCAGCAAATCGTCGCTTGCGCCCGAAATGTAAGGCAAGCGGCAGTTGGCCTCCAGCGTCATTTCCACCTGCTCCCGTGTGGGCTTCTGATAGCCGGCATTGTTGCACACAAAGCCAATGCTATTGCTGATATTGTAGCCGGAGACATACCAGCGCAGATAGCGGGGACGGAAAGGCCGGCGCTGCTCACCCCGCAGGTGGAAATCGGCCCAGGTATCCGCCGCTGGATTGTAGCATAGCCCGCCGGGAGCGGTGACGGTATTGTGCACAAATAGCAGACGCTCATCGCCCAGCAACTCACGGGTCGCACGCAGCAGGATGTAATTGTTCTTCACGCTGTCGCGGTAGACGCCATCAAAGTACAGCCCGTCAATACCGAGGGTATCCAGCGCCTTCTTGGCCTCTTCCAGGTACCAGCCCACATTTTCGCCGGTAGTGGTGGTGAGGGCGGGCATAGCCGCCTGGAAATTAGGGGCCATGTGCACTACTTCCTCCTCTTGCGGCGTGCCTTTGACGAAATAGAAGGGTGAGGCGTAGATAATGACCCTGAGCTTATGCTCGTGCGCCGCTTCGACCATTTCCGCAAATTCTTCGGGCAAGCGTGGGACAAACCCGCTCTGCCAGGAGCGCCACAGCATAACTTCCGACTGCAGCCACAGAATGTTACCATATTGGCTGTCGGTGGCGACACGCTCTGGGGTCGGCACCGCGCCGCGCTCGGAGTGGGCATAGGTCCAGATGACCTCTTCGGTGAGCGAGCGCTCCCACTCATAGGGCCGCGGCGGCCCGATGGAAGCCCACAGCATGCCTGGACCAGGTAGTTGATAGGTGTACTCGTGCGTCGCGGCCTCAGCCGCCACCAAGGAAGTATCATTGATGGGAAAGAGCCCGACCGCCCCATACGGGTCCAGTAGCAACCGATGGGGGCCGTGGTCGTATTCCTTGGCGGGACTCCACAGAAGGCGCCCGGTGACCTCCATCTGCTGCTTTGCCCGCATCATCAGCAGTGAGTCACAATTTACCTTCAATTCCATCCCTTCATCAGATTGTAGGATAACTGCGCCGCTGCCCTGGGCGGTAACCTTCAGCCCCGATAGTGACCCCTCGGGGAAACGCAGCAGCAGGCTCCGCCGCTCTTTGCCCAGCCGCTGCGAACATAGGACCCTGTCCGTTGCCGGTGAGAATTGGAAGAGGGCACCAGTGGTAGTGACGGTCAGGCGCTTGGGCGTCTCCTGTACATCTTCCACCGCCATATGCCACATACCATCCATAAAAATCTCGTCAGACATAATGTCCTGAGCCAGCGGGTCATAGGCAGGGCGCTGACTCGCCCATCCGTTACTCATTACACCGAGGATAATAGTGACTCCGCCAATCAATACTAACAGTAGATGCATAACAGGTGTCCTCCGTGAAATCTCAGATGTCTCTGTCCTGTGGAGCGAGTAGTTCACGCACTGTCATCCACAGGATTTTGGGCAAAGCGGCCAGTCGCGGCAGTCTTCGGGGTTCTTTGATGGTGCGATACAGCCATTCCAGACCGGCCCGCTGCATCCACATCGGGGCGCGTTTTTTGTGGCCGGAGATTATGTCTAAGGAGCCGCCGACGCCAATGCACACTGGTACTTGTAGGTCCTGCAGATGCTTCTTTATCCATTTCTCCTGTTTGGGAATGCCCAGGGCCACCAGCAATACGCCAGGGCGGGTCTGTTTGATATCTTTGACTATCTGGACCTCCTCGTCCGCCGAGAAATATCCGTGGTGATAGCCGGCAATTTCCAGCCCAGGGATTTGCTGGGTGAGCCGGTTAGCAGCGGCCCCAGCTACACCAGGCTCGGCCCCCAATAGGTAGACTGACCGGCCCCGCCGCACTGCCACCCGGCACAAGTCCACAATCATATCACAGCCGGCACAGCGCGTGTCTATGGGCAGATTAAGCATCCGGGCGGCCAGCACAACGCCGGCGCCGTCCGGCGCTACCAAATCGGCTTCTTCGGTAATTCGGTGAAGTTCCTCGTCCTCGCGCGCCTGCACTACACCAGAGGCGTCAAGGGTAACAATCATATGGGGCTTATCTTCCGCCATAAATCGCTCGGCCTCGGCCAAAGCCTCACTGAGACCTACCCCGTGCAGTCGCACGCCCAACAGCCGTACCTGACGGGGCTTGCCGCTAATTTCATCGGTTCCTGACCGTGGTAACAACCGTAGGGTAATGTAGAAGATTAGCAGGCCACCGGCTCCAGCCACGATAAGGAACAAGCCCTTGAGCACAAAAGTGACCTCAATGAGTACCACAAGCAAGATGGCTGCTACACACAAGTAGGCAGTGCCCGCCAGCAGAATGCCAATCACCTGCAGGTGGCTATAACCTTGATTGAGGAGTAGTTCGTGCAGATGCTGCCGTCTCTCGGCTACGGCCAGGGCCCGCCAACCTCGGCGCAGGTCGGCAGCATACGTGAAAGTGGCTGCGAAGAGCGGGACGCCAACTATTATGAGGGGCAGCAAGGCTACCAGGAAAGCGGTATTCTTCAGTGCGCCCAAGACTGATAGCACTCCGATGAAGTAGCCGACGGTATATGCTCCGGCAGAAGCGCCTTTGTGGCTAAGCAATCGTGCAAATGGCACCTGGGCTATACAGGCCCCGCATAGAGTGATAGCCACAAAAGGGGCCAGGGGGCCAGTTATTTGCGGCTCCAGAAGGCAGACGACAAATAGAGTAGCGGCAGCCAAAGTCGCAACGCCCAGAGGCACGGCCAATATGGAGGCCGCCCGCCCGAACAACACTGCACAAATGACCATCCACACGACTGTTAATATCGGCCCCCACCAGCCCAGGCTAACGAAGGTGGTGGTGAAAGGCAACTTGACGGTGGTCACGCTGATGCCTTGGCGGCTTATCAATGCTGCAACGGCAATTACTCCTAAAACCTGCACTACCCGAGGCCAGCCGACCATGTCAACAATTGCGATTACCAGAAATACTCCCAACCCGCCCAGCAAGACGACAATCAGTCGGGGCTGACTTTGTAGATACGGCCACCAGGCCGCGGCCAAGGCTGCTAACAGAATCAACCCGGAGAAGTCAGCCTTGGCAAACGGCCCCCCAGGCCGGGCCAGCCGCCACCGCTCCCACAAATATGTGGCGGCGGCTATCGGCAGAGCAACGGATAGGCTTATCAGGAAACCAGTTAGGTTATCCATCATCGTAACTGAAACTGGTGCGGGATAACTATGTAGGAGCGGCGCCCTCGCTGCGGCGATCCCCGCTCCATCCGCCAAGCACTCCCAGTGCGGCTCCCGCAACCGTGCCGCCGACGGCCTCTACGAGGGAAACATGTGCGGCCATGTCCACGAACTGCCGGACTATTATTCGCGCGCCGGCGGCGAGCACGATTGCGATTAGTAGTGGGATGACTAGCTTCTCTACGTTGCGCTTTCTATACGCATATAGCACGCCGGATGCCACCCTGTAAGTAACGAACACGATGAGGAACACCCACATTGCTATCCCGGCACAATTCTCCACCACTTCCATATTCTTTGGTCCCCTTATGCGCTGCCATTATTCCACCAAGCTCGCAATCAAATCCCCGGCTTCGGTGGTCTTGACGCCGCTGCGGGTGGACAGGTCGCCCAGTTTCCCGCTGGCCAGAGCGGCGATTACGGCGTTTTCTATGGCCTGCCCTGCCTGCTCCTCTCCGAGATACTCCATCATCATCCCCACTGCACAGATGGCTGCTACCGGGCAAATGACATTCTTGCCAGTGTATTTGGGCGCTGAACCGTGGATAGGCTCAAACATAGAGACGCCGTCGGGGTTTATGTTCCCCGAGGCAGCCACACCCATTCCGCCCTGAATCATCGCGCCCAAATCAGTGATAATATCGCCGAACATGTTGCACGTGACAATGACATCAAACCACTCCGGATTCTTCACAAACCACATACAAGCCGCGTCTACAAAAGCGTGGTCCTGCTGGATATCAGGATACTCTTCGCCGACTTCGCGGAAGGTGCGCTGCCACAGGTCATGGCCATAGGTCCGCTGCCACAGGTCATGGCCATAGGTCAGAACATTGGCCTTGTCTACTAAGGTCAGTTTGCTGTCCTTGCCGCGCTTGCGGGTGAGTTCATAAGCGTAGCGAATGATGCGTTCAGTGCCCTTGCGAGTGTAGACGGCAGTTTGCAGGGCGACCTCATCAGGAGTGCCCTTTTTCATATTGCCGCCCATGCCTACATACAAGCCCTCGGTATTCTCGCGCACCACGATGAAGTCAATATCCTCTGGCCCTTTATCTTTGATAGGTGTATGGACACCAGGGTATAGTCTGATGGGGCGCAGGTTGATATACTGGTCAAGCCCAAATCGCAGAGCCAGCAAAATGCCTTTCTCCAATATGCCGGGGGCCACATCAGGGTGACCTACTGCGCCCAGATATATGGCGTCGCACTGGGCCAGTTCTTCCATAACCGTAGGCGGCAAGACTTCACCGGTCCGCAGGTATCTATCGCCGCCAATGTCATATTCCACAATTTCATATTTGACTTCATACCGGGCCGCCGCGGCCTCCAGTACTTTCAGGCCTTCGGCGACTACCTCCGGACCCACGCCATCACAAGGTAATACCGCTATTTTATACATTGCTCCACCTCTGGAAATATGGTAATAGGATTAGACTCGTACCGAGTATACCAGATGGGACCACAGCAGGCAACTGAGAGAATTATTGAAGCCTGCCAAGTTTTGCGGGTTCACCGAGGAGGTTGACAAGGGAAAGTCAACGAATTAATATATGTGCTTGGGTTGCGAACGGTCCAGGTGAAAAGCATCACAAGAGCGCCGTCCCGGTGAGAATCGGGACGAGCATAATATTACCGCTAAGTGGAGTGATATGAATGCCGATTATGGATTCCAAGACTGGAGAAGTCAGAAAAGAATATTCAGTAGAAGAACTGATAGATAAGGCCCGCGAGATGCGAGCCTGGAATATGATCTCGCTGACCGCGGCGGGCTCAGGTCATACTGGCGGCACGATGTCCATTATGGATATCACTGCTGCTCTATATCTGAAGCATATCCGGCACGACCCAGAAAATCCCCAGTGGGAAGACCGGGACCGGGTATTTTGGTCAACTGGGCACAAGGCCCCAGCGATATATGTTGCTCTGGGTATGGCCGGCTACTTTGATGATCGTCCGGTCAGCTTCCATGATGAGCCGCTACCGGGTTTTGAGAGCGTTACGGGAATTGAGGAAACTGTATTGCTCAGGAAATTGGGTTCTGGTTTTGAGGGCCATCCTAATTACTTGAAACTGCCCGGGCTGGAGTTTTCTTCGGGGTCCCTGGGCCAAGGATTAGGAACGGCCATTGGCTCGGCGCTTAATGCCAAACTGGAGGGCAAAGATTATCGGGTTTATTGCCTTACAGGCGATGGGGAACACGACGAAGGTTCCATCTGGGAAGGGGTGATGTGTGCTGCTCATTATGACCTGGATAACTTAGTGAATATTGTCGATCTCAATAGATTGCAAATTGACGGCCCCTGTGATGAGATAATGAAGGTGAGTCCGCTGCGGGCCAAATATGAGGCCTTTGGTTGGGACGTGATTGAGATAGACGGCCACGATATGGAGCAGATTTTGGACGCGCTGGTGCGGGCCGAGGAAGTTAAGGGACAGCCGGTACTAATTATAGCCCATACCATCAAGGGCAAAGGTGTTAGTTATGCGGAGGATGTGGTCGGGTATCACGGTGTTCCTCCTAAGGACGGGCGCTCCGGCGCCGAATCATTGGACGTCGCTCTGGAGACGATCGGGGTCACTGATGTGTTCCCGCCTGAGCGCGTCGATGCCTTGCTAAAGATAGCCGAGGACTACCAGGACCAAGTGGACGCCAAGGTAGAGGCAGCAATGCCCAAGTTTAGCAAAGATTACTGGTGGAATCATGCCAACAATATGCAAGCAGAGATGGACGCCACCCGTAACGGCTTTGGCCGGGCCATAGCCAAACTGGGCGCCGATCCCCAGGTGGTGGCCCATGGGGCTGACATTACCGGTTCTATCCGTATGGACCGTTTCTACAAGCCCGACGGGAAAACTGAAGACCCCGAAAGACTGAAGCGTTTCTTTAGTGTGGGAATTGCTGAGGCTAATATGACGCTGGTGGCGGCCGGACTGGCCAAAGAAGGCAAGACGGCTTTTATCGGCTCCTATGGGGTGTTTGCCACAGGCCGCAACTGGGACCAACTGCGCACTACCGTCGGCTATAATGACTTTAATGTGAAGATTGCCGACGCCCACGGTGGCATTTCAGTAGGCCCCGACGGAGCTACTCACCAGGCCCTGGAGGAGATTAGTGTTATTACCTGCCTGCCCAACTTCCATATGATTGTCCCCTCTGATGCCGTAGAAACTGCCAAGGCTACTGAGGCCATTGCCGCCATTGATGGCCCCGCCGTAGTCCGTTATGCCCGCGAGGCGACCCCGGTAGTGACCACTGAGCAGACACCGTTCCAGTTCGGCAAAGCCAATGTGATAAGGTATCGCGGCGAGCAGGCCAGATTCATAGACGCATTTGAGACTGTACTAGCCTCGCAGTACAATTCCGAAGGTGAGGAGTTGGCTATAATTGCGTGCGGGCCGATGGTGCCCGAGGCGATGCGGGCGGCCTATATCCTGAAAGAAGACTATGGTATCGAGACCCGCATTCTCAATGTCCACACGGTAAAGCCTTTGGATGAAGCGGCCATAGTCGCTACTGCCGCCGAGATTCCGATCATAATTACCGCCGAAGAACACCAAGTAGGCGGCTTTGGCAACCTGGTGGCAAGTGCGATCACCCGTGGTGATGTCGGCCGGGCGGTGAAGTTGGATATGGTTGGTGTCCAGGACAGGTATGGCGAATCCGGCGCACCGTGGGAATTGATGAAAGTCTTTGGCCTGACCGCCGAGCACATCACTCAGAAAGCCCTGAGGCTGCTTGGTAAATAGCGGGTGCTTACTCGTCTTCACTATTGTGGGAGGGGCATCCTTGCCCTGATTATGCCGTTAATCCCCTCTTCGGCGTGGCGCAGGGCCAGGGGTGAGGCTATCTGTGTGAAGCAACCGTTTGAACATATTGAACATACGGCTGATTATGCTATCCTCGCCCGCGGTGGTAATCTGCGTGAGCTAATTGAGAATGCCGGGCGAGGGATGATATCGCTGATTGTGGAGGCTGACCATCTCCAGCCGCAGCGCCAGATACTATTGACCGCCGCCGGCGACAGCCCCGAACGTCTGTTGCTACAATGCCTCCGCGAACTGCTCTATCTTACCGAAGAAGGTCTGATTCCGGTAAGATTCGCTGTAGAAGATTTAGATGAAATGAATCTGACTGCGCAGGGCTACGCCGGCGTAGTGAGTGGGGAAGAAGCCAGTGAGCGCCTGCTGGGAGCGATTAAGGCGGTAACCTACCACGACTTGGAGATAAAATCAAAGCCCCAGGGCTTAGAAGTGCAGATTGTGTTTGATACTTGACGGATCACCGGCCGTCTGTAGGCGCGGAAGTGCGAAGCACCTTCTGCCCGCCGTTTCCTCCTCGCGACCACCTCGGGCGGATGGTCCTGCGGACATCCGCCCCTACAATTCAACGGCAACGGCGATGGATAGGATGAGCTTGATTACCGGTGGGTCAGGGCCAGCCCCTCCAGCACCTCAATAGACTGGATGCTCCCAGCTTTACTCATTATGACTTCCGCGAGGTCTACACGTACCGGCAGATGGCTTAACTTGTACTGCTTGCGCAGTTGCTCGGTGAGTTGGCGGAGTTTGCGTTGTTTGGCCTGAGTGAGACCAGCCCGGGGGTAGACAGGGGAATCTTCACTGCGGCTGCGCACCTCCACCACCACCAGCCAGCCGTCGTGTTCGGCGACGATGTCTATCTCGCCTAATTTGCTACGTAGGTTACGTTGAATAATACGATAGCCGTGTCCTTGCAGATAACGCGCCGCTGCCCGTTCGGCCTTAGCCCCCTGCGCCTGGCGAGAATCCGGCGGCACTCGCTGCAGCCAGGTGTTTAAGCGTTGCCACAATCCGCTCACAGAACTTTTCGGCACAGATGGTTGCACCGGCTTACCTCACTGGCGTTATCAAGTGGGACAGGCGAGACGCCTGTCCTACCCCACACATCCATTATGATGTGTCGCGGCGCTTTTGCTGGTCGGCCCATCCCTCTATGTTTTCCTGCTGCCCACGGACCAGAGCCAAGGCGCCAGGTGGTACGTCCTTCGTTATCACTGAACCGGCCCCTATGTACGCGCTTTTCCCAATAGTGACGGGAGCGACAATGGCGGCGTCGCTGCCGACAAAAGCGCCGTCTTCTATGATGGTCTTATGTTTAGTCTGCCCGTCATAGTTGCAAGTTATCGCGCCTGCCCCCACGGTAACATTAGCCCCCACCTCGGCATCGCCCAGATAGCTGAAATGCTTATCGGTGGTGCCTGGTCCCAGGTTGCTGCGCACGACCTCGGCGAAACTACCGATCCGGCCCTGTTGCTGGATGGTAGTCTCATCGCGGATATGAGCAAACGGGCCAATCTGGACACCATCGCCCACCCGACTATCGGTGACCACGCTGCAGTGCTTTATCTGCACGCCATTGCCAATCTGGCAGTTGCTAATCAGTACGTGTCCACCAATAGTGCAGTCATCGCCTATCTGCGTATTCCCGAGGATGAAAGCGCCGGGCCAGATGACAGTATCACGTCCAATCGTGACCTGGTCATCTATAAAAGTGGAGGGAGGGTCAATGAGAGTAGCGCCTTCAGCCATCAGCCGCTGGTGCACTCGCTGGCGGGCGAGTTGTTCGGCAGCAGCCTGCTGAGCGCGAGTGTTAATCCCCATTACCTCCTCGGGGTCCTCGGCAACGACAGCGGCCACAGGTAGTTGCTGGGCCAGCAGTTGGGGGATTACATCTGTCAAATAGTATTCCTTCTGTACGTTATCAGGAGTAATGCTGCGTAGCGCCGCAAAAAGTGGCTGAGTTTGGAAACAATAAATACTGGTGTTGATTTCGTTAATCTGCCGTATCTGCTCGTCAGCATCTTTATGTTCTACAATCGCCTGCACCAAGCCCTGCTGGTTGCGTACGATGCGGCCATAGCCAGTGGGATCATCGCACACGGTGGTCAGAATGGTAGCGGCAGCTTCGCTGCGCTGGTGTTCATCTATTAGATGTTGAAGAGTGGCGGCACGAACCAGAGGAATATCGGCGCAAGTGACAAGTATATCGCCGGAGAAGTCTCCCAGTGCTTGTTGGGCACACATCACGGCATGCCCGGTGCCTAACAGTTCCGGCTGGTGAGCTACTTGCACTTCGTAGTCCTGCAGCAGGGCCGTCATCTGCTGGCGTCCCGCACCAATGACTACTACTACCGGCGCGGTCTCAATCTGGCCTATGGTGTCCAGCACGTGGCGAATAAGCGGCTTGCCACATAGCGGTTGCAGGGCCTTGGGAGTCTTTGACTTGAGCCGGATACCTTCGCCAGCCGCTAAAATAACGCAACCTGTTGGTGACACTATCGGCGCCTCCTTAGCAAACTAATCTCTTGCCGCCTGGGCAAAGTTCTCCGACCTCGCTTCAGGCCTGCCCTTCCGAAAACCCTACGATTGTCTTACGCCGTTGGAGGGGCCGTGTCGAGCGCAGCGAGGCCGGCCCACCTGGTGCGCAGGAGCCACGAAATACGCGGGCACCCAATAATGCCAATTAGCGGCAGTAAGTACTATCCTCGGGGCTGGGAACCCCCTCCTACAACAGTTGTATCCTCACCTGCGCAGGCGACGGCTTGTGCTGCGCGGGTCGGGCGACTACCATACCTAATTTCGCGGTGATGACTATTTCACCTTCTGTGATATCCTCCGGGGGAGGGTGATGAGCGGCAGCGCGGCGCCGTTGCTCAGTGGACTCCGGGGCAGAAGTCCGAGGGGGAATCAGGTCAACGGGCCATAACGGTGGCCACATGCAGCAGTTGCTCGGGATACATATCAGCCACTAATATCTCCCAGCCATCCGGCTGGCGCCAGGCCACCATAGACAACTCGGTGCCGGCGTGGACGTAGAACAATTGTGGGCCTTGGTATACTCGGCGCGTGGCCTCGGGTGTAAAGGACTGCTCGGGCAAGGAGAAGTGAGACACCACGGCCTGACCCGCCCGGTACACCTGTTGTTGGCCCAGTCGGCCATCAATGCGCAGTAGGGTCGTCTTGACCGGTTGCCAACGGCTTGCCCCGGCGCCGGTGGTGATGGCCTCGTATCTACCCAGGCCTAAAGGAGTTGATGGCAACTGTGCAGCCGCGTGATAATGGGCTTGGAATAGTACTTCTGTAGAACCAGGGCGGATCATCAGCAACTGTCGGCCATACAGTGCTGCCCCAATCAATAGCACTCCAACAGTCACCAGAGTAGGCAAGCGCCAGGCCGGAGTGGGCCGGGGCCCCAGGTGAGGGATGGACCGAGCTACCTGATCAACAGTGTCTAAAGCCTGGCGGATGCGCGCCCCTAATCTGGCCGGAAACGCGCCGCTGACCTGCTCAGTGGATGCTACATAACTTTTCATTGCATACAGGCGGCCCACTCGCCTACTGCAAATTGGACAATCAGCAATGTGGTAGGCTAACTGCCGGCGCTGGCGCGGAGGCAATTCTCCGTCTATGAAGGCGGACAAAGTCTCCTCGGAAATCTGACACGAATCGGTCATAGGGCTACCTCAGATATAACCACGCTGTTGAGCATATTCGCGAAGCCGTTCTCTCAGAATCTGCCGACCCCGGAAGATACGGCTGCGGACCGTGCCCAATGGCACTTGCAGCGCTGTGGCAATCTGCTGATAGGTCAGGTCAAACATATCACAGAGAATCACGGCCAGGCGGAACTCGTTGGGCAGTGCTTGCAGTGCTGTCCCCACCGGATTGTCCAGGTATTGCTCAACCACAGCCGTCTCTGGTCCGACCTGGTCGTACTGCGGGTAGTCTGGTTCTCGCCCGCCGCCGGCAATCTCGTCCCAGGCAATAGTTGACGGCAGGCGCTGGCTCTGGCGATAGCGGTTGATGTGGGTAGTTGTCAGAATCCGCAGCATCCAAGCCCGGAAATTAGTGCCGACCTCAAATTGGTCGAACGCTGTATAGGCTTTAACGAAAGCCTCCTGAGTCAAGTCCTCAGCCTCGCAGCGGCTGCCCCCAGTCAGTCGCAGAGCGGCATTGAATATGTATCGCTGGTGGTGGCGAACCAACCGCTCAAACTGTCGGCGGCTGTGCCTATCTTCTCCTAATCGTTGCAGTATACCCACAATTGGCTCCACTGCCCGGCAACCGGTATACTTACTATCAGAAACGCTTATCAGTCATTAGAGGTTCCCGAGCGCTGAAGTTGTCAGACACTGATCACATGTGCTTGGGACGCAGAATTACACGATACGGGCGCTGCTAATTGCTTCCTGTCGATCCAGACAGTGGATCAGAACTTGTTGGGATAACCCCGGTGATCCTTTGATAGCCAAAACGAACTGTTGCCCCTCGGCGATGTCGGACGTTACGAACTCAATGCGGCGCAGTTCACCGCCTAATTCGGCGACACGCTCGAACAGATCAATCGGCAGCCTGCTTCCCGCAGTCAACTTGACCATTACCTGCGTAGTGGCAGCGTCCGGGGCAACTATGGGCTCTAATGCTCTTACCCCGATTAGGGTAATAAAGATAAGAATTGCAGTCAAAGCTCCGGCCAAGTACCATCCCATCCCGACGGCTAACCCTACAGCAGCGGCCGCCCATAGGGAAGCAGCGGTAGTTAGTCCCTTCACGGCGCTACCATATCGGATAATGGTCCCGGCGCCCAAGAATCCTATACCGGTTACTACACCGGCAGCCATCCGACCGGGGTCAAAATCCTCCCCCGCCACTGTCTGGGAGAGCATCATAAGCAGAGCCGAGGCCGTGCTGACTAATATATGAGTGCGCAGCCCGGCTGGGCGCTCTCGTCGTTCTCGCTCCAGACCGATTAGTGCCCCTAATAGGAAAGCAATTAGGAGCCGTCGGACCAATATCGGCCACGGTATTACAGCCAGAGACTCCATCCCATACCCTCCTCTCGCTAAGTGGGCAGCGTCTGTATTCTAAACAATCCAAGCCGATTGTTACATCCTAACTACGTCCCAGTACTATCGACCACCGCTATCAGCGTTTTGCCAGTCATTTTTCGGAAGTGGGAGTCATTGACCACTACCGGCCCAGCGCTTAATAAAACTGCGCACAGGCTCCCGGTATCGCCTGAATAGACGTTCCATCGGACTCCGATGGTTCAGAAACTCCTCCTGTTCGGCAGTCAGCAGGTGCGGCGCGATTTGTTTGGTTAGTTTGTACACGCCGCGCCAATCGTTATCGCACAGAAGCGGAAACAAGACGGTTGCCAGAGGATTAGAACCGGTCATAATGCTAGCCGTAAAGTCAACCAATACCGCTTGGCCGTCCTGGTCAACGAGTATGTTGTTGAGTTTTTCCAGGTCTCCGTGAGCCACTCCTCGGCGGTGTAGGCCCGTGACGAGGTCAGCAAGTCCTTCCAGGAAGTTATCCGCGAGCCTCTGGGCAGCCACCTCAAGGACAGGGTATGCCTTTATCCGCTGTAGAACTAACGCATACGAATCCACTGTACCATAATATTTCGGAATCCCGGCCAGTCCTTGCAAGCGCTGATAGGCGGCCTTCTCCCTGGCCACCAGATAGCGACCCATTAACCGTTTGAAGTATGAGCCGCCGGTGGCGTAGTCCTTTATCACTAACTCACACTGGTCTACCTGCACCACTCGTAGAGCCGGTCGCGCGGCCTGGGCCGGGCGCGCGATATGCACAGTAAGTTCCTCCAGACTCTCCCGACTCAGTTCAGTTTGGTCGATCATCCTGCTCAACTTGGCACCTCGGAGCCACTGGGGACTCCCTTGGAAAGTCGCGCTGTTGACTCTGGTCCCCAGCGCAGGCCGGAATGTATGGCCCCATAGGGGCATTTCTGACACTCCAGGCAGGAGATGCAATTAGCGCCATTTACTTCCCGGCGCGGGTCTATCCCCACTGGACAATGCTCCACACACCACCCACAGTCAGTGCAAGCCTCGGCGTCATATTTTATCTGCCAGGCACTCCAGCGGTTAAATAACGAGAAGAATGCTCCCAGTGGACAAATCGCGACACAGAAAGGCCGGCGAATGAATACCATAGCCATCAGCGTGGCCAACAGAATCCCCTGCTTTATGTACCACATTGTCTGAATGCCTGCCCGCAACTCCGGATGTAGCAGGGGCTGGAAAATGCCACCTTGCAAAGCGCCCTGCGGACACAGTTTGGTAAACCATGGCTCCCCAGTGTAGTAGGGGATAACAAAGACTCCCGCTATCAAGATGGCATATCGGATATAGCCAGTCCACTTAGGTAGTTTATATTTATAGCGCCGCAGTCGGCCTATGAGGTCTTGCAGCCAGCCAAACGGACACAGCCACCCGCACATCATCCGGCCGAACAACGCAGCAAATAAAATGAGTGTGCCCAGGACGTACAACGGCAGAACTGACCACAGTGGCTTACCGTTAGCCAGGTTCCCGCGGGCCGAGATACTGGAATATTGCAGAGCGCCGATGGGACAGGCAAAATTAGCCAGGGGACATGACCAGCAATTCAGCCCTGGATAGCAAAAGCCCTTTAGTCCGCGCAGGAAGTAGGAATTGGCCAGCAGCGTAGAAAAAAACTGAACATAGCCACGATAGTACAGCCAACGGGGGCCGGCGGGCTGCTTCATACCTACATCCTCTGTATCGTGCGAGTGCTAAATCTGTGTGGTAAAGTCTTAGTATAGTCCGATACACCCCGTGCACAGCACTTGTGCCCAGCCTTTGACCGTATCCCACTGGCCGGCATAGAAGCCTGCGCCTAACATAACCCCGGCCACCACAGTTGCTATCAGCCACCAGCGTGTCTTCATATATCAGTGCCCACCTCACTTGTCATGCTTTTGGCGTGCGGCTCCGGTCAGAGTCTTCAGATAAGTCAGGTCGTCGCGGAGCGCCGGCTCTTTATATTTGCCTTCCGCATAAGCAAACTCCAGGGCTATATACCCATTGTAACCGCTTTGCATCAGTTGTCCGACCAGATTCTCGTAGTCTATCACTCCGTTATCCAAAGGTGCGCGCTGGAGGGGATCATCTTCTCCCTTCAGCAATCGGGCATAGTTCTGAGCATGCATATGTACCACATAGGGTAATACTGCTTCCAGACGTTCCTCGGGGGCATCAGAATGGGGATAGGCGGCCACTTGGAAGTTAAGGCGAAAGTTCTCATGCCCCACTGCCTCCACCAGTTGCCTGGCGCTGGGGCCGGTATCTGCCAAGGTATGATCGTGCATCTCAGCGGCCAAAGTAATTCCCAGTTTGGCGGCCTGCTCGCAGGCCTGTTGAATTTCTCGGACGGTTCTTGCCCACAGTGCGGCGCTGGCTTCGCTCGAAGGCACATCAGAAGCCCAAACCCTCACCAACGGCGCCCCCAAGCAGCGCGCCGTATGGAGAGTGGTTTCAATCTCGACGGCTTCGTCAAGGCGAGGATGGGTAATTCCGAATTGTGAGTAAGAACCTAATACTGGTATGTGTAGGCCCCGACTCGCCACCTTTTTCCGGGTGGCGCGCACCCGATTCTCATCGAATTTCTCAGAGATATGCGGTTCTCGCCCCCAGATTTCTACCCCATCAACGCCTAACTCGCTCGCCACATCAAGGGCGTATTCCAACAGTTTCTCGCGGAAGGCTATGGTACATAAAGCCAATTTGACGTTGCTATGCTGACCAGCAGTCACGTCCCGGGCACACTCCCTGGGTTTGGCTATCATTTAGGGCTCACAAAATTCATTGTAACTCGACCGGCGCGCCACTCGCTGCCGACTTGTGAATTGCTTCCACTATTGCAGTGTTCTTTACTCCGTCTTGCAGGCTAATCATAGGCTCGGTACCGGCGGCCATAGCGTCGGCGAAGTGCCAAATGGCATTGGGCCCCAAGCCCCGAGGCAAGCCATGGATATCTAAGTATACCGCCGTGTCTGGCCACCGGGCTTTGTCCTTTGTATATATCTGCGACATCCCGCTAAGAGTGCAATTAGCGTATGCGGTGCCCTCAGAGCCCACCAGTTCCATCCTGAAGTCAGTCACACCAGGCAAAGCATTGCCTAAAATCCAACAGTTTTCTACATGGGCTACTCCACCTCGGCTCAGTTCCAAGATACTGTGGAAGAAGTCAGGAGTATCCAGGCCCCGCTGGCTGAGCACCTCGCTGCGGGATACCGAATATACTCTGACTACATCGTCGTCAAACAGCCAAGTAACCAAGTCCACCGCGTGAGAGCCTAACCACCAGCCTATTGTAGTCTGCCCGCCCCAACTGAGCAACTCGGTGGGCACCCATATCTTGTTGCTTAGGCGGATAGACATCATCTGGGCTGTGCCTAATTCGCCGGCCTCCAGCGCCTCCTTGGCTCGTACCATGGCAATATTCCAGCGGTTTTGAAAGTCCACCATACAAATAACCCCCGCCTCCGTCACGGCCTTGGCTATTTCTTCGGCCTCCACCAGCGAGGTAGCCATAGGCTTCTCTAACAGAATATTCTTGCCGGACTGAGCGGCGGCCACAGCAATATCATGGTGCAGATAGTCAGGAGTGGCGATGGAGACTGCTTCAAGGTCATCGCGGGCTAATAGGTCCTCATAGTTAGTGGTCCAGCTCTCAGCATTGTATTTCTCGGCTTGCTGGCGAACCAGTTCCTCATTGACGTCACAGATGCAGGTTAATTTTGCCGCGGCATGGGCTTGATAAGTCTTCAGATGCCACTCGCCCTGTAGACCGCACCCGATTACACCAAAGCCGACTTGAGTGTCTTGCATTGCCTTGCGCTCCCATATATACGTCACTTGACGGCGAGGAGGCTGTCAACTAATTCAATATACCTCATCGTCGCAATTATAGGTTATCTCCATTACACTGTCAACTTGCTATTCTGCCGCTTCTCGCAAGTACTCAATGGTACGCTGGATACCTTGTTCAAAGTCCACGGTGGGTTCCCAACCCAATACCTGTCGGGCTTTAGCAGCATCCAGTGCGTTGTGGGCAATATCGCCGACCCGTGACTCGCTATAGTGAGGCTGGCCAGTGAAGCCGGTCGCGGCACTTATGGCTGCAAAAGTTTCACGCACTGTGATTTGCTGGCCAGTGCCCAAATTAAATATTTCATTGTCGCCGTGGTCTAATACCCGACTATTCGCGTCTACTATGTCATCAATAAACACATAGTCTCTGGTATCAGAACCATCGCCGAAAATAGTGGACTGCTCACCGTGTAACATTTGGTTGCCAAATATCGCTACCACTCCGGCCTCCCCATGAGGATTTTGCCGGGGGCCATAGACGTTAGCATATCGCAGAATCGTATATACCAGCCCTTGGGCCTGATTGTATAGCTCCAGGTAGTGCTCGACGGTATGCTTGGAAACTCCATAGTGACTGGCCGGACGTATGGGATGGCTCTCGTCGGCGGGTATATACTCCAATTCTCCGTATACTGTGCCGCCGCTGGAAGCGTAAATGATTTTGGAAGTCCCCACCGCCAGCACGGCTTCCATCACATTTATGCCGCCCAGGATATTGGTGGCTGCATCAAAGGCCGGTTCTTGGCCCGACCGCCGCACACTCATCTGCGCGGCGTGGTGATTGATTAGTTCGGGCTTCTCGGCCGCCATCACCTCGGCAACTGCCGCGGCATCGGTTATATCAACTTCATAAAAAGCGGCCTGGGGATTAATATTTTCCCGGCGACCAGTAGAAAGATTGTCAATTATAGCCACCTGATGTCCTAACTGCACATAGCGGTCCACTATGTGGGAGGCAATAAAACCGGCCCCTCCGGTTACTACGATTTTCATAGTTTTGTCTCCTTGCTCGGCTATTAGTGTCCTTAAGGACTGCTTGGGCGCTCAGGGCGAGTTGGGTTTACAGACTCCCGGGTCACAACTTGGTGGGCCACAGGGATATTAACTTCATCATAAGCACCTGAGCGCATAATCGCAAGTTGCTAGTGCCCTGCAGTTGAACTTTGGTCTCCAGGAGCCACCCCCACGCCCGCTGGCACTTGCTGGAGTCATAGTTACGCGCTAATCGTCTTAAGTCAGATAGGTAATCGGTGTTTAACACTTTTTCGGTCTGAGGCGAAGCCACGAGTAATGCTATGTCTCGCCACCAGGAAAGCATGACCTCAGTTAACTCGCTCATTTGAGTGCGCAACACGTTGTCGCGATTAGCCTTTAGCAGGCGCTTAGCGCCCTCGGCCACCACGGGCCTTTCTCTGGCCAGCCACCACTGCTCGGCGGCCTCGATCAGCAATTCGGCGGTGCGCATACCTTCAAAGAGCCGGCGGGTGGGCAACGAGGCCATCAGGTCCAGAACAGCCTTGCGCTGCGCCAGCGCCTGGTCAGACTCAAGCAGGCGGTGAGCCCAGCCATACCGACCCGAGCTGGAAGCCACCACCGCTGCGATGGTCTCATCGGTAATATGAGAGAATTCCTTCTTGAGCGCGGGTTGGGCCTGTTCTCGTGGCACGGGATCAAATTTGACTATCTGACAGCGAGAGACAATGGTGGGCAGCAGGTCTGAGATATGAGTGGTGGTCAAGATAAAGGTCGTAGGTCCAGGCGGCTCTTCCAGCGTTCTTAGAAAGCAATTAGCCGCTTCAGGATTCATGGCCTCCGCTGATGTTATCACATAGACTTTCCGCTTACCTACTGCTACTTTGGCGTTAGCCGACGCTATAAGCTCGCGAATGCGCTTGATCTTTATAATCCCGCCGACAATTTCGGGGAACTCATATGTCTTATACTCGCTGTCCGCGGCGGCATTAGGCGCATCATCCGTGTTTTCCTCGGCAGCCTCTTCCGCCTCTTCCAGGGCTTCTTGTTGCTTTAGGGTTACTGGTCGCAGTATGCTAAAGTTCGGGTGAACGCCCTCCTCTATGTGGCGGCAACTGCCACATTCGTCACAGCAGTCGCCATCAGTTGGTTGTTCGCAGTTGATGGCCTTGGCTAATTGTACAGCCGTCAGGGTCTTGCCAACGTTCGGGGGCCCAACGAACAAGTAGGCGGCAGGCAACCGGTCGTTCTCTACTGCTCGCCGCAGCAGGTCTTTCGCCTTCTGGTGACCGACAATACTGGCGAAGGACATACTTACTCTATCCCCAGAACCTGCAAAATGTGGGCGTGAATGTCTTCAATGGAACGAGCAGCATCTATGACCACTGCCGCCGAGCCAACACGCTGGGCATACTGCAAAAACCCCTCCCGCACCCGGCGGTGATATTCAATGGACTTCTGCTCAATGCGGTCTGCGCCGTCAGACTCTTCTATCTTCCGTTGCCTACCGACTTGCGGGTCAAGGTCCAGGATGATTGTCATATCAGGCTGGAGACCGTCAGCAGCCAGCCTATCCAGTTCCCAGAAAGTGTCAAAGCCCAGGCCACCGGCATAGCCCTGATAGGCGGCAGTGGCGGCCGAGAAACGGTCGCACACAACAATGTTGCCGTCCGATAGGGCGGGCCGGATGACCTGAGCGATGTGCTCCGCCCGCGATGCACAGAATAGTAGGGCCTCGGTCAGCGCGTTTATCGCCAAACCGGGTTCCAGCAGTACCTGACGAATGCGTTCGCCAGCAGGGGTGCCACCGGGCTCATGGGTGGTAACCACCTGGTAACCCCGGTCGGTCAGCGCCTCGGCCAGCAGCCGGACTTGGGTACTCTTACCGCACCCTTCTACACCGTCAAGGACTATGAATCTATTGGATGGCAAAGCGACTACCTCTTGTTGTGAGATGCGAAAGAACGATTGTACTTACCAGAAGTATATGTTGGTCGGCGGGGAGTGTCAAGAATGCTGCGGGGGGCCAAGGCGAGGAGCAGGGGTGCTGACACATTGGGCCAGGGTCGCGGCGATGCGGTCTGTCGCCCGGCCATCAGTAGGGCCAATGTGATAATCAATATACTCCTGTCGGGTGCTGTTTAGTGCGGCACGGGCGGTGGGGTCTTCCAGTAGTCGTTGCAGCGTGGGCTGTAGATCCTGGGGGGTGCGGACAGCGACCACAGCACCCAGTCGGGTGAAAGGATATGGATCAGGCTGACCAGTGAAGTTAACCATCACTGCCGGCTTATTAGCCAGCACTGCGTCCAGTAGCGTAGTGGAGAAGCGGGATATAAACAGGTTGCAGCCGGCCATCAGGCGCGAGAGTGGTTCCTCGCCATGAGGCACGATACGAACCGACGCCGCTGTCTGCTGGGCCAGACGTTGATAAGCAGGTATGTTGCTCCCATCGGCCGGATGGACTTTTAGTATGACGCTGCGGCCGAGCGTGTGGCAAGCGTCGAAAACCAGAGGCAACCAGTAGTAGCGACTGCGTCGGCGCTCGATGCGCTCATCAGGTTGGCTGGCTACCAGCACATAGCCCTTATCGGGGCACGTGCTTTGCGATACCGAGATGTTATCGTAGTGCGGACTACCTACGATCTCCGCCGCCGGGGCAGCCCCTTTCTCATTCAGCAGTTCGGCCGCCGGCTGATGGAAAACTAACACCCGCTTGTAAGGCAA
The DNA here is from genome assembly GCA_029820565.1 of Candidatus Zipacnadia bacterium. Taxonomy (GTDB): domain Bacteria; phylum Armatimonadota; class Zipacnadia; order Zipacnadales; family Zipacnadaceae; genus JALGTV01. Next base: position 20,513 of record JALGUR010000037.1, read on the forward strand.
AGTGGCCATCATCGCCTTGCGGGTGCCCATGATCCCGTGTTGCACAAAGACCGTGGGCCAGCCGCGCTTCTGGGCCTCTACGACCACAGCGTTCATGCCGTCTTCGTCGCCTTGTAGGTGGAAACTCACCACCAATTTGGGTGCCAACTGGTTTAGCACGTTACCTGCCTGAATGTTGTGGTAGGCTGCTCGCGGTGTATAAGCGGCCAGCGTGTACGCCAGGCGCAGTTCGATAGCACCCAGCAGACTGGAGGACAACTGATCTGAGAGGCGCAGTAGGTTGGCGTGGTGGCGGTAGGACTTCATTAACCTCCGCCCCCGATAAAACCACAACCAAGCAGCCCGGGAGGCCCGCGCTGGTACCAATGAATCAGCCGCACAATGTGGAACCTCGGCCTGCTCAAACATCTCGGCCATACCACCTGGTTCGAAATCCAATACTAATGAGGTCAGGTTGTGGTATTCGCGCAACTTCTCAGCGATTGCGCTAATGATTGGCACTAAAGTAGGACCACGAGCCAAAAACAGTACATCCGGTGTCGAAGTTGGTGGTGGCTTGGGTACCCGATACCCCCGACGCAGCACGTCCATAATGGCGCGCGCACTGCCAGTTGGCCCGACCAGCCAGCGACGCAGTGCCTGCCCGACCATACCGGGCCGGCCTCGGTAGGGCAGACTCAACTCGCCTGCGGCCGCCCGTGCTGCCTCGCCGACGGAAGCCAAGCCATTCCACCAGTGCACAGATCCGAGGTGTTCTCGGCTCTCTATCGCCTCCGCCTGCCACTGCCTGGCAATATCCATAATGAACTGTTTGCGCCCCAGGAGGGGCGCTATCGCGCGGTAGGCGAACACATCGCGCATTCCGTCCCAGATGGAGGCCGCCTGCCCGGGTCGGGGCGTAGTTAGGCTTGAAGGGAGGGCTTGCTCAATCAGGGCCAGAACGGCCCACGCCTCGGCCACAATGTCTCGGGCCACTTCGTAATAACGATCAGCACTGGACCAGGCAAGTTCCCAGGGCTGGCCGCCCAAAGCCAAGTAGCGATCGCTGGTCACTTGGCTGGGATAGGGCAGATCGGTTGCGATAAGGATTTGGGCACGTTCTGCATTCATAGAGAGTTTGCCGTCAGCGGCCAGAAGATAGAGACTTAAGACCCCGAATAACACCTGCGCAAAAGACAGCAAGCACTAACTTGTGATTTTGTCAGTTTCCATGAGGTATTGATGTTGCGCCTGAGCCAAGGCCAGGTCTACCGGGGAGTCTATGTCGCAGAACCGCTCCGAGTCATATGCCACAGGGCGGGCCCGAAGGCCAAAGGGGCTGTTCAGTTCCATCAGAGTCGCCCGCTTGGCGGCAAAGACGGCGCCGGCAGCTTGAAGGACAGGCGGACTGTCCTGACGTCGTAGATGTCTACTGGTTTTGCCCGTTGGCTGCAGGTCGTAGCCTCGTTCCCCCATCAGGGGGCGCAGATAATCTGTTTCCTGTTCGAAATACACAGTGAAAGGATCGTACCGTGGCTCTACCATTGCGATTGCCGCTGAACATTCCGGGTCGCTGAGCGCCGCGGCTACACAGTGGTCGATGTCTTCAGCAATGGTGAATGGCGCTGTTGGCTGGAGCAAACACAGTATACGCACCTGCCGGTTGAATGTCTCTTCGTACCACTGCAAAGCGTGTTGCAGTACCCGATAGTGCGCAGCTTCGTCGGTTGCCAACTCAGCCGGCCGCTTGAAAGGAACGTTCGCGCCCCGCTCACGGCAAAGTTGGGCAATCTCATCGTCATCCGTGGACACAAACGAATAGTTTAGACTCTTAGCTGCCAGCATGGCGTCCACCGTGCGGCACACCAGGGGGATGCCGCCAACGAGGGCTACATTCTTGCCGGGCAGCCCTCGCGAACCGCCCCGCGCGGTGATCACTCCAATAATGTCTCCATTCTGTGTCAATGTTGGCCTCCTTTTCATACATGAGTGTAGTAGTTATCTGGTGGTGACGTCAAGGAAATCTCTTTTATGGAGATTTCTTCTATAATATACGGTTGTGGGCCGAATATGTTAAATCGCACCTACACCGATGTTCCTATATTCTGATGACAATATCAGCCCGATAAGGTAGGAGGCCGCCCGCGGGGCGTACCAGCAAGCGGCCTCTGACAAAATGGCGTTATGCACAGAGGTGCTTACAAATCAGCAACCTGCACAATCCCGCATTCAATGTCTTCTTTATTTATTGAGTAACCCACTAACAGTTTGTCCCCGTCAACCAGGCCGCACGGATACTGATAGCCATGGCATTTCAAGGTTCCTTTGACGCGTTGGGCGGTGGGGTCATCCAGCAGAGTATACAACTTGCTGAATTTGGCTCCATCTTCGCTGATGGCAATCATCAGGTGCATGCGGTCCAGCAACTTGGGATAGGCGTTGCCGATAAGATAGAACCGCCCATCAGGTAACTGTCCTGCGTAGACGCGGGACATTGAGTCGGGGAACTCGGTAATTAGCGGGGGCGTCCAGGTCTGGCCGTCATCTTCGCTCAGGGATAGATATAACCGACATGAACCACCTTCGTCCCGCCAGTACGTCCAGATACAGCCATCATCGGTCTGATACCAGCTGGCCTCGCCGTAAGGGAAGACGCCGCCGGTCTCAGTGGCCGGTATGGGTATCACCTCCGGCGGTCCTACTATATTGGCTGGAGTCCATCTCAGAGCGGCCGCGCCGCCCAGGGCGGTTCCGCCGGTCAGCAGTGTGCCTGCCTGGGTCAGACGGGGCGCTTCAAAGAAGCAGAAGACCTCTGGGGCAATATTCTCGTGCGGTACCCAGTTCTCGCCATCGGTGGAGACATAAGCATCAATCTGCCGCTTGGTGGCGGCGCCGGTAGAGCTCATCCCGGGCTCGGTGGACCGTACTTTGTCCCAGTTAGTCTGTGTCCAGGCTACGAGTTGGCTACCATCGGTATACAGACCTATGGTATTGCGCCACATACCCCTCTCTACATCGCCCGGAATTATGCACTTAGCCTGTGACCAATGCCGCCCATCATCGGAAGTAGACAGCATTGTCCGCTGCCCAGCCTCCTCTTCATCCACAATCCCATTGGAGAAGATGAAGTGGTACTTGCCCTTGAACTTGACCAGTTGCGAGTGATGATTGTATGAGCCTGCTTCGGGGAAGCCCGTGTAGATTCGCCTGCGCTGTATGGGCACGTGGGCCACTAAGTCCCAGTGGGCCCAGGGGCCGTGGTCATCATAGCCGGTGAGACATCCGGATTCCCACAGCGCATAGCGCATCCGCAGTCTTCTCACCTGGGCGCTCACTTCGGGCGTTAGAACTGAAATCATTTTTTCGGTATGCACATCGGGTTCGGGCATCGTTGTCAAATCCTTTCCTTAATACATCTGCTATTGACCAACCGTTTTTCGTACAGCCCTGGCAATCTTCTCAACCGAGGGGAGGTTCTCCTCCTCGAGCGGCTGGGCCATGGGCGGGGGTACGTTGTGAGCCGCCACAATATTGATGGGCGCCTGTAAAGCGTCAAAGACCTTCTGTTGAACTTCGTAGGCAATATAGTCGCCAAAGCAGCCGCGCTCTGGGGCTTGCTGCACTATGACCAGATGACCGGTCTTCTTCACCGAGGCGGTGATGGTGTCAACGTCCAGGGGGACGAGAGTGCGCAGGTCAATCACCTCTACTGATATGCCCTGCTCTGCCAAGCCTTCCACAGCTTCCATCGCCCGGTAATACAGCCAACTGTAGGCAACCAGCGTACAGTCAGAGCCTTCACGGGCCGCCCGCGCTACGCCGATGGGCACGGTGTATTCTTCTTCGGGTACTTCCCCGCGTATGGTGAGCGCGTGCTGGTGCTCAATGAATACCACCGGATTATCGTCGCGAATGGCCGATTTGAGCAGGCCCTTGGCATCATAAGCCGTCGCGGGCGCGAGGACTTTCAGCCCCGGGAACATGCACACTACCGCCTCCAGGCTTTGCGAGTGTTGTCCGGCGTAGCCTTTGCCTCCGCCCACCGAGGTACGGATAACCAGAGGCACCTTGGCCTTGCCACCGAACATATAGCGCACCTTGGCGGCCTGGTTGCCTATCTGATCCATTGCCATTAGTATGAAATCAATGTACATAATCTCCACAACTGGCCGCATCCCCACCAGAGCCGCTCCCGTGCCCGTGCCGACAATGACGGCCTCGGAGATGGCAGTGTTGAAGACACGCTCGCGCCCGAACACTTCTAACAATCCCCGAGTAGCCCCAAATGCCCCGCCATAGTCGGCCACATCCTCGCCGTAGACGATAACTCGCTGGTCGCGCAGCATCTCTTCGGTTAGGGCTTCGGCTATGGCATGGCGGAACAGGATACGTCCCTGACCGTCGCGGCGTGTCTTCTGGGGTTTACTATGAAGCGCTGCGGGCGGCGTAGCCCACTCGGGATCAATGTCATCGGAAGTAGTGTCGCCCAACAGGCCCTGATAGATAGCCTTGGGGTCGGGATCAGTGGCCTCAGCGGCGTACAAAGTTGCCTGTTTGATGCGGTCGGCAGCCACTTGCTGCCGTTCTTCCAGTTCCTGCTCGGTGGCTACCGCTGCCGCGATGAGTTGACGACCGAAACTGGCGATAGGATCTTTCTGGTGCCAGGCTTCTTCTTCAGACTTGGTGCGATAGGTCTCACGGGTATCTGACAACGAGTGGCCCATATAGCGGTAGGTGAGACACTCAACGAGCACCGGACCCTGACCGGTGCGGCACAATTGGGCCGCGCGGCCAACTGTATCTCTGACCGCAAGGACATCCATACCGTTGACCACTTCAGCGTGCATATTGACAGAATTATAACCGGCCCCGCGCTGCGCCAGGTAACGAACCCCAGTAACCTCGCCGGCCTGCTGGCCAGTCATGCCATATTGGTTATTCTCGATGATGTATATGACCGGGGTGCCTTGTTTGAACTGGGCCATACTGGCGAAGTTATACGCCTCGTGGCAGATGCCATTGTTGGCTGCGCCATCGCCCATCAGACAGGCCACAATCTTTCCGTTACCCAATTTCTGACAAGCCATAGCCGCGCCGGTAGCGATGCCGTAGGAGCCACCGACAATGGCGTTGGCGCCCAGATGCCCGGCGTTGAAATCAGCGATATGCATTCCTCCGCCCCGGCCATGGCAGTAGCCCTCCTCCTTGCCGAACAGCTCAGCCATCGCCCGATTCAGGTGCTCTTGGATGGCCCGGTCCCGCAACTCTTGACGGTCGCTACCCTCGGCCTGCTCGCCGATGAACTCTATTAGATATTCATCCGAAGCCGATAACAGAGCATACAGGCCTTTGGCGATCGAGTGACCGTGGCCGCGATGAGTGCTGGTTATGTAGTCATCGGGGTGAATCGCTGAGATTGTACCAGCGGCCACCGCTTCCTGACCAATGGACAGATGGGTAGCACCGATGAATTTGTAGTCGGGGAGAGGAGCAAATTTGCCCTGCTTCAGGCGGGCTACCATCTCCTCGAAACAGCGGATGTACAGCATACACTGGTACATGGTCAGGACCTGCTCAGCCGTCAACCCGTTCGTCAATTCGCTGGACAAATCACCAGCATAGGCAAACTTAGGGATAGGCGGAAAGGTTAACTCGCCTGGAGTGAAATCGGGAAGCGTTTCTACCTCACGGGGCATCAACAAGTCTCCTTTGCTATTAGTGACACAGGCTCCAAGCCTATGCTCCTAGGTCTTTATGTCAAACTCTTAACAATATCTTCAATCTCAGCGATTTCTTTCTGACTGGTTAGGACTCCAAACTCCAGGTCATAAGTACGCTGCTCACCTGGGGTCAGGTTAATAACCCGGCCGGCTTCGCGCTCGGCGGACCGACCATAGCCCTGAGCGGTACAGGGCTCCATACCGGTGGCGTAGGTACCTGCTCCAGGCATCTTCCATTGCAGCAGCCAGGGCAGCATCTTGGCGTTAAACTTGATATACAGCCCCAGGCCTTGATCATTGCATATCCGCCGGTTGACATGAGCCACATAGGTAGTGCCATCAGGTTGCGCTGCCAGGCGGTGATAGTAGCACATCTCTTCCTGATTAGGGTCAGGCGGCGCAAACCGCTCCCATTCGTCAATGAACTGAGCGGCAAACTCATTGTGCGGAATTGTCTCCAGGGCCGGCACCAGGTACTCGCTGTGCTCGTCCAGCAGCGGGAAGCCAATGTTGGCGTGATACAGCATCATATGTTCCTGGTTGGTGAACGCCTCATTAGTGACCACATCGCGGAGCCATATCTTATTCTCCCCAAGTTTGGCCGAGATCTTGCGGGTCAGCAGCAGATTGGGACCGAACAGCATCGCCTCACGCATCTTGCCCTGAGCCCACATCACATAGTCATCGCCTTCCCAGGCTCCATCCACGTAGAGGTTCTCCGCCGGTATGTGGGAGATGCGTCCGTGCAAACCCAGACCGCTGTGGGCTTCCACGCCGCCCTCGGGGTCTTCGTGAGGATGACCGAACCAGGTCAGCCCGCCGGTGGTGAGCAGACCGGCATAAAAGCTGCGCAGCCAGCCAAGTTTCTGCGGTTCGTAGTAGGCGGGATGCACCTCACCCACCGGGGCTCGGAAGCACAGCGACATCCCCTGATAGTTTGCATCACTGATATCCAGGGCCCTGTCGGCCAGTGTGGTAAATGACAGACCGCTGCCGGTACGAAACACTATAGCCTGACAGCCGGCCCTTTTGCCTTCGGTCAATATAACGCGCCGTACTTCGGCAATCTGGGCCACACTGCCTACCTTCTCCAATAGGTCCTGCTTACTGTATTGTTGCCCGAATAGTTTCGCCATTATTAACCCTCCGTTTGCCTCGCGTCGGCTATGGGGTAGATACTTACAGTCCGCGTCACAGAACCCTTATCTTTCTAATTCTTTGTCTCCGCGACTTTTCCTCTATTTGCCGGGAGGATAGTTTCTCCTGCAGATGAACTTCTCTGTAGATGTCGATTTGCGCCAGAGGAGGTCATCCAAATGGCTTTATTACAGGTAAACGTTTTGCCGCTGGGCACTGCTACCCCGAGTGTAAGTAGATTTGTGGCTGACGCCTTGAATGTGGCCGAAGCCAGTGGGGCTACATATCAGGTAGGTCCAATGAGCACGTGCCTGGAGGGACCTTTGGAACAGATGATTACAGTAGCCCTGCAGATGCACCAGGCCTGCTTCTCAGAGGACGTCCAGCGGGTGGTAACTACGATAACCATTGACGACCGACGAGACAAGGAAGCAACTCTACAATCTAAGATCAGTGCCGTCAGTCAGTGAATCACTTCACCGAGGCCGGACCTAATAGGCTTCTTAAGTGAAATTTCCCACAGTACTATGGGCGATTGGGGGCCAAGTGGCCTCACTGTATTGTGGTGTCGTCGCCATCGCTCCACTAATATCTGCCCCTCGCGCGCCATATTAAGTATCGCCACGTTCAGAAGCTCGTCCCTCAGCTTCAGGTGGACGTACTAACACGCGACCCACCCGAGCCATCAATGCTGAGGCATTTCTAACAGTATTTGCTATTCAGCAGAACCCTTTGCGCGGATCGGTTGCAACGGCGGGTCCCGATGCGCCAGAGCGTAAAAGTGCATTGACGGTGCGCGCGCTGGCTTGAAATCCGGATCGGTCCTATCGGCGTTGAAGGTTGCCCGCACAGTGTAGGCAGCGTGGCGGTCTTCGACCTCGTCAAAGGCATCAGGCAAAGCGACGTGTGCCTTGCCCTGCACGTCGGTGCGCAGTGTCAGAGTCTCGCCCGGCAATGGCAGATGCTTGCCCGGCGTGTACTGGAAAGTGACTTCCTTGTCGGCCAGGGGTTGGCCGTCACTGGTGAGCGTGAGAGTGTAGGCATTGGGCCAGCGACCCGTGGCCGCATCGTAGTCGCGCTCCATGGTGAGGCGGGTGGCCGTCGTCTTGTGCCGGACCTCCAGACGGAAGAAGTGAATGCTGATGTACTGGTCGCGTTCGCCGATGGGGTCATCTGCGCCTAAGTGACCGGCGCAGGCGATGCGGCCGTCGTCCAGGTACTGTATCCAGGGCTGGTAGACCTCGCCGTTACCCGCCGTGCCTCCAAGGCCTTGCCAGGTCAGCCCCAAATCGTCGGACCAATGGTAGCTTCCAGCGCGCATGCAGCCGACCAGCACTCCCTCCTTGGTCAGGCACACGGTCTCTGGCACCGTGCCGGAGATGACCTTTTCCAGCGGACCGGGGGTGAACACGTTGCCCCGCCGATACACGAACTGACGGCCCGGCGTAGAGAAAATGCTGTTATTGAAAAAGAGCAGATCCCCACTGGGCAACTCGACGAAATCCGTCTCCGAGACATTCTGTCCGCCGTAAAGGGGCAGCGGCCCCTGCCAGGTGCGCCCCTGGTCGTGGGAAAAGTGCAGGGTCATTTGCATCTGGCTAACAACATTCAGGGAAGAGCCGCGCGTGGGACGGTCGGTCCCCTCACCCCACACCGGCTGAAGAGGTGCGCACAGCACCATCGTGCCGTCGCGCAGGGTGCGCAGTCGGTGGGGACTGCTGATAAAATGGGGATCATGGAAAGGCGCCATCTTCTCCCAGGTCTCGCCGTCATCGGTGGACTGGTAGAATACCTCGTTGGGCTGGACTGATGGGTCCAGAGAGTAGCAGCTCCACAAGAAGCGCAGGAAGCGTCCATCTTCGGTCCGGGCCTGCGCGAACGAACCGGCGCTGTGATGGAACCGCACTGGCTGGCGTGAGGTCACCTTCCAGGTCTCCATATTGTCCCGGGACTCCAACATGACTATCTCCATGCGGTACTGGGACTTGTCATAGCCCACGGGCAGTGACATCTCATACCACTGCTGCGGCGTGCACTGGGGCAGCGGCTGGGCCGGCCGAGTCACTTTCTCACAGGTCAGATACCACTGTCCATGCTCCCCGGGAAAAAACGACACCCAGGAGGTATAACTGGGATGATGCGCCGACTGATAGATCTTCCTGGATTCAAAGTCAACCGCACGCACTGCGGGTTCGGCGGCCATCAGTGATCTTCCTCCTTTAGTCAGAATGGTCAGCAATGCCACTGAAAGGTATAGACAGCGAGCGATATCGGACCGCATGATTAACGCCTCCTTCTAAGTGTCTCCGTTTGGCTTGTGGTTCGTGCATATATTCTTCGACTCTGTAGTGAAGTCGTATAGCCCATCTCGGCGCGAGCCGGCCCGGCCTCCTCCACAGGCAGACCGGGCATTGCATTTTCGTGGAAGTTCTCGCTATAATTGGTCACCCAGTTCAGCATCGTCTCCGGCTGTGCTCGGGATCGGCTGTCCAGGGCCGGGTTCCTCTTTGGCGGCCGGTGAGCCTGGCGCGGGCAGGATGTCGATCCCGCCGGCGTCATCGTGGATCTTCACACGCAGGCCCCACAACGCCTCGGTTCGGGCATGCTCGGGCTTGTGACCTCCGGTGTGCAGGTAGACGACATAAACCGTCCCGTCGGGCAAGAGCATGGGGTGGCAGTAGCCGTACACGCTCGGATCCACGCTGTAACCATAGGGCTTGTCGGACTCCTCACCCGGCCCGTGCCA
>JALGUR010000038.1 GCA_029820565.1 Candidatus Zipacnadia bacterium
GTATCCCTGGTCTACGGCAAGCCCGTGGCCATACACGGCGACCCTATTGAGAAGGCGCCTTTCTTTCACTTCCTACCCGGCACTCAGACCCTGGCCGTAGGCACTGCCGGCTGTAACCTGCACTGCAAATATTGCCAGAACTGGGAGTTCACTCAGGCGCTGCCGGAAACCACCGACAATAAAGACCTCTCGCCCCAGAGCATGGTCGAGCAGGTCCAGGAGCACAGTATTCCCAGCATAATCTTCACGCTCAACGACCCCACCCAGTGTATTGAGTACCTGCTGGACACCGCCCGGTTAGCCCGCCCGCGCGGCATCTTTATGCTGGCGCATACCGCTGGGTTCATCTGTGAGGAACCCCTCCAGGAGATGTGTGGCGCCCTGGACGCTATCGCCGTTGATCTAAAAGGCTTCACCGAAGACTTCTATGAAGATATGACCGGCGGGGCTAAGTTGGAGACGGTGTTGTCCACAATCCAGACCATCCACCACAGCGGGACATGGTTAGAGTTAACTCATCTGGTGATACCCGGGTATAATGACAATACCGCCACCTTCCGCAAGATGTGTCAGTGGATACTGGATAACTTAGGACCGGATGTTCCCCTGTTTGTGTCGCGCTTCTTTCCCAAGTATCAACTCCGCCGGGTACAGGCCACCTCTGTGGATACCCTACGCAGCCTGCGCAAGGCAGCATATCAGGTGGGGCTGCGGTATGTATATCTGGGTAATATGCCCGGGGATCCGGCGGAATCCACTTATTGCCCGGCCTGCGGGATGAAGGTAATCAAGCGCAACGGGCCCAATGTGACCAATACGGGCCTGGATGTACGCACCGGTCGGTGTGTCAAGTGCAACTGCGCTATTCCCGGAGTGTGGAAGGCTTGAAGACGAACTGGGGACCGGAACCAGGGTTCAGGGATGCAGGGATGTAGGGGAACAGGTGCGCAGGGAACGGCGTAACGGCGACTGGACTGGCAACTGGGAACGGGGAATTGGCGAACGGCCCACTGCGCGCTGGTCCGTGTTGTTGTTTGTCGTTATACCTGCCGAGAGCGGAGAACCAATATACTGGCCACAACCGCCAGGGCGGCCATTAGCCAGCACGTCGTAGTCATGCCCCATATTGGCACCAGCAACGTCCCACTGACAAGCGCTCCGCCAGCAGCACCCACCAGGTCAGCCGCGTACAACAGCGCCGCCGAGCGAGCCCGATGGCCGGATGTAGGAGCGGCGTCCCCGCCGCGGTTGTCCGCCGAAGCTGCGTTAGCAGCGAAGGCGGGACGACTTTCGGCCCGGGGACGGCCCTCCCACAGTTTAAGGAGAAATCGGGCCCAGGACGGCCCTCCCCCACTATTGGATGATGGCCCCTGCTCGCGAGCGGCCCACAGGGCAGTGGCTATTGGAAATTGGCCCCCAATCCAAAGCCCTAATGCGCCGGCTAATAGCGGGAAGACCAGATAAGCCACGATGTCCTCGGCCCAGGGCGCAGTGGCCCGAGCCCATAGGACGCTGATTAGATAAGGCATCAAGGCTAAGAATACCGCGCCGGCGGCCAGTATGGCCGTTAGGCAGTGGACCATTCCTGCCCGGGGCCTATCTTTGTATAGCCACCTACCTGCCGCCCAACTACCCGCCGCCAGACCAATCATAAAAACACCGATGATTATCCCAATTTGCTGGTAGACATAGCCATAGTAGGACTGAAAGGCCAGCAGCAGAACCATTTCGCCACCCATCCCGCACAATCCGGCCACAGCCACGGCCCCAGGGATTACTCCACCTCGGCCCCGACGAGTCAGGGAGATCCCGCTCCATATCATTAACAGTACGGCGACCACGCCCCAAAGATATGCTACAGGAATGCGGGCCAACTCACTCAGCCGCTGCCCCCAACCTCGGTGGAGGTGCTCCAGCCACCATGCCTGGTGATAGAAATAGGCCAGGGGCCGCTCGTCGGTGTTGATTGACCAGCTCGGCCTACCTTCAATCTGCTCACGGACGTAATCAAGTGTACTCGGATTCAATTTATCGGGTAGCCAGGCCCAGAAGATATCCGAGTCAAGGCCGCGCTGCTGGGCTCTCTGAAACAGCACTGACCAATCCTGGGTGAGATACTTGCCACTACGGCCGGCGACCAGCGTCATTTCCTCGCCGGGGAGCAAAGCGATTAAGGGGAAAAGGTCACGGGCGGTGCGAAACACTATTGCATTCAGATGGCGCAGTGGCCCCTGGAGGTAAATGTCGGATGAGGGAAGTTGCCAGGCAACAATACCTTCGGGGGCCAGTATCCGGCGTACCTGCTGGAACCACTGGCGCGTGTAGAAGCGATTCAGTTGGGCCGTGGACGGCGGAGGTAACAGCAACACTACGGCGTCATATCGCCGCGCGGAGGCGTCCCGGAGCCACTGTTTCATCATAAGCCGCCCGTCGCCGCTGATGCAGTGGACTCGCGGGTCAGCCAGTGCTACTTTATCCGCTGGCGCCAGCCACCGGCTCACGAAAGAGAAGATCGCAGGGTCTAATTCCAGGTAATCAACACGAGCAGGGCTGTGACGCAGTACCGCCGCCAATCCGCCTGTCAGCCCACCGCCAACCATCAAGACCTGCTGAGGCCGAGGATGCTGAAGCAAGGCGAAATCCACCGCCAATTCTAAAGACTGTGGTGGTGGGGAACTGGCGGTGGGCAGGCCGTTGCTATAAACGTAGATACCGCTTGGGCCAAATCGCGTAATGGCCAGGTCGCCATACACCGTGCGCCGACTGGCAAGTAACTCGTGGCGATACCAGCGCATCTGCACTGACCAGCGCGCGGTCGCAGATGCACCGATGATCGTTGCTAAGGCTACTACCGTGACTACACTGAATGCTACATATCGTCGGCCAGACGGGAAGATATCGGCTGCCCATATCAAAGCAAAGGCCACTGATAAGTTAGCCAGGCCTACCACGACAACCATCACAAAGGGGTCAATGAGTTGTAGCGCCAGCCAGGCCAGGACGGTTCCGCCTAACAGATGGCCCACCGCATCCAGGGCATAGGCGCGCCCTACGGTGCCTGGTTTACGCAGGCGAGGATGAATATAAGCCCGGCACGTAGCGGCAAACTGAGCTCCGGCCACCAGGGCCGGCGGCATAGTGGCGATGAAGCCGAGGCCCAAAATCTGGTGCAGGGCCAGCATCTGTCCCGGGGCGATGGTAATCGCCTCTACCAGGGAAGAGTCCGCTAAGCCCAGATTCCGGGCCAATTGAGGAATAACCACTGCCAACACATAATTACCACAGCGGGCACCGATCAGGCTGGCCAATAGCGCTATACCTGGAAAAGTAGCCAGTTTGACTACTGTCTTCACCGCCGAGGGCAAATCCTTCACTGCCCCACTGCGTCCCACCACCAGCGCCCCCCCTGCGCCCCACAATAGCCAGGCGGCCAGCATTATTCCCATGCTGACCTCGTTGCCCTGGCAGGACACGACTAACTCTCGGAACACCAGAACCTGGCCGGTGCCGGCCGCTAACCCGCAGCCAATCAGCGCTGCCCCAAGTAGAGTGGTCAATTGACTTCGGTTATCAGTAGTTATGAAGCGGCCTCCTCTCCTGAAAGACAAATTTCGGTGCAGGTAGACCTTACTCCTGCCTGAAAAAGGGTCGGAGCCCCAGTAGCGGGAAACGAAAAGTGAAACCGAACAAGCCTGTAAAGCGTCTATAATAGTGAGCAAGCCCCAACAAACGGCTAAGGAGATGGGACGATGAGCAGATTAGTGATATTGAGCCTGTGCCTGATAGTTTTGGTCGTTGCACTGCCGGCGTTAGCCCAGCAGTCCGAACCTTCGCCACCGGCTTCCGCCGAGGAAGTGGGTACGAGCGACGAGACCATCCCCGCGCAGAGAATTGCGGTGCTGCAATTGCAAATCCAGGGCCGCTATGCCCACCTGCTACGGGAGTGGCTGCCTGTCTTCCTGGAAGCAAAGTTGGCGGAAGACGGCTGGACGGTACTGGCGCGAGGGGAGACAATGGAGGAAATACAACGGGAGCAGAATCTGCCCGGCGTTGACCCTACTACTGCGCCGCAGAAGAATAAACTGTATGGCGCAACGGCATTAGTCAAACTGACCGCCCGCGTGGATGTCCAGGATATAGATGCGGCCGCCCACATCGGTTTTCTGTCCATCGGCGGCCTGGTTAAGGTCAAATTTCATCTCAATGGTGAGATTGTGGACACCAGCACCGGCGTAATTAGTCCACTGGGAACCATCACTGCTAAGAAGTCTAAACTGCGCCGGATAGCTGTGGTTTTCCCCCAGGTGCATTGGATAGGCGGCGGCTATAATATCGGCAACATAAAGGAAACACTGGTAGGTGCAGCGGCTGATGATGCTGCCAATCAATTGGTCAATCGGCTCAATGCGGTGCGCTCCAGTGTGTCGGGGCGGGCGGCAGGGGTGCCGGTGGAGCAGGAGACAATTGTACTTAGCTTTCCCGGAGATATGCGCCCGGCGCCCGGTGCCGAGTACGGAATATATCGCGGTCAGAGACTGATTGCTAAAGTCCGGGTAATTTCCTTCCAAGACGGACGGGCTACTTGCCGCGTCCTGGCCGCCACTGACCAGATAAGGTCCACGGACCGGGCCCGGCCTCTGGAGGTCGTGGTGCCGGTGGAAGTAGAAGTGCCGACCAGCGGGTGAGAGATGAGAACCGAGAGGTATGGCCAGACACCTCGTGTATGCTGAGTAACTCGGCTTTGTTTAGTGGCACCGGCTTCCAGCCGGTGGGCGGAAGATGCTTCGCACTTCCGCCCCTACAGACGACAACATTTACCGACTCGCCAAATGGGAAAGGTCATTGAGGACCTGCAACTTGGGGGTGGCCCAATGTTCGTTGGACTGTTCCCATACTAAGCGCGAAACCCCGGTCGGACTTATCTGACAGTGGGCGAATATGAGGGGTAAGGGCCAATGAAGCAGATAGCCTAACAGGGTCAGAGTTGTTCCCTTATGGCAGAATAGTGCGATCTTCTCATCAGTCGGGGCATTGACGCAATACATATAGCCCGACTTTTCATATCCATACCCCCGCATCAATTCATCAAACCCTTCAGCAATCTTATTGTAATAGGGTAAGAAGGACGAGCCAAACACCGATTGCTCAACCCAATTGTCCAGCGTAGGCAGTTGCGGCCCGGATAAGGAATAGTGCCCCGGCAATTCCCAGGCGCACCAATCGTCCACGGGCGGGGCAGTGACTTCATGCAGCCAGTCAAGAACAGTCGTATCTAATCCGGTAAGGTCGGCGGTATATTGCATAGTATGCTGGGCGCGGCCCATTGGGCTGGAATAGATTGCATCTAATGACTCTTCGGCCAGGCTGGCGGCCAGCATCTGAGCCTCTTGGTGACCATTCGGCGTCAGAGTATCATTCTCATAGTCAGGATCCCCATGGCGGATCAGAAATGCTTCCAATTTGAACCTCCAGTAGACAATCGTAAAGATT
Organism: Candidatus Zipacnadia bacterium; assembly: GCA_029820565.1. Classification (GTDB taxonomy): domain Bacteria; phylum Armatimonadota; class Zipacnadia; order Zipacnadales; family Zipacnadaceae; genus JALGTV01. The sequence goes on from JALGUR010000038.1 coordinate 5,491, forward strand.
GGGACGGGCAAGTGTGGACCAAGTCTGCTTGGGCTGGTAAAAAGTCCGCAGTACGCAGGAAATATACCGAGGTATGTTTCCTCAGTGAATGCTTGGATTCCTTCCGTGAACTCGCCATTATCGGCTCTACATCAGTCATAACGGTGGTGGTGGAGACAAAAAATGCCCGGTGGGGGTTGCAAAGTAATGGCATTTACTGTATAATAATCATTCGAACAAATCGGATTTCAGCCCAGGATACAAGACAATAGCAGACACTGCCGCAGACAAAGTCATCGCATCGGGCACAGGCTGATAGGCTGGTGCCTTAGCGCAGTAACATATTACACCATAGGAGGCAGCAACTATGAAAGGCAGACTGGGTTTGTCCGTGCTTCTCGTCATTAGTGGTTTATTGGTGGGCGTGGGGCCTATCCTGTCCCAACCTGTGCCCCCACCGCTGGGGATATATGCAACCCCTCATTTATTCGCTCTGCCCACCGCTACGACTACACGGCTGTTTGGCATGGGCGGATTCGTGACTTGCATCAAAGACGCTGGTTTTGGGAATCCGGCCTTTGCGGGTACATTAGAGTCATCCCACGCCGTCGGCCGCCTGTCGCTCACCGATTTTGACTGCGGCCTGGACCTCAAGGGCCTACAATTCTCGGCGGCGCAACCGCTGGAGGCTAATCGGCGCGGCTGGCAAGTCACCTGGTTTGAACTGGACAGCAGTGCCGCGGCAACCAGCCCGCTTGCCGGCCTCAATGAGGATGATTTCGCCGTTCATTACGGCTGTCGGCTCAGCGAGACCTGGGTCGTCGGTATCGGTGTATCACCGATATTTCGCACCGGCACTACTGTGCCGTTGCCCCCGCCCAATGCCCCTATCTCCATCAATAGCGAGGCCGACTTCGGCTTCCGTCTGGGCGCGTTATATCAGTTTGATAGTGCCGGCTGGGCGGGGTTGGTTCTTGACAAATATGACGAAGATGTTACCGCTGCTGGCCAGACGGTTGGGTTCACCTCCAAGGAAATGGCGCTTGGTATTTCCCGCCAACTCAATGACCGGGTCCTGGCCGCTATTGAATGGCAGGAGCTAAGCACAGAGGGCGCTGGGGTAAAGATGGGTGATGCCGGCATAAGAGTGGGCATAGAAGTGCAGGCCGGGGAAGCCTGGGTAGTCCGGCTGGGCTCTAATGATGGGGCGTTGTGCCTGGGCGCGGGGGTGGACAACGAGGACTGGTCATTTGAGTATGCTTTCATCAATGACTGGAACGAAGACTCGGTCGGGGCCAGTTTAGGTGATTCTGATACCCATCAGTTGGGGATAAGATATCATTGGTAAAAATATAGCATAGTTGACTTTCCCCCGCAGGTGGCATTGAGCCTGGGGCAACTATGTTCTTGGTCTACTGGGATGACCGGAACAATAGATTAGTATGCTGTCTAAGAGTCAATGAGACCCGATTACTCGCAGCGCTATTGCACTATACAATAACCTAAAGGAAGAAGTCATATGGGTCTCTCGCTGACAAATCCGCGCCGGCGGGTAGTCATTACCGGTTTGGGGGTAGTGGCGCCCAATGGTATAGGCAAGGATGCCTTCTGGGACGCATTAGTTCAGGGGCGTTCCGGGATTGACTGGATAACCTCGTTTGACACCTCTGACCTGTACTGCAGGATTGCCGGCCAAGTCACTAACTTTGACCCGACTGAATATATGTCTCCGAAGGCGGCCCGCAAGGCGGGGCGATTTACTCATTTTGCAGTCGCTGCTGCTCAACTGGCCTGGAAGGATTCCGGCCTCGACCCCGGCAGCGTCGATCCGTTCAAGATGGGCGCTGTATTTGGCACCAGCGTGGCGGGCAGTGGCAATATTACCGATGAGGTGTATCATCACTACGAGAACTACGGCCCCGAAACCCTGGAAGTCACGTCTCCGACCCAAACGGCGCCGCATGCCGCTACCAGCCACGTGTTCATTGAATTAGGACTGAAAGGGCCCAACACCACTTCGGCAACTGGATGCGTGGGAGGCCTGGACGCGGTGGCCAGCGCCGCCCAGGTGCTGCGCTCTGGTCAGGCCCAGGTAATGGTGGCAGGGGGCACTGAAGCCCCAGTGAGCGCTTTTGGGATGGGAACGTTGTGCCGGCAGCGGGTGCTGAGTGGACATAACGACCCGCCCCAGCGGGCCTCGCGGCCCTTTGACAATACCCGCGACGGACTGGTGCTTAGCGAAGGAGCGGGGGCGGTAGTATTAGAGACTGCTGAACACGCTATGGGCCGAGATGCCCATATATATGCTGAAGTTCGCGGATATGGCTCAGCTACTGAGGCCCAGCATCTGATAGCGGCTGTTCCCCACGGCGACGAATTAGCGCATGCCTTCCAATTAGCACTTTTGAATGGCAAAGTGGGTGCCGAAGACATAGATTACGTGTGTGCTCATGGCATTGGCAACAAGCAGTATGATATCGCTGAGACTAATGCCATAAAGATGGTTCTGCGGTCCAGAGCCTATAACATACCAGTGAGTTCAATAAAGTCCGCCACCGGTCAGCCCTTCGCTGCCGGCGGCGGGTGGCAGATACTTGCTTCGTGTATGGCGATTAACACCGGCATTGTACCACCCACCATCAATTACCGAGTACCTGACCCGCAATGCGATCTGGACTATGTTCCCAACCATGCTCGCCGGGCAAGAGTGGATACAGTGATGATGAATTCCCATAGTTTTGGCGGGACCCACGGTTGCTTGATAATTAGCAGGTTTGATTGGTGTAGTGAATGGGGCCACAATGGTTGTTGGAGCTGAGATAGTAGTAACCGGGAAATAACTGCCGGGGAGAGATACGTGTGCTAGTCCGTAGTGTATTGCTTTCAGTCTCGGTTATGTTTATCGGGATCGGTGTAGTAGTCTACCACCGGGCTCCGGACCGGGTGTGGAACCGCATATTCGCGGTGCACGCTCTGGCCGTCAGTGGCTGGGTATTCCTCAATTACCTTATTCAATCGGCGTCTACGGTGCCGGATGCAGAGTTATGGTTGAGGCTCACTCATCCGGTGGTGGCCGTAGCGATTTGCAGCGCTCTTGACCTGGTTTGGGTTTTCCCCGAACGCATCAAGGCCGCTCCGTGGACACACCGAGTTGCACTTTATGCCACTGGTCTGGCGGTAAGCGCGGTGGCGTTGGTCCCGGAGTTACTCACGTCCATTGAATTCGCCCAGGACACGGTCCTGGTTGAGTATGGGTCGCCATTTATCCTGTTCGGTATGTTCACCGTGACGGTAACGCTGTGGGTTGACCTGGTGCTCTTGCGCAAGGCTCTGCGCCTGACTGGTTTGCAGCGCGTTCAGTTAGTTTATATGCTCGTGGGGCTGCTCGTCGGCCAGGTCGGTGCCATTCTCACTATGGTCCTGCTGCCTTTGGTGTGGCACAATACGTATTTCAGCCGGTGGGGCCCAGCCTCGTACGTGTTTATCATCTCGGGTATGGCTTATGCCATCGCCAAACACCGTATTGTTAGGCCTAAGGTGGCTCTGTATCGGGCGGCTGCCTATCTGTTGACTGGGGCGGGGGTCGCGGCCCTATTCGCGGTGGGTATCATACTTGCCAAGATGCTATTGCCGATCCACAATATTCCCCTAGTATTAGCCTACATAATAAGCGGTATCGTGATGGGCATAGCAGCCGTGCCGATTCATATTTACATTCGCCACACTATTGACCGTACTTTTTTGCCCCAAAGTCAGTTAGAGGACTCATCCCGGCATGTTTCCGAGGCTATCCTGCGAACCCTGAATCCCGAGGAATTACCTGAGTTTTTGTCTGACACAATAGTGGATATGTTTCATCCTACGCGGGTCGGTGTATTTGTCAGAGATGGCTCCGACGGTCAATTCATTTGTCAGTCCCAACACGAGCCGGCGAATGATGAGAAATCGGTAGGTTACCCTGATAGGCTTCCCCCCGAACATATATTGGTGCGGGCAGTGTCGGAGAGCCGTAACCTGTTACATCGTGCCCAGGTTTTTCGGTTTCGCTCCCTTGCCCAAGCTCAACCGCTATCGGCCGCGATGAGGCAACTTGGCACTGCGATTCTGGCTCCTATGTTATGGGAAAACGAACTCGTAGGTTTCGTGTGCGTCGGTGACAAGCAGTCTGGTGAAATGTATGAGGCCGAGGAATTGGCGATCTTACGCAATATAATGCCTCAGACCTCTCTGGCGCTGCGCAATGCCCAACTTTACGCCCAAATGGCCCAGATGAAAGAGTACAACGAAAACATCTTGCGCGAGATGGAAAGCAGCGTAATTGCTGTAGATGCCCAGGAAAAGGTTGTCTTATATAATCCGGCGGCCGAACGGATGCTGGGGCTGAGCCGCGCCGAGGTTATTGGTCATAGCGTGGCGGTGCTGCCCGAGGATATTGCCAGTTGTCTGCGTCGCGCTCTGAATAGTGCCCAAGTACGCTTCGGATATCAATTCACAATACGAAGACCTGACGAGCAAACGGTACCAGTATCCTGTAGTACCTCAGGGTGGGGAGGCGGGGCAGCAACCCAAGAAGGGGCGGTAGCCGTAATCAGTGACCTGACACTGGTCCAGGAACTGGAACGCGAGCGTCAGGAGGCCAAGCGGCTGGCAGTGATTCGCGTGTTGTCGGCGGGCATGGCTCATGAGATTCGCAATCCGATGGTAGCCATCCGCACTTTCGCTGAATTACTACCGCAGCGATGGGAGGATCCTGAATTCCGTTCCGATTTCCTGGCCACGGCCCAGGGGGAGATTAACCGAATTGACCAACTACTCGGGCAATTGTTAGTGCTGTCCAAACCGGCCGATGCGGTGACCGAGGACATCCAAGTAAATGAAATATGTAAGGGAGTAGTGCGGGCTATGTCGGCCCAGGCTGAATCCCAACAAGTAGAACTCATTACCGACTTGGCCGCCATATCCTACCAGCCCATCGGCGATGAAAGCCGTCTACATCAGGCCCTGGTTAACTTGGTCACTAATGCTATTGATGCTGAACCACAAGGGGGTCTGGTAAAAGTCATTACCGAAGCGGGCATGGATGACGAAGAAAAGCCCACGGTACTAATACGAGTGTACAATTCGGGCAGTCATATTCCCCGCGACCAAATCGAGCAGATATTCAGCCCCTTCTATTCTCAGAAGCCGGGCGGAACTGGGCTGGGCTTGGCTATTTGCCAGACCATCATTGAAGAACACAACGGTTCCATTGAAGTCCATTCCACACCGGAGCAGGGCACTGAATTTGTTGTGGAATTGCCGGCTGGCCGGCAGGGCAGCGAAAACGGAGAAGCATAATATGCTTGTGGTCTTACTGTACAATCTTAGCGGCGAGTGGGAGGAAAGGATTACCAGCCAGGTAGCTGAGGAGGCTATGGTCCTGAGGGCTGACGAGACGGGCCAGGTCCTAGATATGGTGTGGTCGCTGCCCATCTCGCTATTGGTGGTGTCTATGGAGTCGCTGAGCAGGGATAGGCTCCAGAGCTACGAACAACTCACTGAGGCGGCACCAGAAGCGGTAAGCATCTGTATAGCCCCTCAGGCCGTCATTGACCAAATTCGTGTTGAGGAGTTGTTGGCTCCTGACTTCTGGCTCCGTCCTGCGGCCGGTCTCGCTCAGATAGCCGAGACGGTTACTGGCGCACTACAGAAGGCAATACTGGTCGGTCGCACGGCGCAACTGCCCGATGGCCCCCCGAGTAGAGCAAGTGGCTCAGTTTCGCCGGAGCGACTGCACGCTAAGCCGCAAGTATTTCACCGGCTGATGAACGGTTTAGTTGGGGAGTTTGATGTTAGCCGTCTACTCAGAACCTATGTGGAGGCGGTGGCGGAATTCACGCAGTGCACTAACTACTGCCTATTGTGGCAGTCTGAAGATGCTGACCGTCTTAGCGTCTACGCGGCCCAGGGGCTGAATCCGCAGATAATACAGCAAGGCCGCCTGCTATCTACCGACGGCCTACTCAGATGGTATCATCACAACTGTCGAATATTGACCAGAAGTGAACTAGCTGACTGGCCCGATCAGGCCCAGGCGGTCGATTTGGCCCGCGAATTGGCGGTCTTCCGGGGGCAGATTGCTGTGCCTCTGATGATAGAGGGTCGGCTGGCCGGATTGCTGATTCTGGGCGAAAAAGTCCTCGGTGAAGCATATTCGTCCTCCGAGTTGGAAACTCTGTTCGTGCTCGCCAACTATGTGGCGGTCCAGGCTCAAAGTTTTCGGCTCCACGAGCAACTACGCCGGAGCAAGGCGTATATGGAACATATCTTATCGGGTATGAGCAGTGGAGTTATCAGCCTGGGCCCCGATGAACGCATTGCTGTATGTAACCCCCGGGCGGCGCAAATCCTGCAAGTACCGCTCAAACAAGTAGTGGGGGCCGACCTGCGTTGCCTGCCCTCGCCGCTGGGGGACTATTTGTATGCTGCTTTCCGCTCGCCTGAGGAGGCCGTGACTGCTCAAGAAGCGGCTATACGAGGAGGCGAACTAACTGTGCGGGTCAGCACCTCCTCTCTGATGGATGAGGAGGGAGTGGCTGTGGGTAGTGTGATGCTACTGGAAGATATGACGGCGGAAATTGCTCTGGCCACTGAGCGTCATCGCCGCGAGCGTTTGGATATGCTCAGGCAGATTGTGGGCCGCATAGCCCATGAGGTCAAGACACCTCTTACGGCCATCAAAACCTATGCAGAACTTGCCGGTCGGGGACAAAGTGACGGAGATTTAGCCGAGTTCTGGGCAAATACCGTAACTCCGGAGATAAGCCGACTGGACGAATTGATCAACAAGTTAGTAAACATGGTCCAGCAGTCGGAGCCGAACTTCGAACTGATCGCCCCCGAGACCCTGGTTAAGCAGGCAATTGACCAACTGCGTGACGGCAAGCAACTGCCGGAGCCTGAACTGGACTTGGACATTGACCAGCCTCTGCCCCAGATAATAGCAGACCCGGACTCTACCCCCGAGGCCCTGGCATATCTGCTACGCTATCTCTGCGGACCAGAGGGCGCACCAGTCGGGGTGCGGGTTACCCAGGATGAGACGGAACTGGGTCACAGTGTCTGCGTGAGTATGGAACGGTTAACCCCGAGTGGCAGCCATATACCAGCCGAGGAACTGCTTGACCCATTGTATGCTTTAGAGGGGGCTGATACCGATTTGGGTCCGGCTACCAGTCGTGTGATTATCAATAACCAAGGCGGGAGGGTGGTGGCCCGGTCGAAGAATGGCCGGCTGGAACTGCGGGCCATCTTCCCGGTTACTGCGTTAGATGCCCTGCGCTCGATGAGGAAGTGAACTATATGATGGTGCGCCCTAAGATCGTAGTCATTGATGATGAGCCAGGGCCTCGCGAATCCCTGAAGATGATACTTAAAGACCGCTACCAGGTGTACCTGGCCGAAGGGCCATTAGAGGGGTTAGAGTTGGTTGAAACACACAGACCCGATCTGGTGTTCTTAGACATCAAGATGCCGCAGATGGACGGCATCGAGGTGCTTGGGCGAATAAAGGAAATAGCCCTGGATATTGAAGTGGCTATGATTACTGCTTACGCTGCAGTAGAAAGCGCTCAGCAGGCCTTGCGCTTGGGAGCTATTGATTATTTGATCAAGCCTTTTGGTGTCAATGAGGTGACTTGGGTGGTAGATCGCGCCCTCCGAACACGCCGGGAGCGAACTGAGGAACAACTTTTGTTAGAACAACTCCAGCAAGCCACTGAGGTCTTATCCCAACAACTGCGTCAGTTTTCGGCCGAGTCGGACTCCGCAGACCACAGCACAGTTGTTGAGGGCTTGGCCTCAGTCCATACTTCGATAGGAAATCAACTGGATAATGTCGGCCGCCTGACGGCCATCGGGGAGATAGCTGCCGAGGTAGCTCACGATGTGGATAATTTTCTGTCGGCGATCTTGCTGCGAATCGAGATACTACTGATGAATCTGAGACACTCGCAGCAGCTGGATGTGGGCTTGGTAGAAGACGGCCTGAAAGACATAGTCCAGGCGGCTCGTGATAGCGCCCAGGCGGTGGATCGCATTGCTACTCTGTCCAAGGCCGACCCGTATCAGCCCATCCAGCCAGTGCAAGTGAACGATATTCTCCACCGAGCCATTGACTTAAGTGCCAGCCAATCGGCGGACGATGAGGCGGCTCGCATAATCTGGGATGTCCAACAAATCCCCGAAATAACCGGTAATCCTGCCGCGCTGCGCACTGCCTTTATGAATATACTTATCAACGCCCGACAAGCCATCAGCGACGGCGGTGAGATCCGCCTGTGTACTTACGCTGAAGACGATAGTATTGTTGCCGAGATAACAGACAGTGGCGTAGGTATGCCGTCGGAAATAATTGAGCGCATCACTGAACCGTTCTTCACTACCAAGCGGGAATCTGGCTCCGGCTTAGGACTAAGTATCACCCGCAAGATAATTGACCGCCACGCAGGCGCCCTGACCTTTGATAGTCAACCGGGCCAAGGTACTACTGTGCGGGTTACTTTGCCTCTGGCGGGCAAAGAGGCGCCGGCTGGGGTGGGCAACGGACATGTTCCCGATGTATTAGTGGTAGATGACGACGACAGGCAACTGGCTCTGATAGATGCTTTCCTTACGGCGGCCGGTTTAAAGATAGATACTGTCAACAACGGGCCTGGTGGCCTTAGTCGTTTCCAGGAGTATCTGCATAACAACGATGAGACTCCCCCAGTGGTAGTCACTGACTTGCGTATGCCTGACCTGGATGGCGCTGAGCTAGCCCGACAGGTTAAACACATAGCCTCCCAGACTCGGGTCATACTGCTCAGCGGGTACATCACCGACGAGGCCGAAGTGTCCTCGGCTGAGTATGTGGACGCCGTGATGAGAAAGCCGTTTGAGTTCCGCCAGTTGCTCGAGCAGATAACAGGAGCGCCTGAGCGGCCCGACGCGTAGACCAGAGGTGCTCTCCCCCCTCCCCTGACTGCCGCTGCATCGGATAGGCCAAGAAATTGCCCGACGCCCAAACTACTTGGGCGCGCTTGTCGCATTACTTAGTATCCGCCGATTGACCTGACTGACCATCTGGCCGATTGCCTCAACGTCTCCGGTCAGGCACCACAACCGAGCCTGGTCGCGGAACTGACGCGGTGACATTCCCGCGCAGTGGGCAATCAGAGCATTGTCATCGGGCAGACCGGTCAATATTCCCCTACCCTCCAGGCGAGCCGCAAACTGAGTAGTGAGGCCAGTGAACTCGGTAAATGTCATGCCATTGAGTTTATAGGGCAGCGGGTCCCAATAGGCGGGGGGGAACAGCAGTTTTATTTTATAGTCCAGGCCGACCCGCAGGAATTGCTCAGGGTCTACTTCAAATCCGAATTTTTCAGGCTCCTGCATCCAGGGAGTGCCGGGTAACAGTCCGGGGAATTGAACCGGGACCGAATCGGGCCGAATGTCCAGTATGAACTCCAGGCTCTGCTGGATCGTTTGCTCGGTATCAAAAGGCAGCGGCACAATCATGCTGGTCACTGTGAAGATACCCGCTTGCTTGGCCGCTATCACTGTTTTCTTGACTTTGTCCATGTCAATGCCCTTACGCACTGCCCGATCGAGTATCTGTTGGCAGCCGGACTCTAAGCCAAAGAAGATCGCGTATAGTCCCGAGCGGGCCATAATGTCAAAGTGGGTGGGGTCGGCACTGGCGAAGTGTCCGAAACAAGTATACAGCACGTCCAAGTCGCGCTGGAGAATCTCTTCGGCGACCTCCCGCATTAGGCGACCGGGAGTGGACGAGCCGGAGAAGCGAAATAGCCGCACACCATATTCGTCCACCATCTGCTCCATCCTGTCCACCAACAGCGCCGGAGAAGCAGTCCGCAGTCGGTGGCCACTTTCAATTGGATGAGTGCAAAAGCCGCAGGCATAAGGGCAACCGCGACTGTCGTCTAAAACAATTATCTTGATCTTCTCGTCACCGGCCATAGACGGATAGATATGCTCATCGTAGACCGGGGTGGGTAAAGTGTCCAGGTTCAGGCCCTCGGCCCGGGGTACTCGCCTAACAACTCCGGCCTCTAAGTAGATGATGCCGGGGATATCACTGCGATTTCGCTTACCAGTGGCGTGGTCGGCCAAATCCAGAATGACCTGCTCGCCTTCGCCGTAAGCAATGGCCTCGAAGACCTGGGTCCGTTCATAGACGACCTCCCGAAACCAGGAAGTCTGCGGACCACCCGCATAGATGTGCAGGGCGGGAAACTCGGCCCGCAACTGCTCGGCCAGGGCCACCGTACCGGTGAATCCATCGCCGTTCCAGACTTTAAATCCGACGAAGTCAGGGCGCCACTGCCGCACTTGATGGACTAATTCACCGCCAATCTTCTGTAATTGTTTTTGCTGATGGGCTTCAAGTTGAGCAGAAAATTGCTGGAGTTGGCCCAGGGCTTCGGCGGTAGGGGGCTGGGAACTGCCCAGAAGTTGCTTGGCCAGGGGCTGAAGTTGCTGGCAAAGATGAACTGGAAATAGCCGACGCATTGTCGAGACGGTCCCATAGTCAATAATCTTGACCTCATGGTTCTCTTCTATCAGGGCTCCGGCTAAACTGGCCAAACCATTATCGGGTGTTAGACTACTGGGGGTATAGGGATAGCCGGCATAACTGACCAGCAAACATCGGGCCATACCGTTAAGACTCCTTTCGTCTCAACCTGGCGCTGCCTGACACCGATTCGGCTCACCAGCAGGGGCAGAGATGAGGGACTGGCGATTGGGGGTCAGGCCGGAGTAGCGGCAGAACCACTTTCCAGGATATTGCGGATAATCAGAACGAAGTCCTCAAGGTCAGTGATGGGTTTGCCATGAAACCAGGTGCAACCAGCCCGAAAACTGTGCTTCATATTCTCCTCTTCCTTGAGAGCAGTGAGCATCAATACGGGGATGTCAGCGGTTCGCGGCTGGCTTTGCAAGGACTCAAGAGTGGCCCAACCGTCCAGTCGGGGCATCATAACATCCAGGATAATCAGGTCGGGAGTTTCCTCATCTACGTGCTCAAGGGCTTCAACGCCGTCCTGGGCTGTGGTAACTCGATACCCCTTCTTTTCCAGAAAGAGTTGGGCTGAGCGTCGGAAATCTGCATGGTCGTCTACCAGCAGAATATGTTGATTCATAGTGGGTGCCTTCTCCTCATAGGCTGCCGTCGGCAGCAAACTTGTCCTATTGCCTCAACCATTTATCTACTGCTATTATACTACCCAAATCAATCTTCGTCAATCCTGCGGAGCATAAACAGACCCAATGATTCATCTGCCCTTCATTTGCCGATGGGCAGGAGTTTGTGGGTTGGCAGCGAAGACTGTAATGGGCTACCAATCCACAGTGTGAAAGAGTCCAATGGTAGGAACAGATGATATGCTATGAGTGTTCAGAACTTTTCTGTTGATTCACTGCGCACGGTAATCCAAGGTATTGCTTGTGCTGCCGAGGTAAATGCCGCCGACGCGGCTACGCTGGCCGACTCGCTACTCTACGCTGACCTCTCCGGAATTGGCACCCACGGAGTCACGCGCCTGGGTATCTACATTGAGCGCATTAACAAGGGACTGATTGATCCTCAGGCCCGGCCCCAGGTAGTTTCAGGCGCAAAGGCTACAGCGGTAGTTGACGCCCACGGATGCCTGGGACAGGTGGCGGGGGCTTTTGCAATGAGTAAGGCTATGGACCTGGCTCGTCAGTACGGGGTCGGGGCAGCGACGGTCAAAGGCAGTCAACATTTTGGGGCCGCCGGCTATTACTGCAAACGGGCGACCGATGAAGACTTAATCGGTGTAAGTCTGACCAATTCGGAGCCAGCCATGCCACCCTGGGGCAGTTATCAAGCCTATTTCGGCACCAATCCTATTGCCCTGGGCTGTCCCAGTAGCGGCGAATTCCCAATCATCATAGACCTGGCGACCAGTCAGGTGGCTCGGGGCAACATCATTGCCGCCGCCAAGAAAGGGGAAGAGATTCCCGACAACTGGGCCTTAGACGCCCCGGGTAATCCCACGACCAATCCTCAGGCGGCTTTAGAGGGCAGCGTCCTGCCGTTGGGCGGAGTTAAGGGCTATGCCCTGGCGTTGCTCGTGGATATCCTCTGTGGAGTGCTGTCCGGGGCAGGCTTTGGCACTGGAGTAGGATCTATGTACAAAGATTTCACCCGTCGCGCTGATGTAGGGCATTTCCTTGCGGCTATTGACCCCAATGCCTTTATGCCACTGGCGCAGTTCAAACAGCGCGTGGACACTATGATTGACCAGATAAAGGCCAGCCCGCCGCGGCCAGGCTTTGATGAGGTATTTGTGCCGGGAGAATTGGAGTCTAACCGGCGCCGAACCCGAATGGAGGAGGGCATACCCTTGCCTGCTGACGTGGTTGACGAACTATCACAATTAGCGTATAATGCAGGCATTCAATGGCCGCAGCCCCAATAGACAGTCTGACAAGTCGTAGAATAGACAAATACTAATCAAATAAGATGGGACGGTGGCTGGCCTTATCAGTTCGCAGCATATGAACTTGAACAGGCCAGCCATAAGTGTGTCTTCGGGCCGGAAATGCAGGTATGGGGATAAGGAAGTAGCCGCATGTCCGATTTTGTTGATGTCATCCAGCGACCGGACAATGAGGAAGAACCGTCAGCGGCCCCGGCCGACCAGCAACCGGCCGGCCCCCGTGGCCTGCAGGTGGTTGAGGCAAGCGTCGGAATAGATAGTAACAATCAACAGTTGCTCCACCCGTCCAAGTTCTCACTACTGCTGACTGACTTTCATCGTCTGGAGCCGATAACCTTCAGTGAGCAATTGGACGGTTATCTTTATGTCTGCGATGACCCCCAGGCCTTGCCGCGCATAGTCGTGGAACCGGATCGAGTAGTGGCCACTGGCAACTTCGGACAGTTGGAGGAGGGGTGCAGCGACCCCCGCTTTACCATCTTCGGCAACGAAGGGCTGTTCTTTCGGTATGTGTTAGCACTGCTGGAAGAAGAGCACGATATCTTCAATCTTCACGCTTGCGCTTTATACCAGCCTGACGACGATAGGCTGCTGATCATTGCCGGTGGTGCCGGTAGCGGGAAGAGTTGTTTTCTGATGGGGGCGATTGAGCAGGGCCTGCAAGTGCTGGCTACGGAGATGGTACACTTCAGAATAGACGAGCAGCTTACTTTCTTCAAGGGCTCGCTGTTGGATAACGTGCGGGTGGCTAACTTGCGATATCACTATCCCCGAGCCGTCGAGATTTTGAGCCTGGATGTGCCTGTGGTGGAAACCGAGTGGACGACGAAACTGTGTGTGGATCTGTCGGACCATCAGGTTGATGCTGATACGGTAGTCAATCCTGAGATACTCGTGGTCTTTCCCCATATTGAGCAGGAAGCGCCCGCACACATTTTGCAGCCTATTGAGGATCCGCGATTGGCGATAAAAGCATTGTATGATAAGGCTGCCGAGAAGGTTGCGGGCCCGGTACTGCTGTATGAGAGCGTGCCGATGCCACCGCTGCAAGGGCCGCAAGCGGCCGGCAGGCGCTTGAAAGCAGTCACCCGACTAATAGATTCGCCGCATCTGACTCGCACTGTATCAGTATACGGCTCACCACAAACATGTTTGGAGGGACTGTTGTAATGAAAGCCTGGGAGGAAGTTCTCAGCCCACCGGTCTCAGGGCGGACCCAAAAGCCCCGCGCAGCCGGCTATACTATGGTTATTGACAAGGGAATGGGCCTTGTGGCGACCCGTGATTTGGTGGAGGCCGCCGCTGATTACATTGACAATATCAAATTCACGTTTGGCACCTCGGCCTTCTACGATAAAGATTTCCTCATTGAGAAGAACCGCATACTTAATGATGCTGATATAGTCACCATGCCTGGCGGGACTTTTATTGAGGTGGCCATCTGGAAAGACAACTGGCGCGAATACCTCGACCACGCTGAGCAACTGGGCTTCCGGGGGATGGAGATATCGGACGGCACTATAGAGTTGAGCCTCCAGCAGCGTGCCGAGGTCGTTAAGAGCGCGGTAGACATGGGCTTTACCGTACTTACCGAGATAGGGAAAAAGGACCCCAATATGGAGGTGCCCATGGAGCAACGAATAGAGCAACTCCACCAGGACTTGGAATGTGGCGCATTCAAAGTAATCGTTGAGGCGCGGGCCGCCGGCAAAGGTGTGGGCATCTTTGACAAGTCCGGCGAGGTAGTGGCGGATGAGATTGAGGCGCTGCTGGCCGGGGTGGATGACGTCAATGACCTGATGTGGGAGGCACCCATCAAATCGCAGCAGCAGTACCTGATTTTGCGCTTTGGGCCCAATGTCAATCTGGGAAACGTCCCGCCTGGCGAGGTACTGACGTTGGAAGCGCTGCGCAATGGTCTGCGAGGCGACACGCTCAAGAAAGCCTACTTTGACGACATTGGCAAGCCGTTGCCGTAGTAGGAGCGAGATTTGCACCGCAGTGGCACAGGCTTCCAGCCCGTGTCACTTATGCTCAGGCAGGATGCCTGAGCCACTGTAGCATTTAGGAACGGCAGGGAAGGGCGGGCCAAGGATGGCCCGCCTACAATTGATATGGCGTAAGTTAGGAGGTTAAGTTGGATGATAAAGAAAGAGTACTTTTCTGGTTGGTTAGTTATGCTGGTAGTGGCGGTGATTTCCTATTACACGTCCAAACAGATAGTCTTGGGCGGAAAGAATCCGCTTGAAGCCCCGGTCGTCGCTATTGTGCTGGGGATTCTCGTTGCCAATATAGGACTACTTCCCCGGGCAACGGCTGCTGGCATAAAGGCCTTTAAGACGCCGCTTATTTGGGGTATTGTCCTCATCGGTGCGGGCCTGGATTTTCATAACATCGCCTCACAGGGAGTGCAGATGTTTGCCGTCATCATAGTGACTATGTTAGTCGGCTTCTGGACCATCTACTATTTGGCGAAAGCCTTTGGACTACCGCAAAAACTGGCCATTCTGCTATCAGTGGGTACCACCATCTGTGGCGGCTCGGCCATCGCGGTGACCTCGCCGTTAATTGATGCCAAGGAGGAGGAGACTTCCTACGCCATTGGCACTATCGGCCTATGGGGCTTGGTGGCTATTATCCTGTACCCCAAGATCTTCCAGTTGTTCCAACACCCGGGGATAGATCAGATATTCGGCGTGTTCGCGGGCACCGCTATTCATTCTACTCCCCAAGTGGTCGGCGCCGGCTTTATCTTCTCGGAAATCGCGGGCAAGACCGCCACTGCCGTTAAGTTGGTGCGTAACACCTTTATCGCGCCTTTGGCCTTTGCCGCTGCCCTGTGGTATAGTCACCACGTGACTGCAAGCGGGGCAAGCAATGCCGATGAGACAACCGATATAACGACCTCGGAGTCTGAGAAGCCTAAGCAAGTCAATTGGATGAAAGCCTTCCCGTGGTTTCTGTTCGGATACTTTGTGATGGTTGCTTTGCGTACCTACGGGTTTTTTACTGACTTTGGTATTGACATCTTCAATCAAACTGGCCGCTTCCTGATATTGGTAGGTATGGCCGGTATCGGACTGAATACCAAGTTCGCGGCCTTCAAGGGTATTGGCGTCAAGCCGTTGGTAGTGGGATTCATCGGTGCGCTCATCGTGGCCGGCGCGAGCCTGGCAATGATATTTGGCCTCCACATCGGCGGAGCATAATCGCCTGCACAGCTTCGGGTAGAAAGCTGACCCGTCGGGCCAGGGGAATATGTATGAGAAATAACGATGCTGCTGATATAGTAGTAGCCGAAGACGTAACGGGCCCGGCTATGGCCGAGTTAGACCAGCAGTTCGCGGTATATCAAGATGCGACACTATGGCAGCGCCCTGATGAGTTGGCAGATGCTATCAGCACTGCCCGGGCGCTGATTGTACGCAACCGCACCCAGGTGACGGCGGAATTGCTCCAGGGGGCCGACCAATTGTTGGCGGTGGGGCGGGCGGGAGCAGGCCTGGATAATGTGGATGTGGCGGCGGCCAGTGAGTTGGGAGTTGTAGTCTGTTACGCCCCGGTCCAGAATGCCACCTCCGTAGCCGAGCACACCATCGCCCTGATGCTGGCCCTGCTGCGACGAATACCCCAAGCCGACCAGTCCGTGCGCCAGGGCCAGTGGCTGCGCCATGAGCATACCGGTCATGAACTGGCAGGCAAGACTTTGGGGGTCATCGGCCTGGGTAATATTGGCCGACGCGTGGCGACCTATGCCCAAGCGCTGGGTATGCAGGTAATTGCCTGTGACCCGTATTTGTCGCCGGATAGCGAGGTAGTAGAGCAACTGAGCTGCGAGTTGATGTCATTATTTGACCTGTTGGCCCAAGCCGATGTGGTGAGTGTCCATACCCCGCTGAGCGTTGAGACCCACCACCTGCTGGACTGTGACGCTTTCCAGCAGATGAAGAATAGCGCGGTGCTCATCAATACTTCCCGTGGCTCCATTGTCAATGAGGCTGACCTGGGCGAGGCCCTGGAATCCGGGCAGATTGCCGGTGCGGCGCTGGATGTGCGCGAGAGCGAACCGCCTGCCCCAGACAGCCGACTGCATACCCTTGGCAATACAGTTCTTACTCCACACATAGCCGCCTTTACTACTGAAGCGCAAAACGCAGTAGTGCAGGCAGTAGTGGCTGACGTAACGGCAGTTCTCAATGGAGAAGTGGCGACCAATTATGCTAACTTCCGTCGCCCGCGCTTTCGCTGCTAATCCAGCTCCAGCGCGCAGGCACGGCGATGAGGGCGCTTCTGGTAGAGCCAGCGTAGCCCAGGCCGTAGCCTGGCATTCCAGGCGAAGGCCTGTGCCGTTCACCACAGCGGGGTTAGAGAACCCCGCCTATGCAAATGGAGGTAGACTACTATGGATATGTTGATTGGTGGACAGTGGGTCTCTAAGGATGTTGTGCGGGAGATATGCAGTCCGTTTGATGGCACCGTGGTAGATACGGTGCCGGCGGCTGATGCTGATGATGTGCGCGCGGCCATTGATGCCGCTGAGCAGGGCGCCCATGTGATGGCCGCAATGCCCGCTCATCAGCGCTGCGAACTTCTGAGACGGGCCTCGCAGTTGCTGGCTGATCGTCAGGAGGAAATCGCCCAACTATTAGTCGGCGAAGTGGGCAAGACTATCCGGGAAGCACGCGGTGAGGCCGCCCGACCTCCGGCAATCTTTGATCTCTGTGCTGACGCGGCCCGCCATATTGCCGGTGAAGTCATTCCCTTTGACGCCGCACCCGGTGGAGAGGGACGGCAGGGCTTTTGCAAACGAGTCCCCTGTGGCATAGTTAGCGCTATTAGTCCGTTCAATTTCCCCGTGGCCCTCAGCGCCCACAAAGTCGGTCCGGCCTTGGCGGCGGGCAATAGCGTGATACTCAAGCCCGCCAGCCAATCCCCCTTGGCTTGCCTAACAATGGCTAAGGCGATTGATGAGGCCGGCTTTCCGCCCGGAGCCTGCAACGTAGTAACCGTCAGCGGTGCTGAGGCTGAGCCGATGATTACTGATGACCGGGTGCGGGTCGTCAATTTCACCGGCAGCGCGGAAGTGGGCCGGACGCTGGCCCAGCAAGCCGGCATCAAGCGCCTGCACCTGGAATTAGGCTCCAGTTCCTCGGTTACCGTGATGGCCGATGCCGACTGGGAAGCGGCTCTGCCCCGACTCATCACTGGAGCCTTTGGGGTAGCCGGTCAGGTGTGCATCTCGGTGCAAAAGATTCTGGTCCACCAGCCTATCTACGAGGAGTTCGTGGAGTGCTATGTAACTGAAGCAGAGAAGTTGACAGTAGGCGATCCTTTGGATGAAGCCACCGATGTCGGCCCAATGATCTCGCTTTCGGCCGCCGAGCAGGCTGAGCAGTGGATGCAGGAAGCAATAGCAGCCGGCGGCCGGGCGCTATGTGGGGCCAGACGGGAAGGCAATCTGTTCTGGCCTACCGTTCTGGTAGATGTGCCGTGGGGAGAAAAGGTAACTTGCCAGGAGGCTTTTGCCCCCATAGTGGTCATCTGTTCGATTAAAGATATGGATGAGGCGATTGAACTGACCAATGCTACTCCCTATGGCCTCCAGACGGGTATCTACACCCGGGATATTCCCACTGCCTTTAAGTTTGCTGATGCTGTTGACCAGGGCGGGGTAAATATCAATGAAACCTGCTGGTGGCGAGTGGACTTTCAACCCTATGGCGGCGTGAAAAACAGCGGGGTTGGCCGTGAAGGCATAATGTATGCCATTGAAGAGATGACCGAGTGGAAAACCGTTACCTTTAATCTCAGTTAGAGCGTAAACGTGCCGGCAGATATTCATCAACGTAATTGTATCCCATTTCAAATTTGAGGAGGTCAGATACTATGAAAATATTTCTGGATACTGCCGATGTAGAAGAGATTCGCACTGGTGTGTCGTGGGGAATAGTAGATGGGGTGACCACCAATCCCAGTCATATAGCCGCTTCTGGGCGGCCCTTCCGCGAAGTAGTTGAAGAAATTTGTGATATCTGCCCGGGGCCGATCAGTGCGGAGGTGATTAGCACTGAGGCTGAAGGTATGATTGAAGAAGCGCGGATGGTATCGTCGTGGAAGCCCAACATTGTCGTCAAGATTCCAGTAATCAAGGAAGGTATCAAAGCAATTCCGGTACTGGCCCAAGAGGACATCAAAGTCAATGCCACAGTGTGTTTCTCGGCTAATCAAGCCTTGCTGGCCGCCAAGGCCGGAGCCACCTATATCTCACCGTTTGTGGGCCGTCTGGATACAGTGGGGCATGATGGGATGCTGCTGGCTGAGGAGATATTGCAGATCTATCGCAACTATGGCTTTACCACCGAGGTAATTGTGGCCGCGGTCCGCCATCCTCTGCACGTAGCACAAGCGGCGCTGATGGGCGCACACATCACTACTATGCGCTTTAACATCCTGGAGCAAATGTTCAACCATCCCCTCACTGACGCGGGGGTGGAGCAATTCCTGGCTGACTGGAATGCAGCCGGACTGTCATCGTAGGAGGTGAGCTGAATATGTCAGCCTATAAGCCCCCCAAGCCGCCTGCTCGGTGGGAGGCACAGTGGATTTGGCACCCGCCGCAGGAGGATATGGACAATTTCCATCTACTGCTGCGGCAGGAACTATTGTTGGATAGCACGCCTGAACAAGCCATCTGCTGGGTAAGCGCCAACAGTATCTATGAATTGTACATAAATGGGCGCTGCGTCGGACGCGGACCGAGCCCGTCGTACCCCAAGTGGCAGTACTTTGATTGCTACGAGGTCGGCGAGTTTCTAAAGCAAGGCCCGAACGTCATTGCCGCCCATTGCTACAACTTCGGACCAACCATGGAATCGGTGCTTCGGCAAGACCCGGGACCTGGTGGATTCCTGTTCCAACTCGACATAGCGGGGCAGACGGTGCTGATCAGCGACAGTTCCTGGAGGGTCCTCCACGACCCCTCCCAGCAGCAGCGAACCGAGCCTATCTCTGGCCACCGCGGCGGGTTCAAGGAAATATGCGATGCTAACGGCGAGGTCATGGGTTGGCAACAGGCCGAATTTGATGATTCGGCCTGGCAACCAGCACATGTGCTGGGGGTAGTCGGCTGCGAGCCGTGGGAGAATCTTATTCCCCGAGAGATTCCTCCTCTGCGTCGGGAGCGCATTCTTCCCCGGGATGTCTTCTACCACACTTGTGGCCGCACCTACGGTGCTCAGCGCTATGATGTGTCAGCGCCTGAAGCACTCCGCCAGGACGATGACTCCTGC
>JALGUR010000102.1 GCA_029820565.1 Candidatus Zipacnadia bacterium
CGACAATCCAGCCATACCCTCCTCAAGGGAAGAAGGTTTGCCCGGCTGAAACTGCACCTTGAAAACCTTCTGATACAGTACGGCGGCGTTTTGGTCGTCGGGGACGGGCTTGGGGGCGGCTTCTACCATAGTCAAAGGCATTCCCTGGGCCTTCAGGGCGGCCAATTCGGCCTCCAACTGGCGGCCCCACTTGATATTGAAATAGGTCCAGGGAATAGCCAGCAGCACGAATAAGACCAGCAGGCCCAAGCCCACCTTCGGCGCAATCCGTACCAGCCAGCGACCTATGGCTGCAAACGCAGGAAAAGATTTGTGTCCCATCATCATCCCTCCTTAGCTACCATTGGGTCCTAATATATCCTGCAGCATCTGCTCTCTTTCTAACAAAGTCTGAGCGTAGGCGGCACCGGCTTGACTTTGTGCAACTGCAGGGCGGCCGGTGAGGGCCGCCAAGCGGTGCTCGTGAGCCTGGCCGAAGACCAGGTTGACGACAATCAGGATTCCGGCCGCTGCGGCGAAGGCCCATCGCAGCGCCCTCCCGCACCGTTGCGCGCGAAACCGACCTGCCGCCTGCCGCAGAAGTCGCCGCCTCACCTCCGGGTGGGGTTGATTCAAGGGAATTTGTCGCAGACGGCTTTCCAACTCATCATAGTTCATCATTCATCTCTCCCAGAATGATACGCAATTTCTCCATCGCATAACGGTAGCGGCTGGCGGCGGTATTAGGCGAAATCTGTAGGGCCTGCCCAATCTCCTCAAAAGTCAAATCGTGCCAGATTTTCAGGACTACCACCTCCCGCTGCTCGGTGGGCAGTTCATTAAGTGCCTCGCGCACGGCCACCGCTTCCGCCGGGTTTGTCCCGACATCTACCAACTGCAGGTTATCCAGATTGTCTGTCGGAGGCCGGTGATTGCGAGATTGGCTGGCTTTGCGGCGGGCAATGGCAAATAGGTAGGCGGGCAGGTTGCGAATGCGGGCCGCTTTGCGCCCCTGATCCAGTAGGGCCATAAAGACCTCCTGCAGCAGGTCCTCGGCTGTTTCCCTGTCCGCGACCCGGGCCAGCAGCAGATGATATACGGGCCGGGCGTAGGCGTCGTAAAGCCGACCCAAAGCCTCCATATCACCGCCGGCCAGCGCGGCCAGCAAGTAGCGGTCATCTGTTTTGTTAGCCTGATTCATCAGATTTCCCGGACGGACTGGAGGTAGTCAGCCTCTACTATACAAGTGTAGATTCCGGGGGATGATTTGTCTATCAACACAGTGGTCAGTGGACAGTGGTCAGTGGACAGCAAACTACAACAAAGCACACGAATGCAGATTGTGGGAGGGCCATCTCTGGCCCGATAGCGGTCCCGCCTTCGCTGTGAAAGCAGCTTTGGCGGGCAAGCGCGGCAAGGATGCCGCTCTTACAAACATTGGGACCATATCCTACCTGAGCATCATCTACACAGGCAGGATGCCTGTGCCACCGAATGCTATTCAACGGCGGGCGGAAGTTGCGTGCAACTTCCGCCCCTACACACGACAACGACACGCAATGTGACCGGCTACCAGTAGGCCTGGAGTTCGTCCGCGGTGGCTGATTGCGGGCCGTAGGGGGTGAGTTTGTAGAGGGTGCGACGTTTGTCGCGGGCCCGAGCGAAGAGAACAAAACCGCGCCCGCCACTTAACTGGCGGTACAAGTCAATAGCCCCACCATTGAACACCGACACAATCCGTTGGCGCTCCTGGTAGGGAATGCTGAGTTGCTCCAGGGTGGCAGGGTTGACAAACTCCGGATAGGTAGGCCATCCTTCCAGATGCTGATGGAGGAGTCGCAGGGCTTCCAGAGTGGTGGCACGGCGGGCGAAATCAGCCGCGCCCATGGCCCAACTGCTGTTGCCAATGCCCAATATAGAGAGGGGAGCGTCAAGAACCTGAGTGACCGTCAACTCGAAGGTTTTCAGCCAATGCTCGGGAGGAATGGGCTTGAGCAGGTCCTCCTGGGTGAAACTCTGCTGCTGAGTGCGCGTCAGCGTCTGCAGTCTTGTCACGGGCTGGCCCAGTTTGACGCTGGTGGCCGTATTGGCGTACAGAAGTTGAGGGGCGCCCCGGAAACCAGCCGTAGATACATAGCCTTGACTGCACCAAATCTCGCTCTTTTGCCCTTTGGGGTCTTGATAGACGGAAAAGGTAGTTCCGCGTACGGCAGCGATAGAAGAGGGAGTATAGACGCGCATCTCGGACTTCTCCCCGAAGTTGGGCGAGATGCGGGCCCAGATTTTTCCCACTTGTACGAAGAAAGACCGCTCACGCCATCCTCCGCCTCGGCTATATTCCAGGAGTTTGACCACAAACTGGGTGCCTTCACCAACGGTAACCACGCTGCCGTCAGGAAAGTCCAGGACCGCACTGGACCCCGGCCCAGTGCTGAGGACGTTATGGTCCTGCAACTTATCGCCGACCGCGGCCGCCTTGCCCCCAGCCGTTTGTCTGGACTGGACCCAGACCGAGCCATAGAGTTTGGTGATAGTAGCATAAAACTCCTCGTTCTCGCGCCGCACTCCATCTACAATGATGACTCCGGCAATTATCAACAATCCGAAAACCACCCGCCGGTCCAGCCATTGCGGCCACCAGCGCCGATACAGGCGCTGGCGAGTTCGCGCCTTCTTGTCCAACCCCTTCCTGACGTCGGCAAAGGCATCGGCTAACACTTCTTCTTCGGTCTTGGGCTTTTTCTTCTTACGAAACCACTTGAGCATCACGGCCACCTTCTTTCGCCTCACGCGGCTGGATTTTTTCACCTAATACCTCGTATACGAAGACAGACTGGCTGCGTCCCCGCACCGCCACTTCGCCGATGGGACGCAGTTCAAATAGGTCTTTGACGCGCTGGGCAGTAGCCTCGGTGATAATCAGGGTAGTGCCCAGTTCCTTATTCATTGCCTCAAGGCGGGCGGCGGTGTTGACCGTATCACCAATAGCCGTGTACTGGCGACGCTGGTCGGAGCCAGCATCGCCCATAACCGCCTCGCCGGTGTGCAGCCCGATGCCTATGCGGAAAGGAGCGCGATTGTCAGCCTGTTCCCAATAGTCTCGTAGGCCTTCCAGGCGCTCCAGCATCGCCAGAGCGGCGCGTACCGCCAGTTCGGCATGATTGTTCTGAAGTCCGAAGGCATTCCACGCCGCCATTATGCCATCCCCCATAAACTTATCCAAGTACCCGTCATAGGCAAATATGACCTGAGTCATATAACTCATATACTCATTGAGTTGAGCCAACCAGACTTCAGGGCTTGTATTCTCCGACAGAGCAGTTGAGCCGCGCACATCAGAGAATAGCAGGGTTATCTCCCGCCGCTGGCCCCGGCGGATTATCTCCGGATCCTTCATCAGCATCTGCAGCACATCCGGCGAGACGTACACCGCGAACTGGCTGCGAATCATGCGCCGCTCGGCGCCGAGGCGCTCGTAAATACCTATTCCTACCGGCAGAGCAGCGGCCAGCACAATAGCCCCATAAGGCAGTACCTGATCAAGACAATAGAATACCACAAAAAAGGAAGGCAGTGCTACAAGGCCCAGAATCAATACCCCGATTATGGGCCCCATTGTCTCGCCACTGGTCCATACACTCCAGCCGGCTACAGCGCCGAGGATGGCAGCAAATAACAGCCACACCACAGTCTGGGAAGCATCCGTCAAGGGCGGCATATGCAGAAGACTATTGACGATATTGGCATTAGTCTCTACGCCGAGGAAGAACCGATTATCGCTGCGATACGGAGCATAGCGGATATCATAGAGGCCAGGCGCAGTGGCTCCTACCAAGACGATTTTGTCGGCAAAGTCGCTCGCGGGCATCTGGCCATCTATCACTTCCCAGAAGCTATATTGGCGAATGGTACCGGTCGGTCCACAGTAGTTTATGAGTAGCGCCCCGTCTCTATTGAGATAACCGGGGCGCCCCGCGAGAGTTACTTGGCCGCGCGGGGCCTGCCGCACTATCTGTTCAGGCAGCGTGGCGGTGGCCACACGAGCGATTTCGGTAGCGAAATGGGGATAGATACTTCCGTCATAGCCCGCCCGCAGAGGCAGCACACGGCGGTAGACGCCGTCGGCGTCAGGCTCAATATCCACATAACCGATACCGGCGGCCGCATCAGCCAGCGAAGGTATAGGTGGGGTGAAATTCAGGGGCTGGATAGTTTGCAAGGGGCCTGGACCGCCCTCGGACATAGGATAGCCGGGCATCTTAGCCGAGTCTTGGCCGGTATACTCAGATTTGACTCGCTTGTAGGCACCTAAAACCACGCGCCCGTGACCACGAATAGCCCGAGCGAGGCGGGCGTCGGCCTCAGGCTCGTAGCGGTCCGGCTCGGTAAAGAGCACATCAAAAGCGACTACTTGGGCAGTGGATAGTCGGTCTAATAAGTCGGCATAAACTCCTCGCGACCAGGGGAACCGCCCCAGTCGGTCCGCGCGAAGACTCTCATCATCTATGGCAATAATTACTACATCAGAGGGCGGCTGAGGCGGGCGGTGGTCAAAGGCCACATCATAAGCGAAATGCTCAACAACTGAGAACACAAACAGATTGCTGGTCCAGGGCACATAGCGCAGCACGACCACGACCACCGCAATTATGAGGGCAGTGCGAATACCCGTGACCCGCTGCTCAGCCAGTTGGTTGGACACTGCATCACCGCGGTCCAGATTCGGCACTCCTTTAGCTTCTTGAACTTATCTTTAGGAAAAGTATACCCTGAGCGGTTACTGCTCACACTTTTTCGCGCTACTTAAGCCTCTTCTCTCCTTTGTCTTGGGAGGTCATCGCAGTTGCAGGACGAATTGGTAGATGGAAGGCGTTGCGGCCAGTGACTTGCACTAAATCATCACCCGGAGGATAGTTATGTCCCGCAAAGTTTGCCTGCGATTAGGTTTAGATGGTGCTTTCGCCACCCGTCGCTGGGAGAGGCCGGATAATATTATGCGCATTACGCGCCAGGTGGGTTTTGATATTCACGAGTTCTGCGCCGATAGCATTGACCCATTTTTTATGGGTGATAAAGAATTTCAGATGAGTTTGGCCCAGGAGATTAAGGCTGCGGCGGCTCGCCATGGCATCTTTATCATTGACCTATACACGGGGATGGCCACGCACCGGTTTCACGGCCTGTCCCACAGCCATCCCGCACCTCGCCGGCGTATGCGCCAGTGGCTGATGGAAGCAATGGACCTGGCCCGGGCTATGGGCACCGACCGGTTGGGCGGCCATGTTGATGCGGTACCGGTAGAAGTCTGGGAACAGCCTGAGGAGTATAAGAAGGCTATAGCCCGCATCTATGCTCAGGTACGCGAACTGGCCGTTATAGCCAAGGACAAGGGCCTCAAGGCGCTATATATCGAGCAGATGTACACACCATCGGAGGTGCCCTGGACCTTAGCCCAGACCACTGAGTACCTACACGCCGTAAATATTGACAATGACGGTGTGCCGGTGTACACAACTGTGGACGTGGGGCATCAGGCCGGACAGCAGTATGGATTCAGCGGTGCCGATTTGGATTATTTACAATGGACACGCCAGTTCGGCGCGGTCTCCGAGGTTATCCACCTCCAGCAGACCAGCCCAGACGCAAGCGCTCACTGGCCGTTCACGCCGCAATACAATGAGATAGGTAAAGTCCAGATGGAGCCACTGCTGGAAGTACTTGAAGAGTCGCACCGTTGTTACGAATCCAATCCGCTCTCTGAGGTACTGGAACCGGTAGATTGCAATTACCTGATACTGGAAGTGATCCCCGCATCTACCAAGAGCGAGGAGCGTCTGATAGAAGAATTTATCTGCATCAGTTTGTGCCTGAAGAAGGTTTGATATTGCAGGTGTGAGTAGTGTTGCTTGTCAGAGCCAAAAGTATTATTATAACGAGTAACTGGCAGCCGCATCCGGTTGCTAAGTGAATCAGTCGGGATCGGTAGATACAAACAATGTTATTCATCGTCAAG
>JALGUR010000039.1 GCA_029820565.1 Candidatus Zipacnadia bacterium
GCCAAACCCGGGAAGGTCATAAGATAAGGACAGGATCGCATAAACTGGCGGGCGCTATTAAGCATTGCGCCCCACTCGGGCGTGGGTGGCTGGGCCCCCAATCCCAGAAAACTGAGGGCGGCAGCGGCCAGAATAATATGGCCCATACCCAGGGTTGCCATAACTACCATCGGGGCCAGGCAGTGAGGCAATATATGCCGCCACATAATGCGCAGCGGCCCGGCCCCCAAGGCCCGCGCTGCTTCCACAAACGTTTCCTCCTTAACTGAGAGCACCGCGCCCCGCATCAGCCGGGCGTAGCCGGTCCAGTGTACCAGGGCCAAACCGAGCATCACATTCAGCAGACTTGGTCCCAGAATCCCCACAATTACCAAGGCAAAAATTATGCCCGGAAACGCCAGCATAATGTCTACTGTTCTCATAATTACCTCATCCACCAATCCGCCGAAATAGCCTGCCACAAGCCCCAGCAGCAAGCCAATGGCAGCAGCAGCGGCCACAATTATGAAGGCAGTCAGCAGCGAAGTTCTGGCGCCATAAACTATGCGGCTGAGCACGCAGCGCCCCAGGTCGTCAGTGCCCAGCGGAAACTGGTGACAAGGGCCAACCAGCCGCTGGCCTAAATCCTGTTGAATAGGATTATGGGGAGCCAACCAAGGCCCCATTACTGCCACGATTACCAAGCACGCAATTAGTACAACTCCCAGCATCCCCACTCGGTTGTGAGCCAGTCGGTGCAGCGCTTCGGCGAGAGGGTCAGTGCGGCGAATGATGGCTAATACTGCCTCATGCACTATGGCCTACTCCTCTGGTATATTATTCGGGGATCAAGCCACGCGTAAGAAATGTCTACCAGCAGATTGATAACTGCAAGTAGCATAGCTGTAACCAGCACGCAACCTTGAATCATAGCGAAATCGCGGGTGAATATTGACTCAACCAGCAGCCGTCCCAGCCCGGGCCAGCCAAATATGCTCTCCACAATCACTGCCCCTTCCAGAAGGCGTCCGAACTGCAGACCGGCTATAGTAACCGGCGGAATCAGGGCATTTTTCAGAGCATGCTTGAATACAACGGCATATTCGCTGAGACCCTTGGCTCGGGCTGTCCTGATGTAGTCCTGCGCCAGGACTTCCACCAGGCTGGACCTCATAATCCTGGCCAGCAGCGCAGCCATACCTGTGCCCAGAGTTAAGGCCGGCAATATCAGATAGCGAATGTCGCCTTTCCCAAAAGACGGTAGCCAGCCCAGGGTCAGTGAAAAGAGCAAAATAAGCAGTAAGGCTAACCAGAAATTGGGCATCGCCACCCCTAAGATGGCGCTCAAGCGGCTGATGCTATCTATCGCCGTATCACGTTGTGTCGCCGAGATAATTCCCGCTGAAATGCCTATCAGAAGCGCGATGAGAATGCTGGCTGCGGCCAACTGGGCGGTAGCGGGTAGTCTATGTGATATTTCGGAGGTAACCGATTCGCCGGTGGTCAGCGATGTCCCCAAATCTCCATGCACTACGTGGCCCAGCCATCGGACATAGCGCGCCGGCAGCGGAGCATCCAAGCCCTCGGTCTGGCGCACGCGCTCAATCTCCCTCGGGGTGAGTTGCTCGCCGTAGCGGGCAAAGGCAATCAATTCGGCAGTATCACCCGGCGCTAAGTCCATAACCGCGAAGGCCAGCAGCGTAGCGCCGATGACCACGACCAGCATTAGTGCAATTCGTCGGGCAAGGTAACTGAGCATTGGAATTTACTGGGACTTAACCACCAAGTCGGGGCACCCTTCGGCAGGCTCAGGGCAGGCCTTTCGGCAGGCTCAGGGCCGGGCGGATGTCCCTCGATTTAACGGCAGACACCGGCTTGCGGGCCGGGTTCACTGCGTTCAACCGACCCCTCCTACGACACACGTTTAGGGCGCGGGCTTGATGTAAACGCCGTGCAGATTTAGCCACGGCGGTTCGGCGGATAACTCATAGCCGCCTACCCTGGCAGTGGTGGCGACGATCTTCTCCTGATGAACCAAGTAGAACGCCGGCAGTAAGTCAACCGTCATCTGCTGGAGGTGATGGTACAGGTCGCACTGCTGCTGCGCATCGACCGTTGCGTCGGCGTGGTCTATCAGTCTGTCAAGTTCGGCATTCTTTATATGCGAATAAGGATTTTGCGAGTGGTGGATGAAGAAATGCCGCGGATAGCTGCCCCACACGTAGTGGCCCGTCCGCAGCAGCATATCAAAGTTGCCTTCTCTTTCCGCATTCAGGAAGGCTCCGCCCTCTAACAATTGGATCATGACCTGGATGCCTACCTGCCGCAGTTGTTCCTGGATGGCTTCGGCCAGGGATATGAAACGACCCCCGGCTCCGACATTGGGATTGGTAGTTACCAGCAGGGTAGCAGTCAGCGGCTCGCCATCTCTCTCGTTCAGGCCGTCACCATTGGCATCTGTCCAGCCAGCCTCGGCGAGCAGCGCTTTGGCCTTATCTATGTCGTGAGCGGGTAGATTCAAGTTAGGATTTGCATAAAGCATAATAGGAGAATAGGGCCGTCCGTACGCTGGTTTCCCGATGTCTTCCAACACCGTCGCCACTAACTCTTCAGTGTCAATGGCATGCGCCACGGCTTGACGCACATACAGATCAGAAAAGGGTGGTCGCTCGCAGTTGAACTGAATAAAGTCGGTAAAAGTTGACATTCCCCGATGGACGCTGATATCGGGGTGCTCTTCCAGCCGAGCGACTTCGGGCCCGGGCACCTTCACTATCATATCTACGTCTCCGGCCTCCAAGGCTATCACCCGAGCCGTGGCATCAGGAATAATCTTAAAGGTTACTCTGCTGAGTTGAGGCCGCGGACCCCAATAATGATTATTTCGCACCAGCACCACCTGTTGGTCACTATCCTGAGTGTGAAATCGGAACGGCCCGGTTCCAATGGGTCTGATAAACTTACCTTGCCCCTCTATGCAACTTGGCGACATTATGGGCCAGCCGATGTGAGTGAGGTAATACGGGAGGGCCATAGGGCGCGAGAGGATAAACCGCACGGTGTATTCATCTACCGTTTCCACCCGCTCCGCGGCCTGCAAAATCGTCCGAATCGCATAAGAGGTAGGACTATACGAGAAAGCCACCGCCTGGGCGTTAAAGAGGGTGCCGTCGTGAAACCGAACATTCTTCCTCAAGTGAAATGTCCAAGTTTGTCCCTCGTCTGCGGATTCCCAACTGGTTGCCAGGCGGGGCTTGATTTTCAGGTCAGGAGTGAGCCTCACCAGCGTCTCATAGACTTGCGACCATACGAACCGGGCATCGCCATCGGGAAATCTGTCCAAATACCAGTTATCAACATCAGTGCTGATGCCTACACTCAATTCCTGGGCCACTGGCTGCCGTGGCGGCGACTGTTTGCCGCACCCGAATATGGTAATTCCTGTCGCCAGGATGATCGCCGCGGTGACCACCCACCTAAACCGTTTGTCGCACTTGCCGCACATAGTGTTACTATTCTACAATATGTGTTACACAATTGCAAGAGAGGTAGTCGGGAAGGATTTGATGAGTTGGACAGAGAAGAGTATAATGAAACAATGTAACCCGTGGGCGCTCAGCGTCAATCTCGGAAGAATTCGCCGAGGAAGGTATTATGTAACGAATCGAGAACCAATATCTAATCAGTTAGCACAACAAAGGTATTGCCGACCGCGCCGAGTAAGTCAACTGTAAATAACCGGACAGTCGCACACATAGAAGTAGGTGAAGTTACTTAGCTATAGTCCAAACTTATTTTCCATCACCGGCTAATTGTCGAGTCGCTTTGATTGAGGTGGGCTGGCAGGGATAGAGGCCAATTGAGCACTTACTCAAGGAGTGAGTAAGATGATGGCACTTAAGGATCGATTTGTCAATACTGTCCTGAATCTGGCGGAAGATGAAGAGCGGTTGATTTCTGGCCTGCGCAATATAGCCCGAGTGGGCAAGTTGATTGCCCCGCCGGGTGCGCATCGTAGACAGTTAAGCAAACTGCAATGGGCCCTTGATCATGACCATTCGTCCATTGAGTTAATCAGGAGAATCGTCAGAGATACCAACCGCAATTTCCTCAAAGGATTTGTCACCCTGTTTTTGGGACACACGTGGCGAGGCTACCGCCAAAGGAAGCGCTTTGAGCGAGAACATAGCCTGTGGCCCCCTTCGTTCGTAGTAATTTCCCCCCTGGCAGCTTGTAATCTTCACTGCATCGGCTGCTACGCCGGCGCCTACGGCCATACCGAGCCGAATCTTTCTTACCAGGATATGGTGAAGATAATTGAGGAGGTGCGCGGCTGGGGTACACGGTTCATCACCATCACGGGCGGCGAACCTACTATGTATTGGAACCATATCAAAGGCGAGGAGCGGGGTATCAAGGACCTTTTGCAGGAATACCAGGATATGGTCTTCCTGATGTACACCAACGGCACTCTGATTGATGAGGACATGGCGGCAGATATGGAGCAGTTAGGCAATATTACACCGGCGATTAGTGTAGAAGGATTCAGAGAAGAAACTGACGCTCGCCGCGGTGATGGTGTCTATAACCAAGTAATGGACGCCATGGATTTGCTACGCCAACACAAAGTATTCTTCGGCGCTTCGGTAACTTATACCACTCAAAATGTAGACGTAGTGGCTTCGGATGAATTTGTGGAGATGTTAATGGATAAAGGCTGCTTTTATGCCTGGTACTTTATGTATGTGCCCGTAGGCCGTAGCCCTGATTTCTCGCTGATGGTCTCGCCCCAGCAAAGAGAGATAGTAGCGCACAAAACCTGGGAATGGCTCAACACCCGTCCCATTTTTATTGCTGATTTCTGGAACTCAGGCCCGCTTGTGCAAGGATGTATCGCAGCGGGGCGGCCTAACGGCTATATGCACATAAATCACCAGGGAGATATATGTCCCTGCGTGTTTATACTGTATTCGGCGCATAATATTCACGATAGTGACTCGGATACTCCACTGCTGGATGCCATAAAGAGCGATTTCTTCGAGATAATAAGAAAAGGCCAGCAGGAGAAGGAAAACAATCCCCTGGCTCCTTGCCAGATTGTTGACCACCCTGAAGTATTGAAAGGGGCAGTAGAAACTACTGATGCCTCTTCTACGCAGGAGGGGCAAACTGTATTGACAGAGCTGCACCCCAGAGTGCGGCAACGGGCCAAGGAATGGAGCGAAATTGCCGATCGGTTATGGACGCAAAGCGGCGTTTACAAGGGACTAGCGGAAGAATACTCTGATGGACAGTGGCTTGCGCCGGGTTAATTCGTTGTCAACTACCTTAACGCCGGGCAGAGGTTCGCCCGGGCAGCAATATTGTCGTGTAGGCGAGGTTCTCTAACCTTGCCTCGACCGCCAAACCGCACAGGTTAAGAACCTGTGCCATGTGACCTGCCATATTGTGAGGAAAGAAGAATCCTTTATGGACATCTACTTAGTGGCCCCGGATACTCTTAGAACCTATGGGGAGCCGGCGCACCAGCCTAAGAAAGGTCTGTTTCCCCCCTTAGCACTGATGACAGTGGCGGCGCTTACCCCGCCCCAGATAGGTGTTACTATTACCGATGAAGCACTCGAGCCGGTAGACTTCGACCGCGACACAGACTTGGTGGGCTTGACCGCTATGACTTCGGCGGCGCCCCGCGCTTATCAGATTGCCGACCGCTTCCGCCAACGAGGAATTGCGGTGGTGATGGGCGGGATGCACGCCTCGGCCCTGCCCGAAGAAGCCCTCCAACACGTTGATGCAGTCGTAATTGGTGAGGCTGAAGGCCTGTGGCCCCGGTTACTGGAAGACTTTGAAGCCGGTAACTTGCAGAAGATATATCGCCACGAGCAGTTTCCCAGTTTGGCGGGCTTGCCGGTGCCGCGGCGGGACTTGCTGGATTTGAGCCGGTATTGGGGCCCTGATACTCTCCAGGCTACCCGTGGTTGTCCCTACGATTGCTCCTTTTGTACCGTTTCTACTTTCTTTGGCCGAACTTACCGGACCCGGCCAATAGACGAGGTCGTGGCAGAAATCGAGCAGTTAAAGGGCAAGCCGCTTATCTTTGTGGATGATAATATAATGGGGAAGCCCTCTTACGCTGAGAAATTATTTGAACGCCTTAAAGACCTCAAAAAAGGCTTCTTCGCCCAAGCCTCTACTACTATGCTCAAGACACCTCGGTTGATTGCTAATGCAGCGGCGGCCGGCTGTGAAGCCCTTTTTGTGGGCTTGGAGACGCTTTGCCCCCAGAATCTGGCTGACATTGGCAAGAGCATTAACGTGGTAGAAAAGTACCGCGAACTAATCAATAGGTTGCACGGCAACGGTATTGCCATTGTCGGTGCTTTTATGTTCGGCCTGGATCATGATGACGAGGACGTTTTCGAGCGAACCGCTGAATTTGCTGAAGAGACCCAGATTGATGTGCCCCAGTTCACGATACTTACTCCACTGCCCGGTACCCGCTTCTACGCTCAGATGGAACGTGAAGGGCGGATAATAGAACGGGATTGGACCAAGTACAATGGCAACCACGTCTGCTTTCGTCCGCGTCAGTTGAGTATCGAGAAATTGGAGGGCGGCCTGGAGTGGATTTATGAGCATTGCTATTCGTGGCGGGGAATTATCAAGCGCACTGCCCGGCGTTTCAAGCCGCTGGTCTGGACTGTCAACCAAATATACCACAGGCGTGTACGCGGGTGGCTGGCACGCCAGACAAGCATTGCCACCTCCCAATGACCTCTGCCACCGTCGAGTTATCAGCAACCCAGAATTGCAGTACACCTCTCCCTACTGACCAATTGGTAGCATTACGTCCCCCTGCTGGTCCGACACTGAATAGGCCGCGGCATTGGTGGACTCTAACCCGTAAGTCTTGGCGCGTCTTCGGGCTTGTTGTGGCTTCGCCCAGAGTGTGCGATTGCAGTTATGGCTACAGTGTTCCCCCACAGATATTGGCTAAATAGATTATGGCAACCACCGCGAGCAAAACTAGTGGGCACAGTCTAATAGTAAGATACTCCGTGCTCTGGGGTGGTATTGGGTTAGTAATCGTCTGTATCGTGTATGCCTGGTGTCTGACGGGGCGGTTCTTCAGCATAATGAATGACCCGTACATTGCTACGGCGGCTCAGGTGGCGCGGGGAGCCAGACTATACGCCGATACGGTGGCTGTTATCACCCCCTTGAGTATCCTCTATGTGGCATTACTGTTCAGAGTATTCGGTATCACTACAACGGTGTCGGAGTTGGGCAGTGGAGTCATAGGGAGTCTGGAAGGGCTATGGATCTTTGGCCTGGGGCGCAAGCTACGGCTTTCAACTTTGTGGTGCTTGGTTGCTGTCCTATTCAGTCTGGTGTGGGGTAACCGCCTGGGTGTGATAGGCCAAAGCGCGTCGCCCTATTTGTCCCTCGGAGCCTTCTTCGCCACCGGGGCTGTATTCTTTATGGTCAGTGAGAAGCGGCTGTACGGCACTGTACTGGCCGGGGTCTGCGCCGGCTTAGCCTTTTGGACTTATCAGCCCAGCGGCGTTCAGGTCCTCGGCACATTCTTAGTGTGGGCAATCCTCAAGGCCACTGGGGTAATCCCAGGTACACGGCCAAAACGCACGCTGCTACCAGCGCTGCGGGAAACCGGCCTGTTTGTCACTGGCGTGGCGTTAGTTTCCTTGGGGGTAGGGCTGTGGGCTTATAGGCAGCACATCGGGGAGTTGATGCAATATTATACGCTGAAAGCCCCACAAGCCTCGGGCACCTCATATCTGTGGCAGTGGGAACTGCTGGCCCGACACCTCTACCCCACCTCATTATCTATGGCCGGCATTAAACAATTCTTAGGGCTAATCGAACCGCATCCGTTTGCGTTTGCCGCCTGGGTTGGCGTTATGGTCAGTTGGCTAAGGACGCGCCCGCGATATTCATCAGAGACCTCATCAGTGGTAGGAGCCTTGGTAGTTTTTTCAGGCATGGGTTTCATAATGAGCCTCTGGCATCCGGTAACTTACCGAATCCTGGTGCACGTGATGCCTGCCCTCGGGCTTGTCGTCTGCTGGGGGATAAGTACGGCCACCGCGAGCCGACGCCGGCGAATCTCCCCGGCCTGGGCAGCGGCCATCTTGGCAGTTTTTCTGGTTTTCGGTATTGGCCGGACAGTTCACAATATCCTCTGGCGCGATCAAACCCATTGGCAGACCTCGCGCACCAGTATGTGGATGTTGTCGGAAGACAAAGTTTGGCTGGAGCGGACCATCGGGCGAATTCACAAGGATCAAGGACAGGGAGGCTCGTGCTTCATTCTGGGTAGAGGCGGGCTGCTACACATCCTCAGTGAGACGTGGCCGGCCGGGCGGCATTCCATTAGTACCGCCGTACTCTTAGGCCCCAATGAGTATCGCCAATGTTGGGAGGAAATCCGCCGGCAGCGGCCAAACTACATATATGGCTGGATGATCTCGCCTGACGATCTGCTTGGCAAGCCCTTTGCTAAAGTGCTATCATCTAATTTGAACATTCATTACGCGATGCAAACCACATTAAAGAGCCACGCGGGGACTTTCATCGTATGGAAAGCGAAACCTGACTTCACCGAGCGTCAAGAGCAGCAAGGCTCCTCGGAATCTGCGCGCTCTGGCGAGTCTCCTGAATTGTCAGGAGTAAGACAGAAAGACCAATGAAGGTCGTAATTGTTATGCCAGCCTATAACGCAGCCACGACACTCCCGGGGACTGTCGCGGAAATTCCTGAGAATGTCGTAGATGAGATAATCGTTGTGGACGACTACAGTCGGGACTCCACTATAGAGGTCGCTGAGCAATTGGGTCTGAAAACTATCAGACATCCTCATAATGTGGGATACGGCGGCAACCAAAAGACCTGCTATATGGAAGCGTTGCGCGATGGAGCAGACGTCGTGATTATGCTGCATCCTGATGGGCAATATGACCCCCAGATAATCCCCCGGCTGATTGCTCCTATCCAAGCCGGGCAAGCCGATATCGTCCTGGGTTCGCGGTTCCTTAGACCCGGAGGAGCGCGGGCCGGAAACATGCCAGTGTGGAAAATGATTGGCAATCGCTTTCTAACCACAATTGAGAATATGGTATTCAAACAGAGCCTTAGCGAGTATCATACCGGCTATCGTGCTTACAGTCGCCATTTTTTAGAGACGGTGCCGTTTCTGCGCAACGCTAATGGTTTTGTCTTTGATACCCAGATTCTGGCCCAAGCCTCTGCCTTTGGCTTTGACATTCACGAAGTCCCTGTAGAGACCAGATATTTCTCGGACGCTTCTTCCGTAGGTCTCCTCACCAGTATCACTTATGGCCTGGGAACGCTGGGAGTTTGTGGCTTGTACCTTCTGCACAAAGCCCGTATCCACAGGCCATCTCTGTTTATGCCCTAAATTCTGGCCGTTGCTGAAGCAATACTTCGGTAATCTCAGTGAGAGACCCTTCTTCACAGTGTCGAAGCTCCCAATAAAGTAGGCGACTTGAATGCTAACCGAATTAACAACCGTGCGATTGAAGTCAAACGAAGAGATGTCTCTCATAAGAGTGGCCGCGCCGGAGCCGCAGTGGGCGGAGCGCCTGGTTGACTTGATCGCGCACAAAGGCGAACCTTGGGTCGGTTACCTGCGGTTAGTACTGCAGCAGCAACTGCCTGGCTTGGAAGTCTATGTGTATGTTGGCTTGCTGGCAGGAGAAATCGCCGGCAATATCATGACCCTGGAGGCCACCGCGCCGCGGCTGGGCATTCTTGGTAATGTGCTCACTGCCCCGGCTCACCGGCGCAAGGGTATCTGTATGGCCTTGATGGAGGCACTCACCAATGATTTTCGCGGCCGCGGCGGCCGGGGGATGACCCTTGGCACTGGCTACGGCAGTCCGGCCTACCACATATACCACAGCTTCGGGTTCCGCAGCGTAGCGGGCACGGGCCGCATGATATGGCAGGTTGAGCCCGGTTTTCTCCAGGATTACTTCGCGCCGGCTCCCACGCAAGTGCGGGACATCGCCTGGCCGGACTGGGCATTCTTGGACCTGTTGTACACGATGGAGGAGGGTGATTTTGTGCGCAACGTGCGGTTTGCCCAATATGGGCTCAGTGCCTACGAGGGCCTGTTCCCACAACTCCATGAGATGACCACCCAGCCGCCCGGCCAGTCTAAAGTGCTGGAGAAGGACAGCGGAGAGGTAGTCGGACATGTCACTTTGCTCCCTGATCCGCGCTGGCGAGACAGTGTACTACTGTTAGATGTCTTCATTCATCCCAATTCCTATCCGGCTGCCGGCGAGTTGCTCGCCGCTATAGAATTTCCTGCCAACACCAAGATTCAGGCCTACGCCGAGACCACCGCCCAGGAAAAGATTGCTACGTTGAAGGATAGAGGTCTACACGAAGAAGCGGTTCTGCTCAGTCAACTCACCGTCGGCGACGAGCAGCGGGATGTAGTGGTGTTGGCTGCAGGGCGTTAATAAACACTGTAGTAATGAGGGATTATCAATGTCCGAGCAGTTTACCATACGCCAGCGAGATCTAGATGGCAGCCACCGCAGGGAACTAATAATTGGTGACAAAGCCATCAGTTATGTGGCCACGCGGCATTATGACTTGCGGATTGGTTGCTCTGTGGTCAGCATGCGAGGAGTTACTAGCGTGCACACGGACGCGGCCCATCGCAAGCGGGGCTACGCCCGACGCCTGATGACCGAGAGTATTGAGTATATGAAAGAGCAAGGCTATTCTGTCTCGGTGCTGTTTGGTATCTCCGATTTCTACCATAAGTTCGGCTATGCCACCTGCCTGGCCTTCTACCGGCTACAGATAGCAACCCGGGATGCTGAACGGGCCCAACCATCTCTGGAAACGCGTCCGGCTACTGATGAAGATATCGCCGCCATCCGCGCAATTTACAATGAGACCAATCGGTGCCGAACCGGTTCAGTGGTACGCGGTGATGACTGGGGAGGGTTTGAAGCGAGGCGAAATTATCAAGTGGTGGTAACCACTGGCCGCAATGGCCAAGTCAACGGGTATGCCGTCATCGCGCCTACGAAGACCGTGGTAGAGGTTATGGAAATTGGGAGACAGTTAGGACCGGCTCAGATATCCATATTCCAGTCGCTGCTCGCCTACTTTGCCCAGCTTGCTATTGAGCGCCGCTGCGGCGAGGTTACCGTCCGTGTGCCGCCTGACCACCCCTTTGCTATCTTTTCCCGCCGCTACGGCTGTCAGACCACAGGTATCTATCCGTACAATACCGATGGCATGGGCCGCATAATTCGCCTGGACATACTGTTTGAGCAGGTAAGCTCTGAATTGAATCGGCGTTTACGACTATTCTCGCTCCCTACCACGCTTCATCTCGATATTGTGACCGACGTTGGCGAAATCGGCGTCAGTATAGAAAATGAGCAGTTAACGGTGGGCGGGCCTAATGGCCGAGGCGGCCGCCTGGAACTGCCCCAGGCCATCCTGACCCAACTACTGTTTGGCTATCGCAATATAGATGATGTCATAGACCAGTCCGACGTCAGGGCCCACGAAGATCTGTTGCCTGTGCTGCGGACCCTATTTCCGGTGGGATGTCCGTATATGTGGGAACCAGACCGTTTCTGAGAAAGGAAGTGACCTTATGCCCACTGTTAGTAGCGAAATACTCATTCAAGCGCCGGCCGGAGCGGTCTACAGCCTGGCCCAGGATATAGAGCAGTTTCCTGAATTTATGGCAGACGTCCAAAGTGTAGAGATATTGGAAGACAACCTACCCCGCCGCGTCAGTCGGTGGGTAGGAGTAGTCAAAGAGTTTAATCGCACCGTCACGTGGACCGAAGAGGACTTTTGGGATGATGAGCAGCGGCGCTGTACCTTTCGCCAAACCGAGGGAGACTACACCCAGTACCAAGGCGAATGGGAGTTCCACGAAGATCCTCAGGGCACCAGAGTCTATCTGCGGATTGACTTTGAATATGATGTGCCGTTGATTGGCGCGCTTATCAAGGGCATCCTGCAACGCAAGATGCAGCAAAATGTCGAGGCTATGCTGGCCGCCCTTAAGGAGCAAGCTGAGGCGGGGTAGTAAGGTGACTGTGACAGTGTCATCACTGCGAGATTGCCTTGTCCACAGTAAGGGAAAATCAAATCGGCTGGGGCACTGATATCCCCGCCGATCAAGGTACGGGAAGCAGTTAGAACCAGTAGCCCTAAGTTTAGGAATTACCGGAGATAATCTGCTCAGCAATGGCTTTGGCGTCTATTTCGTAAGTTCCCTCCTGGATGCGTCTCTTAAGGGCCGCAACTTTCTCCTGGCGCACTTCGGGGACTGTACTTAATGCCTCTTTGGCCTTCTGGATTTCTGCCGCCCGCTGACTGAGCATTACCTGGTCAACCTGGGCCGCGCCAGCAGTGGCCGGTGCGTCCACTTCAGTAGGCTTAACCGGGGAAGTCTCGGCCGGTTCAGTAGCCTTGCGGCCAACGCGGGAGAGTTTATCGGGATCAATCCTCATTACCATTACTCCTGACACACACCTGGCCTCCTGGGTCAGCAGGCCAACTAAATTATTAGTATCGTCACCTTATCCAAAAACTTTAACATATTAGCGCAATTTTTGCAAGTCATCGCAGAATATTTGGATGAATGTGGCATACTTCGCGGCTGGATACATAAATCCTTCTTTGTTGTATGAAGTTTTTCAGCACTTGCCAACTATTGTGCCTACCGACCCATCGAGGCCTTGATCTTCTGTATCTCTTCCTCGGGTAGCGAGCCGACCAGGGCAAAGCAATACTTGCCCTGCACCCACCAATGGCCGCTATGGCCTACGACCCGGGGCGGCTGTAAGCAGCGCGGGGCTTGAAAAATAGAAAAGGTATCCAGACCATTGGAGAAGGGCAGCCATAGAATGAACTGGTCTTTGTGGCGAGTGACGGCTACCGAATCCTGTTCCAACTGATAACCGGGAGGAACGTGGCGAGGCAGTATAGCATGGAAGCCGGCCTGCTTCTGGGCTGCTTGTAGTGGGATGCGGTGCAACGGGGGTGGCACGCGACTGATTTGACAGTTGGGGCGCGGCTTGAAGGCAAACAGTTCGGGACTAAAGGTGGGTTGATACTTTATCGTCTGGAAATAGGCCGAGTAGGCAATCTGGCCCCGGGAATCGAAGCGCTGTATCTTCAACTGGACAAAAGTGTCCTTATCAATCCACAACTGGCGCAGAGGCCGCTTGTCCCTTCCCGTTATTCGTATTATGTACGCGGTTTGCTCGGCTACTGTTCCCTCGCCCAGATATTCAGCATGCAGATGACGCCGAGAAGCATGTAAGGACGTTAATCGAGTCTGGTGGAGTTTGCCCAGCGGCGGCAGAGTACTGGTTATTACCTGTTTAGTGGTCGGATAGTACTCCCAGCGCTGGTGCCCATTACTAACTACCAACCGACCGCGCTGCTGAGGAGGATGAACGACAACAATGCGTTCGCGATTGTCCGAGGCCCGGTAGACTTTCTGTTGATAACCGGCCACCTTACGGCCTTGCCGGAATATGATGATGTCCCGCAGGCCCTCATAGGCCACTGTCCCCTCGGCTTGGAGGCTTTTATCCAATACGCGCCAGGCCCATTCTGGGCCAGCATATACTGGCGAAATAGCGGGGAGTAGAATCCCTACCAGCCATAGACCTACACTGAGGCCCACGACTACCGGCCGTAGCCGCGGCAGCCACCCCAAGCGGAGAGGAGAGTGTACAGTGACAATCCTAACAGACATTGGTTGATCCCTACAATATGTTAACCTGTTCGCTTATGCTATTCAGTAGACAGCGGATATGACACTAATTGCAGTCCTGGATCATCGGCTAATGGCCGATTCCGCACATAGCGGCGGTGACGAAGCGTGACTTCGTCCCAGATCCCCGTCTCAGGAATACTACTAACCTCGGCTATTTGGGCCTCGGGCAGCGATGGACTAACTGTGCCCGACGCAACGTTAGGCACTGAGGATGACCGCAGGAACAGCCCGCCGACACCCACTAACAGTACTATCGCCGCTACTGTGGCCAGACCTACCACTGGTTGAACTACGGGCGCCGGCGGCTTCAGATCGCCCCACAGTCGCCGATACCAAGGCGTCCGTTGGCCATGGCCAACTTCATCTATTCGCTGACGCAATTGCTCAGTGAAGGTCTCCGGGACCGACTCAGCAGGAAGATTGACCAGCAATCGCCGTACTGTTGCCATTCGTCGACCAAACTCGCGACAGGCGGGGCAGCGACTCTGGTGATCTTCCAGTTGCTGTTGTAGCCGACTGCTGCGTTCACTGGAACTGACAATTACTATTAGTTTGCGGAATCTGCTACAGCGCATACTAACAAGACTCCTTTGTTGCCGCCTTCTTACTCGATGATCCGTTACATTGACAGCAGTTCGTCCAGCGGCAATTTCGCCGCTAATTTCTTCTGGAGTTGATCGCGAGCGTTGAAAAGCCTGCTTTTGACTGTGCCCAGTGGGCAGCCCAAAATGTCAGCAATTTCCTCGTAACTTAGCCCGACCAGATCACATAACACAATAACCGAACTGAGTTTCGGTGACAATTCACCAATGGCCTCTCTGACTACCTGCTGTGTTTCCGATGTTTCCAACTTCTTAACCGGCCCGGGTGCCTTATCAGCTACCTGGCGGGATACTTCGCTATTCTCAACACTCACGGGTTCATCCAGCGAGACCGTTGATCTACGGCTCCGGCGGCGGGCCGCGTCAATAGCCAAGTTACTGGCAATCCGGTACAGCCAAGTCTGGAAACTGGACGCGCCCCGAAATTCCGGCAAAGCCTGATAGGCTCTGACAAACGTCTCCTGGGCTATATCCTCAGCCTCGGTGCGGTCGTGCAGCATACGGACCACGTAATTGTAAATGCTATTCTTGTACTCATCGACCAATGCGGTAAAGGCCCCGTCATCGCCCCGTTGGGCTTGATTGACCAGACTGTCAATGTCAGGCTGGCTGGCCGGGTCATTGTTTACCATTGTAGACGCATTCCTGCCGGTAAGGTTCACTTGTCAGACAGTTTTGCTCACCTGGCCACTCTATCATATCAATCAGGAGTGGTGGGGCCTAAGAAAATGTTGCGGTCGAATATCCTGTGGAAGGCCCACTGTCCCTCGGCGTCGCTGCGCTCTTGACGAAAGGTCTCATAACCTTGCACCCGGGCATCCAAGTTGTCCGCATAATGCAGAGCACAGGCCTCGGGAATAGCCGGCATGATGGGTGCCCCCCACTCCCGCTCACCGTGGTGACTCAGCAGGATGTGGGTCAGTAGATTAGCCAGGGCAGCAGGGAAATCAGGGAGCTGAGCCAGCTTGCGATTTACAACTCTATCGGTGATTACTACATGACCCACAAAGTTGCCCAGGTTGGTGTAGTCAAGGGCCATCTCGCCTTCCAGTTCATAGATTTTGCCCAGATCGTGAAGCAAGGCGGCAGCTATCAGTAAATCGCGGTTGAGTTCCGCGTGTAACTGGGCAGCGGTCTTGACTATCTCAGTCACGTTGAGAGTGTGCTCGAGCAGGCCCCCGATGTGAGCATGATGCATGGCTTTTGCGGCTGGGGCCTGCGCAAATCGCTTCATGATTTCGTCATCACCGAATATGGCCTCAACCAGCGCTTTCAGATTAGGCTCCCCGATTGCCTCAATATTATCACGCAATTGCTGGAGCATTTCCGCCGGCGGGCGGGAGCTGGTTTTGACAAAGTCCGCTTGATCATACTCGGATGGCTCACAACAGCGCAACTGCTGGATGATTATCTGGCTCTGCCCCTGGTACTCTTCTACGTGCCCCCGCAGGTGAACTACATCACCGATTTCAAACCGGCTGGCAATCTCCTCGGCATTGTCCCACACCCGGGCGGGCATCTCGCCACTGCGGTCGCCGACAACCAGATTCAGATATCGCCCAGGCTTGTTCCGAAAGGGTAATAGAGCCTTCTCTTTGACCACAAAAGCCGCCGCCACCGGTTCGTTGGCTACTAGCTCACTGACCATTTGCTTGGCCATACAAATCTCCTCTCAACTGCCGTTTGGAGGGGCCGGTCCGGCCGCCGTAGCCATAAGGCTACTATGGCGGAGGTGGCTTGAACGCAGTGAACCCGGCCCGTACTTGGCGATATGATGAGTGGGCCGGCCTCGCGCTGCTCGAGGCGGCCCCTCCGAACGGCAATCGCGACAAGAATGTCGCTCCTACAGTACAAAGTTATTGCCGTTCTCCGGCGCCCCTGCATCCCTGCTCACTGTCTACTATCCACTGTTCCCTCTCACACGTACTTAGGCCGCCCGGGTATCCGCGTTCCATCCGGCTCCAGACGCAAGGCCCCCAGGTGCACGCCGGCGGCTTGCTGGGCTTCGGCGGGCGCAGATAGCAGCAGGCGATTATTCTCATAATCAATAGCCCGTAGCAGACCCAAGCAAAGCCCCAGGGCATCTTCGGTCAGTAGGCCGACTAACAGCCCGCGCCATACCTCCAGACCGCCATTGGCCCGGAATTGCTCAGCCGTGGGCAGATTGATTACCGCCTTATCGCCCCAGGAAATCCACTGGACGCTGCTGCCGGCCAGCCAAGCTGCAAAAGTGCGTTGGCGCCAGCGTTGGCGGTCAGTCGGAGTTTTTTGGTTACCCGAACCGGCCGGCAATGCCTCCACGGTTGTAACGCGGTCATTCCGGGCAAAGGGCAAGGTCAGATGGGCCAGATGGCCTGGCTCACCCATAATTATCACCAAAGCGGGAGCCAATAATTCCACCTTGGCCGTCTTTAAGGATACTGCGCCGGGCCCGTGCACATACCCACTGGTATCAACAATAACAATATCAGCGCCGGCGGCCTCGGCCCGCTGCGTCAACTTTAAGGTACCCGCCAGGCAAGTAGCGGGGCGGCGGGCCGGCGTTACATCACCCACAAAATAGAATTCCCCCTCAGCGGCATCAGCAAACCGCCACCCTACCGACGCCGGCGGACCGACTCGCGACTGCCCCAAATCAGCATCTACCACCGCCACGCGGGCCTGGGGGGCGAGTTGCTGGGCGAGCCACCAGCACAGCGTAGATTTGCCCGCATCAGTATCGCCAACTACTATTACACGCCCCCCACTCTCCTCCGCCTGCTCTATCAGTTTCTTCCAGTCGGCAGGCACCAGTAAGTCTTCGGGCAGTTGTTGTTGCGGCCATTTGTCATTCATTTGTCGAGAATCTGGCCTTATCAACCTCTATTGCTCGCTGCGGCCACGCCACTTTGACCACGCCACGATAAACCATACAAAGCAGGCCACGCTGGGCATGCCACAGAGGGCCAGGCTGATCGTCCACAACTGAGCTCTAAGGGGCCGCGGCAGTGCATTGGTTATCCACAGCACACGCATCACAAAATAGCCAACGCCAAACAGGGCGAACCATTTTATACAAAGCCCTAGCCACCGCCACGGCTCGCGTGCCATACGAGCGCTAAAATCAGGTTCTGTAGCACAACGACCGATAATGTACGCTAATAAGGCAGCAACTAAAGCCCATGAAATGTCGCGGTAAATCACTCAAATCTCCCCCCGTGAGTTACCAGTTAACTGTCGTCAGCGGTTGACGTCTCCTCAAGCATCTCGCGCAGGCTCAGGGCATTTTGCGGAGCATAGCCTTCGGCATCGTTATCAAAGTAGACAAAGATGTCGCGGTCCTCCCCTGCGGCTTGGGTAAGTTGCTCAGCCCACCAGTGCAGTTGCTCGTCGTTGTAATTAGAGACGTACAGTTTCTCGTGACCGTGCAGGCGCGCATATAAGAAGTCAGCGGTCACTACAGTTTCCAGAGGGTACTCTGGCGTATCCGCCCAGACCAGGGCACAATTGTGCTGTTGGAGCAGGGCATAGGTCTTATCGCAGAACCAACTCTCGTGGCGAAATTCCCAGACCCAACGTTGGTCAGTGGGCCGCAGGCTCAAAAAATCGGCCAGTCGGGCACTATCCTCGTGGAAACCGGGCGGGAGTTGCCACAGAATTGGTCCCACCTTCTCTCCCATCGGTTCAATAGATTGTATGAACCGTGCCAGCGGCTCCTCGCAGCCGTCTAACTTCTGACGGTGGGAGATGTACCGATTGCCCTTGATGGCAAAGAGGAACTCGTCGGGGGTGCGATCATGCCATCCTCGGGCGGTTTTCTCTTTAGGCATGTGGTAGAAACTGGCATTGAGTTCCACCGTGTCGAAGACGGTAGTATAATACTCTAATTCCTTGCCCC
Organism: Candidatus Zipacnadia bacterium; assembly: GCA_029820565.1. Taxonomy (GTDB): domain Bacteria; phylum Armatimonadota; class Zipacnadia; order Zipacnadales; family Zipacnadaceae; genus JALGTV01. The sequence continues at coordinate 18,275 of JALGUR010000039.1, forward strand.
GGGACAGGTCGTCGGGATAGAAACTCCCCCGCCAGTTGGAATAGGACCAGCCCGAGGTGCCTACTCGTCGCTGGGCCACAGCCATTCACTCCTTGCCTGCTTCTCCGCCACGGGCCGCCGGCCCGTACTCCTTGGAGACCTCGGCAAATCGGCGCAAGCGGTCCTGAACCGCCCGATGCACCGTGCCTTCCGGGTAGTTGCCTTCTTCATCAGGTTCCCCAGCCGCTACCCCAGTAAGCATCTCCAATCCTTCATCAATAGTTTCCACCGCGTAGATATGGAATTTGCCCTCGGCCACGGCGTCCACGACTTCCTCACGCAGCATCAAGTGGCGAATATTAGTCGCCGGTATGACCACACCCTGGTCGCCGGTCAATCCCTTGACCTTGCAGGTTTCATAGAAGCCCTCAATCTTACGAGTCACCCCGCCCACTGGCTGCACTTGCCCATGCTGGTTGACCGAACCGGTTACCGCCAGGTTCTGCTTAATAGGTAGCCCACTGAGGCTGGAAAGCATAGCATACAACTCGGCGCACGCTGCACTGTCACCTTCAACTTCCTCATAGGTCTGTTCAAAACTTATACTGGCTGTGCAACTGAGAGGATATTCGGAAGTATACTTCTGACCCAGATACCCGCCAAGAATTAGTACACCCTTGTTATGGATAGGCCCGGAGAGTTCAGCCTCACGCTCAATGTTAATGATGCCGGCTCTACCCATAAAAGTGCGGGCGGTCAGACGAGTCGGCTTGCCGATCAGGTAGTCGCCCACAGGCAGCAGCGCGATACCGTTGATCTGCCCAACCACTTCCCCCTCGGTATCTACCAGCAAAGTACCCTCTTCAATAAGTTCCAGAAGGCGCTGTTCGACTCGGTCCGAGCGCCATATATGTTGCTCCAGGGCATACTGGACATCATCGGCTCTGACCAGTTGGCCATCACCGTTGTGCCGGGCCCAATAAGCCGCCTCACGAGCCAGGTCAGCTATCTGCACAAAGCGGGTGGTTAACTTATCCCGATCAGCGGCGACGCGCGCGGCGTACTCGGCTATTTTCGCCACCGCATCCGCCGAGAACGCAGGTAGATTCTCCTCCTGGCACCGCTTGGCCACAAACTGGGCTACCTGGGTCAAAGTTTCGGCGCTGCGGTCCATCAACACATTGAAGTCAGCCTTAACCTTAAAGAGTTTGGCAAAGTCCTCGTCATAAGTGTAAAGGAGATGGTATAGCAGCGGGCTGCCCAGCAGCACTACTTTGACATTCAGCGGTATCGGCTCCGGCTCCAGGCTCACGGTTGATAGCCATCTGAGTTGGTCCTGCAGCGACTCAATGCGAATCTCCCGGTTTTTGAGACATCGCTTGAGGGCCTCCCAAGCATAGGGGCGGCGCAGTATCGCTTCGGCTTCCATCATCAGATAGCCGCCGTTGGCCCGGTGGAGGGCCCCGGGGCGGACCATAGTGAAATCGGTTACCAGCGACCCCATCTGCGTCTGATACTCGATCTGACCGGTCAGGTTATCAATGGTGGGATTGGCCTCAAATATCACCGGGGCCCCTTCCAGTTCTCCGCTGGTCAATAGTAGGTTAATACGGTAGCGGTCATAGGGGCTTTTCTCCAGGGCGGGGAAACCCGGAGGCAGGGGCAGACGCGGAGTCTGTTCCTCGCCGTCGCGGAACTGGGCGACATTCTCAATAAGGTCTTGCTTCATCTGGGCCAGATGCTCGGCCACCTCGGGATATTCTTTGTACTCATCGGCCGATTCATCAATGAGGTGCCCAGCCGCGAATTCCACTACCTGGCGGTCAAGTTGCTTGACCTGCTCGCGAGCGTCTTTTTCCCGGCGCTGAACGTCTCGCATTATACCGACGAGTTTGTCCTGAAGTTCTTCGCGCTTGCGGTCCAGGGTCTTGCGCTCTTCCTCGGGAAGTTCAGCGTAGTCCTGCGGACTCATTACCTCCCCGTCAGCGGCCGGCGCAACTACGACTCCTCCAGGACCTCGGCCCACGGTAAACCCGGTGGCCTCCGCTTCCTCCTCAAACTGTTGTATTTGCTGGCTGCGCTGCTCGCGAAAGTCCTTGAGTAGTTCGTCGCGTTGGTCCTGATAACTTTCGCCTTCAAAAGCCTGAGCAATGGCTTGATTGACATCCTCGATGAGTTCGTTGACCTGGTCACGAAGCTCCACCCCTCGACCCACCGGCAACTCAATGGTCTGCGGCGAACGGGGGTCTTCAAAATTGTAGACGTAGCACCAATCGCTGGGTTGGGGTTGGTCTTTAGCCACTTGCTCCAGGGCTTGACGGGTCATTGTTGACCGACCCGTACCCGGCGGCCCCAGTACGAAGACGTTGTAGCCCTCGCTGGGGATATTCGCGCCGAATTCCAACGCCGACATTGCCCGCTGTTGCCCTATGGGGCCTTCCAAGGCGTCCACTTCGGCGGTAGTGTCAAACTTCAATTGCCCAGGATCACACACCCAGCGCAGTTGTTCAGGGCTGAGCCGATGCTTGCTATCAGACAAATTCATACCCTCCTGCTGTCAGTACTATTGCAAATGCCTCTATGATGTATAATTTAGTCATCGGACCAACAATTTCCTCCTTGAGATGTAAAACAGAGGTTTAACGGCACCACGGACACAATAACCTGTGTAAAGGTTTCCGACGTATAATCAGCGACTAACGCAGTCAGGAGAGCACAAATGAGCACAAAGAAATGGACCTTGATGGTAGTTCCCGAGACTCACTGGGATCGGGAGTGGTATCTGACTTTTCAGCAGTTCCGCCGCCGATTGGTGACTCTGGTTGATAACCTTCTCCATATTATGGAGACCGATCCAGAATACAAATACTACGTATTCGACGGCCAGACCGTGGTTTTGGAGGATTATCTGGAAATACGACCCCAGAACCGCCAGCGCCTGACCGACTTAGTAGAGGCTGAGCGGCTGTTTGTCGGACCGTGGTATGTGCTGCCCGACGAATTTCTGGTTAGTGGGGAGGCGCTGATCCACAACCTGCTCCTGGGACACAAAATCGCGGCTGAATTCGGCCGGGTGATGAAGGCCGGATACATTCCCGATCCCTTCGGGCACATCTCCCAACTACCCCAGATATTGGCTGGCTTTGACCTCCAGGCGGCGCTATTTATGCGCGGAATAGGCAATGAACTGGATGAGTTGACCAATGAATTCTGGTGGCAAGCCCCGGATGGCACCCAGATTTTAGGCGTACATCTGATTAATTCCTATTGCAATGCGGCCAATTTGGGGGCGAGGGGGTGGACTGGCGCGCAAACAAGCCAAATAGTGAACATGAATGAGGCCTTAGCGACGGTGTGCGACCAGCGGGATAGCCTCAGCCAGCGGGCCGCTACCCCGTATCTGCTACTTAACAACGGCTGCGACCACCTCGAGCCCCAGCCCGAACTGCCCAAAATCATCAAGTATGTCAACGAGCGACTGGAGGATGCCGAAGTGGTGCACAGCCAGTATGAAGACTACATTGGCGCAGTACTCGCCCAGCAGCCCCAGTTGGGCACGGTGACTGGCGAGTTGCACAACGGCAAGTACCATCCGCTGCTCTCCGGCGTATTTTCAGCCCGAATGTATCTGAAGCAGGCTAATGAAGCCAGTCAAACATTACTGGAACGCTGGGCCGAGCCCCTCAGTGCCTGGGCCTGGCTGGAAGGGGCGGACTACCCCCAAGATCTTCTCTGGCAGGCCTGGCGGCTGCTGCTCCGCAATCATCCCCATGATAGCATCTGCGGCTGCTCAGGCGACCAGGCGCACCGGGAGATGATGCCACGCTTCGCGCAAGCCCAACAGATTGGTCAGATGCTTGCCGAAGAATCTTTGAATCACTTGACCAGTTTAGCCACGCTCACGGCCCCACCCGTCCCCGAGGACTGCTGCTATGCCCGCAAATTGGTCGTCTTTAATCCTCACAACTGGCCCCGCCAAGAGCCAGCCACGGTGAAGATAGTAGCCGGTATATCTGAGGGAGCGGGGCCACAGGGGGTGACGATCCGCGACGCCGCCGGCAATGTAGTGCCTGCCCAGATATGCTACCAGCAAATCAGCGAATACCAGCACCCGATTCCTCCTGATCAACTGATGTGGGAGGCTGAGGTAATGTTTCCCGCCGAGGTACCGTCGTTAGGTTTTGCCCCCTACGCCGCCGTTGCACAACCCAATAACCGCTCTTCGGCAGAAACCGATCTGCGCTGGGGACCTGACTGGATTGAAAACGATTGCCTGCGCATCGCGGTTAATCCTAATGGCACTGTGACCATAACCGACAAGGCTACTGGCCACATTTACGAGGGTTGTCACCTGTTAGAGAACACCGAGGATATCGGGGATGAATATGACTACTCATCAGCCGCCGTCAGCACTACCATTACTTCAACCGGAGCAGCAGCGCGAATCGCGCTGGCTGAAACGGGACCTGTACGGGCTGCCCTGCAAATTGATTTGACTTTGGATTTGCCCGAATCAGTTACCCCTGACCGGCAGACACGCTGCACAAAGACTGTGCCCTGTGCAGTGAGCACCAAAGTAATGCTCACACCGGGCAGTCCTCGGATTGAGTTTGAGACCACTGTTGACAATCAGGCCCGCGACCATCGGCTGCGCGTTTGGTTCCCCACTGATTTGGCGGTGGAGAACTGTTATGCTCAGAGTCATTTTGACGTGGTCAAGCGCCCTCTGACGCTGCCCGAGGCTGAGGGCTGGAATCAGCAACCCCAGCCGACCAAGGCTGCTCAGGGATTCGTGGATGTCAATGACGGGCAGCGGGGTCTGGCTGTCTGCCCGGTCGGCTTGCCGGAATATGAGGTACTAAAAGTTGGCGGCAAAGCAATAATCGCCCTAACACTGCTGCGAGCGGTGGGCTGGCTATCTCGCGATGATTTGCTGACCCGGCCGTACAATGCCGGGCCTAAAATACCGACTCCCGAGGCGCAGTGTCCGGGGCAGCACACTTTCCGCTATGGGCTGGTGCCGCACGCCGGTGGCTGGGAGGAGGCCGAGTTGTGGAAGCATTCCGCAGCCCAGAAGGCCCCGTTGCGCGCGGCGGAGAGCTCGTTAAACGAATCACGGACTGGAAGCCCCGGCCACTCAGACGAATATCAGCGGCTCAGTTTCCTTCAGGCCGAGCCGGCCACACTGGTAGTGACCTGTGTAAAGAAAGCCGAACGCTCCGACAGTTTAATTGTAAGGCTATACAATATCTCTGACCAGGCTCAATCGGGCCATATATCAGCATACAGACCCATCACCAGCGCCAAGAGGGTCAACCTAAACGAGCAACCGATTGAGGTACTCACCATAACCGACGATGGTCAGATAGAAATTGAGGTCCCCAGCCGCCGCATCGTGACTATTGCCCTGCGATTTGCCTGACAGCCGTGATTCTACCGGCCTGTGGCTGTGCGGCGGACAAAGAGGGACTGGTCACCGTGGGATAGTAGCCTTGTCGGCGGTGCTAATGGGTACCGTAGGAAGGGCGCTACGGCTATAACACAAATACTTCTGTCGGGTAATAGCGACAACATCGGGGCTCTACGAGGCAAGGCTACAGCACTTCTTCAGAAGGCGGAGAGTCTGAGGCCTGATACTCGGCGGTAGCCTCGGCCTTCCGGCGCAGCACATTAAGGCTAATAGACTCACAGTCACGACACAATGGCAACCCATCAAAGTGCAGGCCACAGTGCAGACGGCGTAGTTTGTTAAGGCGGTCGTTGTGATGCCAGAAGTCTAAGATGTCGCCCTCGGTTATCTTACCCAAGGTCAACTCACCATTGATATCGCTGCAGCAGGGCACGACCTGCAGATCAGACAATATCACCAGGTAGGTCCATAGCGCAGGGCAGGGCCGCAGTTCATCGTCGGGCGAAACGTGGGTAAATGATAGCCCTGCCACGCCATGATATTCACGGATGGCTTGCACCCGCACCTGGTCAGCCGCCGCCGTCCAGGTATCCACAAACTGCTGCATCAAATCTATTGTCGGCTCCATAATCATAGTCTGGACCACGGCGCTGGGCTTGTCGGCACCCATCTGCTCGCGAACTTCAAAGAAGCGACGGATGTTACCGGTAACCTGCTCATAGTTGGCGCCGACGCGAACTTTCTCGAAAACCTCGGGCTCAGCCCCATCCAGAGAGAAGACTATCTCATCCAGGCCGGCGGCTATGAGTGCCTGGCTACAGTCAGCGTCCAGCAATACTGCATTAGTATTGATCTCCACGCTGGGTATCCCAATCTGCTTGGCATACTGGATCATGGGAACCAGTTGGCGGTGCAGCAGTGGCTCGCCGAGCAGAAATAACCGTATCCGAGGCACCTGGGCTGCTTGTACCTTATCGGCAATCTCAACGAATTCGTCCATAGTCATATTCCGGAGGGGCCGAGTCATCGCCTCGCGGGGGCACATTATGCAGCTGGCGCAGGCCGCGCAGACGCTCTCGGACGCGGGTGCGAATAGTCTTGGACATAGATGTCTCCAGTAGATATCGGTGTTAGCGATGGTGGTTGCCTTGTGGGTTGGGAGCCGGGGGCCGGTTAGCTTTGCTGTGCATATATTGCAGTTTCTGCTCATCCCGTCCGGCACTTATCGCCAATCGAATAGTATACCCATGGTTGAAGCACGATCTTCTTGCAGCATGGCGTAGACTTCGGCAGCATCTGAGGGCCGGAAACGGTGAGTAATCAAGTCAGATACCCGCATTTGCCCGCGCTGAACGTATTGCAGGAACAATAGTATCTGCCTCGGCCTCGGCCAATAGGCGTGTGCCGCGGGCAGTTTGGCATTATGAGTACCGACGACATTGACCTGTCGGGTCAGCACATCGTGAGTCAGATGTTGGCGGGAGGGATGTGGAGTGTCGCCCAGCAGGATCAGTTTGCCAAAGTCTCGGGCTAATTTGAGGGCCAGTGGGAAAACAGCATAATGGCCGGTGACGTCGTAGACCACATCGGCCCCTTGGCCCTCGGTATGCTCCTTGACGAACGGCCCAGCGTCGCCCGCACTGCCACAGAATCCCTGGGTAGCACCATGGGCCAGGGCCTGATCCAGACGCATCTGGACAGTGTCTATAACCAGCACTTCCCGCAGCCCAATGACGCGCAGATACTGGGTAACCAACTGTCCCAGGGGGCCCAGGCCAATGACGGCCGCTATGTCACCCATCACGTGTTCCGCACGTCGTACTGCGGTCTGGGTAGTAGAGGACAAAGTGCACCAAGTGGCTTCCTCGTCGGCGGCGTAGTCGGGCAATTTGACTACGTTGCTATCCGTACCTATAGTCGCGAATTGCCGGTGGGGGATACCCGAATTAACACGATCTCCTTCAGCAAAATCCTCCACTCCCTCGCCTACCTTGATGACCCTCCCTACGTTGCTATAGCCCGGATAGAATGGATACTTCACCCAACCGGCCCAGCCAGTATCAGCATCAAAGTCTCCCATATAGCACCAGCTTTCCGTGCCGGTACTGATGAGGCTGACGATGGTCTGGACCGTAATCTGGTTCGGACCGGGGTCGGGCACTTCCTCCTGACGCAGTTCTACTTGTCGTGGGCCAGCAAATACAATCGCCGTAGATTCCAGATTATTGTCTCCTCATTAGGAGTCTGTCGGGATACTCCCGAAAAGGCCCGAAAATCGGGTCTCGCTGTCCAGCCTTGAGGCCGTTAAGTTCTACTGTGTACTGGCCCGCGGACAGTTCTCCGAAAGGCTGATAGGTACTTAGCATACGAGTCTGACCGCCGTTACTCACGAACGTTACATTATCATCGCAAATTTCAGTTACCAGAAAACTGACAGTTTCAATTCTTCCCGAGGCATCAAATTCGGGCCTAACCTACTCACCAACTGATAGACTCTGCAGGATTTGGGTTAGGACAATAATTCCCTCCGCAGTGGCATCAACTACATCGGCCGTGATATCTTCTCCCATGCAGCCTTTCAGCCAACTGCCATTGGGAAGTTGATTGGCGAGTAGTCCCTCGGCCACTTCCTGGGCGATGCGCTGATAGTTGGCATTACCTGTGGCCTGGTAAGCAATGGCGGCGGCCCATCCCCAAAAGGCGCTCTTCTCACTGACATAGCGGTCACTGGCACAGGACTCAACAAACTGCAAATAACGATGAGTACCCTCCAGGTACTGATCCTGGCCTGTAGCCTGATGCAATAACGCCAGGAACCCAGCAACCAAGCCAAGCACGTGATACCATTGGTCCTTTTTGCCAACCTGGACCACAAAATACTCAGCCTCATCCTCCTCAAACTCGGTAACAATGCTATCACCGTCACAGGCAACATAATACAGACGAGCCGCCGCTCCACCGGGTTGATTGTCTCCCAGCCACAGCAAGAAATCGCCCGCGGCCTCGGCAGCGGCTATCTGCCCACCATATAGGCAGGCCAGACCAGCGGTCGCTGTGGACAGAGCGTCCTGATTGTCATTGACTCCGGCTGCTGGGCCGGCGGTAAGGAATCCACCGGCAACAGGATGTTGGAGGCTGACTAAGAAGTCAAGCGCTGGTACGGAAATCTCGAACTGGCCTAATCGCTGAGCCCCGCAGATCAACCAGGAGTTAGCCCACGAGTAAAAGTGTTGGTGTAGACCAGCCCGGGGGAAAAACTCGGCAAAGTCGCCTTCTTCATCCAGGCTGTTTTCTTCTATCCAGGCACATAATCGCGCTGCCCGGTCCACCTGGCCCATAATCCCAATAGCCAAAGGTACTTTGTGGAAGGTAGCTACGCCATGTTCCACGGGTTTCATAGCCCCGTCTTCAGTTTGCTGGGATAGTAACCATTTAGTTGCGTGAATTGTAGCCTGGCGGTAATTACGTAAGTTCATCCTCGTGACTCCGTCATTATCTGTGATTTCACTCGTAATCTAACTACCTACGGAACCGGTCTGGTCAGGCGAAAGATACCATTTTCGTTACAGACTACAGAATACCTTCACCGGCCCGATGTTGTCAACACATTAGATAATTTGCGGAAGGCCCTGGCAGTTGACACAGCGAATTAGCGAATATGAAAAGCGCGTGGGGCCTACGGCCTGAGGGAGACTATCAACGGTGCCTGCAGCAGTTTGATCTGCGAGAAATTGACGCCCCTGATCAGCGTAGTCTCTTTCACCTGAAATACTACGACCGTCTGACGAAAATCCTCGCTGCTATTCGTCACTATTGCCCGCCGGGGGCCAATATTCTGGAAATAGGCTGCGCCCAGGCTAATGCCAGCCTGCTGTTGGCCGAGGCTGGGTATCTGGCCGTAGGGTTAGACTTACACCAGCAGGCACTTCAGTATGCCCGCCGCAAATATGAGCGTGGACGGTTTCATTCCCTGGTGGGCTGGGCCGAGGCCCTGCCCCTGGCCGCCAACGCTTTTGATGCCGCGATTCTGGGCGAACTGCTGGAGCACTGCGCCGATCCGCACTCTGTCATTCGTCAGGCATGCGCGGTGGTCAAGCCAGAGGGGATATTCCCAATGGCAACTATCTGGGCGACCCTGACCCGCTATATCAACGTGATTTACTCTCCCCCACCCGGCCACGCAGCCGACACCTCGTCCAGCCCGGGGAGACTCACCTATTCGTCTTCAACCATCGCAGCCTGACGCGTCTGCTCGCCGAGTGCAATCTTCAAATCCTGCGGAGCGGCTACAGCGGCAGTGTGGCCTACTCCGATAAGTTGCGAGTGTTCAAGAATCTCCTGCCGATCAGATGGCTGGAGTTGTTGAGTTCTTTGATCAGCAAATTGCCTTGGCTGAACAGGTTATTGTCGTATACCTTGGTAGTGGTATGTCGGAAAAGTAAGTCACATTGATTTGCCGGCCTTACTTGCCCATTGCCCAGAGATTCTGTAGGCAACGGGCCACACATTCCAGAGGCGGGTAGGCGTAGGATTCCTGCTCCACGATATACCATTGCGTTCCCGCGGTGGCCTCGCACAGACCGAAGACATCATCCCAGCGCACATCCCCCTCGCCTATCAGGGCCTGGTCGTTGGTAGCGGAGTATTCCTTCAGATGTACAGTCCGGGCACGGCCCGGATACTGCGCCAGCAAGGCCACGGGCTGCCCGCCACCGCGCAACGCGTTGCCGGTGTCAAGCTGCATCACCACTTCATCAACCGTATGGGAAAAGAATGTGTCCCAGGGCAGTTCGCCGTCCATCTCGGTGAACTCTATATAGTGGTTATGATAACCGACCCACATATCGTGGGAGCGGACCTTCTCCGAGATTTCGTTGAAGATCTGGGCTGTCTCCCGCCAGGCAGCTCGGCTGTCACGGCGCTCCTCGGGCAGCCCGGGGACAATCAGAAACTGGTTGCCCAGGACCTCACTGAACTCAATAGTGGCTGGTAGTTCGTCGCCCAGCAGCGTATCAAGGTCAATATGGGTGCCCGCGACTGCCAGCCCTATGTCATCCAGAATCTGACGCAGCTCTTCAGCGGAATAGTCGTAATAGCCCGCAAATTCCACGCCCTCATAGCCCATCTCGGCCACCGCCTGCAACGTGCCCGGCAAGTCCTTCTGGCAGTCCTCACGAATTGACCATAGTTGCAATACTATCGGAATTCTTGCCATTATAATGCTTCTCCTTTGCTTTAAGTCGTGAATTTCTGTACAGGGTTAGGCTACTTCACGGTATCGGGTTGCCAGCCATTCTGAGGCAGCGCCAGGGCCTGGGCAATGGTTAACCGGCGCGGCGCGTGGGGCCCGAGCAGCTCAGTGAGCAAGACCGGTTCCAAGTCGCGGGACCGCAGTCCCCGAATGATAAACGGCAACGCCCGCACGCTATTGATGTCGCCACCGTGCATAAGAATGATTGAGCCGGGTCGGATGTTCTTCAGGCAGCGTTGGACTATTCCTGAGACGGCCGGATTACCCCAATCTCCAGCATTGTGCGTCCACAGCACCACGGTATAGGACGTATCGGCCAGATACTGGAGTGCCACTTGCGAGTAACTGCCGCCCGGCGGGCGCAGGTAAGTCATAACTTCTCCAGTTAACCGACCTACCGCAATTTGGCAAGCCTCAATTTCTGCAACTGTCTGTTGCACTGACAAGTTGGACAGACGGCGGTGGTGGTAAGTATGATTACCCACTAAGTGGCCAGCACGGACAATTTCCCGCAGCAGTTCGGGGTACTGTTCGACTTTCTCCCCTACCACAAAGAAACTGGCTTTAACTTGTTGTTTGTCCAGTACGCGCAGTATCAATGGTGTTATAAGCGGACAAGGCCCGTCGTCTATGGTAATAGCCACGCGCCGCCGATGTGCGTCGCCGCGTAGTAGCATTCGCACCCGTGTAGAGGCAGACGGCTGCTCAGGTCCCATGCCGGCTCTTTGTACCAGTTCCAACCACAAATCTTCACTATCCAGTGAGGTCAGGGTATAAGCAGAAGCCGGCATCGCCCGCCGACCCGTCATTCGGCAAGGATTGTCTGGGGCATATTTTGTAAACCGCGGATCGTATCGGACTACTCCCAGTGCGGCCAACAATTCGCCGCCAGCGCATCCCGCAGCTACTGCTTGGGCGTAGCATTCGCGGTCAGCACTGACCGAAAAGACCGGCTGATGCCTTTGGCCCTCATCATTGATGGTGCCCGGGATTACTGACCAGACATCAACGTGCTGAAGATTGGGGTCCGCTGAGAAGGCCGCTGCAACAGCCGCCGTGGCATCAGCCTCTAACTGTGCTACTTGAAACTGGCCAGTACAGATGCCGCCGGCCTGAAACTTAATCAAGGCAGCCTTGGTTCCTTCCACCTGACCTACCGCCACCCGCAGCAGACGCTGCTGCAAGGGAAGTTCCCACAAAACCTGGGCCAGAGCGGCTTCATCAGCCGGTGAAAAGCCTTTTAGAACTTCCGTGCCACCCCCAGGTAAAGCCGTCAGCAGTTCCTCGGGCGGTCCAGGAAAGTGAGGGAGCAAGTGCGAGAAGGGAAGGTCAGTGAGATGTGGGGCGAGGTGGGATAGGAAAGTATCTGCAGGCTGGCCGTCGGCGGCACCCGGCAGATTGACTATTAATAACAGGCTAATGATGAGGAAGACATATAATCTGAGCATTGGGTAGTGCAGTAATATAATAATATAACGACAGTATTGACTATTTAGTATTATAGCCTATTGCGTCGGCGGCGTCCAGCGGACAAAAAAGAGCCTGGGGACATCATTGTCCCCAGGCTCAACCGGCTATTCCACTAACTTTTACCAATTCACGGCTATGTCCACTATCAAGCGGTGGACCTCACCGTCTACCATCCTCAGCAGGTGCAGGATTACATAGTCTTTACCACTTTCTTTGGCCTGCTCGATGGCCTGCTGATAGTCATCCAGGCTCTTGACCGGCTGGCGGTTAATCTGGGTAATGATATCGCCCTTTTCCACCGATTCGGCTGCCGGTCCACCGGCGTCTACTTCCATAGCCACTACGCCTTCAGTATCTGCCGGCAAATGCAGATCCTCGGCAATTTGAGAGGTTAACTCGCCCACTGTCAAACCCAACGCCTGCTTGGTTGCGGGTTCGGTTTCCTCCTGCGGCTGCTCAAGGCCTGCATATTTGCCCGGCATCTCGCCCAGTTTCACCTTGACCTGTTTAGGCTGCTTATTGCGGATTACATCCAGCGTTACCAGTGTGCCGGGCTGTTTGCTCATAACCGCTTTTTGCAGGTCCCAGGTATTCTCTACCTTCTCACCATCCACGGCCACAATAACATCTTCGGCCTGCAGGTCGCTTTTAGATGCGGGCGAATCAGACTGGATATTACTGACCAATACCCCGTATTCCGCGCCGTAGGCATCTTTGAGATTAGGAGTTAACTCCTGGATGCTAATACCCAGCCAGCCTCGGGTGACTTTCTTTTGCTTTATCAACTGGGGCACTACTTCCTTGGCCGTGTCGGAGGCAATGGAAAAGCCGATGCCGATATTGCCCGCCATAGGGCGGGGGGCCTGTGCGGCAATGGCTACATTGATCCCGACGACTTCACCCTGCAGATTCACCAATGGCCCGCCGCTGTTGCCAAAGTTGATAGCCGCATCAGTCTGGATAATGTCACCCAACCGAATATACTTGCTTGTGCCGGGCAGAGTGCGCCCCTTGGCCGAGATTATGCCGGCCGTGACAGTTTGCTGCAAACCAAGAGGGCTACCTACGGCTATCACCCATTCTCCTACTTTAGCGTCCTTGGAACTGCCCAGGGAGAGTGCCGGCAGCTTGCGGTTAACCTCTACCTTGATGACCGCCAACTCGGTTTTCGGATCAGTGGCAATTAGATTGGCAGGATATTTGCGGTCATCATTCTCCACATCGTAGAATTGGACTTTGATATCCGAGGCCCCTTCCACCACATGTGCATTTGTCACAATATAGCCGTCTGCGCTGTATATCCAGCCCGAACCCAGCGAGCGGCCCCGAAACTCCTTGAACTCAGGCTCCTTTTCCTTCCCTTCGGGCTGCTCCGGTTGCCCGAACGGCCAGCGGAATTCGTACCGGTAAGGCTTCTTCTCCTCACCCTCGCGCCCCTCTGGTTCCCCGAATGGCCAGGGGAACTGGCGGAAAAACTCCTCAAAGTCAGGTAAGGTGGGCAAGCGCCGTTTCTCTACTCGCTCGGCGCTGATGTTGACCACTGCCGGCCGCGCCCGCTCGGCCACCGCGACGAAGCCTTCCTCCAGGGTTGTCAGTGGCTGAGCGGTAACTGGCAGCGTGACGGCCGGCTCTACACGCGGATAATAAATCACCACCCCGGCAATAGCGGCACCCGCTATCACGCTGAGCAGGATGATTATGATGTGGGAATGGCGGTGCCCCCAGAGGTTCTCTAAAGACATTTTCATATGCGCCTCCTCATTAACGGCGACAAAACTATCGCTGATTTGGTTTGATTGTAGCTACTACGGATTTTGACGCTATGACGCCCGGAAAAGTTCTTTTTACCTGTCTGCTTGTTGCTATCTGTCGTTACCCATGCCGTTATACCTGTCGTTGGTCCTGCCAGTTCTTGCACAACAGCGCGGCGAAGGACCCCGCCCCGAAGCCGTTGTCAATGTTTACTACGACCACGCCAGGGGCGCAACTGTTAAGCATAGCTAATAGCGCGGCCAGACCGCCGAAACTGGCGCCATAGCCCACACTGGTAGGCACCGCAATCACCGGCTTGTCCACCAGTCCGCCTACCACACTGGCCAGCGCCCCTTCCATGCCCGCTATCACTATCAGCACTGAGGCCTTCTGGAGCGCTTCTTGATGCTCCAGGAGCCGGTGCAGACCAGCTACTCCAACATCATACAGCCGCTGCACTTCGCAGCCGGCCGCGGCCACGGTGACTGCGGCCTCTTCGGCAACTGGGATGTCTGAGGTCCCACCGGTTATGATCAGGCACCGACCGGAGCACTTAGCGCTGTCGTCGGGTTGCCCAATCTGGACAATGCGAGCCTGCTGATGATAGATAGCGTCCGGTGCGACCGTCAGTGTGGTCTGGTAGACTTCCGGGGCAGCGCGAGTAGCCAGCATTACTTTGGTCTTGCCTAACATAGCCTGGATGATACCAATTATCTGCTCGTGGGTTTTGCCCTCGCAGAAGATGACCTCAGGAAAGCCGGTACGCAGGAGGCGGTGGTGATCTACTTTAGCATAGCCCAGGTCTTCAAAAGGAAGGCGCTTCAGTTCGTTGAGAGCCGCCTCGGGGTCCAGGCCGCCCTCGGCTACTTGCTGCAACAAATTGCGTAGACGCTCTTCATACATGCTCAAACTTAGCCTTCACTCGCGTAGTGCAGGCTCTCAATCCGTATTATCTTCCGCGTAGCGCAGGTTCTCAACCTGCGCGCATCAAAGCGGCTCGGGAGAACCCCGCCTACGTGGGGCGGTGGACCTTGCTAACCTGCGCCATATATTGGCAGCCGGCTCGACATCCGCTAACGACAAATCGCGCTTGCGCTGCCGAAGCAGCTACAGCGCGCAGGCGCGACAAGAATGTCGCTCCTACGACGGCGACGGCCCCTCCACACGGCAATCGTGTTACAGGGGCAGGGATACTGCTCGGCCCTGCTCCCAGGATATATGGGCGGCCTGGGCCACTTCAATATTGGCCAGGCCCTCTTCACCGGGGATGGTCGGCTCAGTATCATTCAGCACGGCTTGGACGAACTCACGCACCTCCCGTTGTACGCCCGGCTCATAGCCCTCGGCGGCTTCTTCGGCGGTTACAGTTATCGGTTCCGCTTCGTCCCGTCGCTGGTACGATAGACGGCCAAAGCCGGTAAACAGTACGGTGCCCTCAGTGCAAAATATCTTTCCGTCGTAGGCATCAATATAGGAGGCGTGGCCGGCGAGTAAGCAGCCTACCTTGTCATCCTCAAAGCCAATCATCACATAGGCGAGGTCCTCGTAGTCCACCTCAGGATAAGTGAAGTTGCCCAGGTGAGCATAAACGCCGCGGGCCTGTCCCAATACCTGGCGCATATAGTCAATTTCGTGGGCCGAGTACTCAAACAAGGGGCCGCCGCAGGTCGCGCTGTGCGCCCGCCAAGACTGGACATACTCCCCGGTCCAGTGCCCGCCGATGCGGGTAGTCTGCATAGCAAACGGCTCGCCGAGATTACCAGCATCAATGAACTCTTTCATCCAGATAAAAGGCGGCAAATAGCGCAGCACCTGGCCGATCATTAGTTTGACTCCGGCCCTACGCGCCGCCTCAATCATCTGTTGGCCCTCGGTTACGCTCAGCGCCATCGGCTTCTCACAGAATATGTGCTTGCCGGCCTGGGCGGCGGCTACAGCCAGGTCCTTGTGGACATAATTAGGGGCGGCTACGATCACTGCATCTATATCAGGACGCCCCAGTAATTCGTCTGATTGTTGGCACCAGTCAGCGCCGGTCTGCTGGGCCACTTGCTGGGCTCGCTCCAGCACAGGGTCCTGCACGCACGCAATCTGGCAATTCGCCAGCTCAGCGGCAACCGTGGCTAACCGTTGGCCCATGCCGCCCGCCCCCATAACACCTATTGCAATATCTTCGGGCATATCGGTGACCTCCCGTAGTCTATTAGTCAACTGCTTACGAGTTATCTGGGCAAATTGGTCCGGTCAGGTGCGCCTCACGAACTGCTCTGTGCCCCAACTGGCTCCGCGATAGCAGCGGCCTCGGCGGCTTTCAAGTCAGCCGGACCGGGCAGCGCCCGTCGCATCATCACATTGACTGTAGTATCACCCGACATCAATACCGGCTCCCACCCTTCGGCCACCATCGCGCCAATCCGCTCATTCAAGGGGCTTACAGTTCCTTGGGCTGGCATCTGGACCACTCGGTATTCGTATTGAGACATAACTGCACTCCTCTGGGCTACATTTTCGTACAAATAGGGAATGCCGTGAGTAACTCGGCACATCAGCAGTAATATGGCAGCGATTAGTATGATAATCAAGACGGCCCTAACCTCAGGGGACAGCCGTCGCTTGCGGCGCCCGTAGATATAGATGCGCTCACGCGGCGCCTCGGGGGTCTGGGACCGCAGTTGCTGGCGTTGTGCTTCGGTAAGCGGCGTTCCACACTCAGGACAGTTCTCACTGTCTTCAGTGAGTTCCCGACCACACTGCCGACAGTTAATCTCCTTCACCCCACTACCTCCTTGCGGTGCGCGCACGTTCCCACATGTTGTCAAAACACCCCGGCTACGGACCTTGGGCCGTCCCTCGTGGCCATTGTTGCCCTCCTACGGCCCCCCAAAGCGCTTCAGTCAGGCTTCACTGTAGTTACTGCCCGCCACAATAGATGTCCCCAATTAGAGCGATCACACCGAGTAATGTACCCAGCATGATCAGCGTAAAGAAGAAGCGCTTCCTTGTTTCAGACCGCTCCTTATCCACGGCTGCCAGCCGGACGACGCTTTTCGCCCCCTCAAGCAAATAACCTATTGCCCCCAGAACTACTACGGCTGGTGCGGCGATAAGTAGTCGCCCGAAGAACTCTTGAATTAGTGATTCATCAGGCATTTTTCTCTCACACCCCTCTCTGCTATTAAAAGCTTTACCCGTACTTGCCGCCTGTGTTTGGCTACGCGGGCTATGGCTTGCCCAACGACTGCACTTGTGCCCGGGCTAAAGCGGCGGCGGACGAGTCATGGGCATCCGGCGGCGCCTCAGCAGCCATATCCAAGAGCTCCACTCATTACCTTCACCATTCCCACCTATAAGTCCTCCCTACGCTGGTAGTTAGCAGATTTTAACACATCGGTAACATTACTGCAAATCTGTGCGGATTGGCTAAACATCACTGCCCCGACCACCGATAGCAATTTCAGACAGGCTGAGGGAGCCAATAGTCTGATAGGAACTTTTGACAATGGCTGATCCGACTCTGAAGTACTGCGTGACCTCACCTGAGCCCGGTCGCATCGTTGAATTGCGTGACCAACTCGCCCAAGCCACTGATCCCCAATCACTCCTGGCGGCCGCTTATGTCAGTGGCAAAGTTGTAGGAGCCGATTTTTGGGCAGCGGCCAGCATAGACCATCCTTGTCATTATGTATGGTTTCACAGCCGTATGCCGCTGTCACGAGAAGCGTTACAGCAGCAAACTGCTGATCTGAATAGGCAGGCTGGGCTGGCTCGCAGCCGGTATGTGGACTTGCCGGTTATGATTTTCCAGCCCCAGCCGGAAATCGCGACTGAACAGGACACAGCCGACCCCTTAGCCGCCGTACCCGTCCAACATCGCGACTTCCATATCTGGTCAGCCCAGACGCCTCGAGCCCTGGTGCGAGTAGGCTCTTGTCTCCTGCCCGATGAACTGGATTATGAGGCACTGCAAGCCCCCGCTGAACTCCTTGGCCTACATTTGAGCACGGTACTGTCTCGTCCCGACAGTGTCGAGGCTGTAGAGATTGTCGGTAGCGGCGAAAAACTCGACCAGGAGACCTTTTTCCAGTGTCTGGAGTTAGCACTGGCCGAAGTGCACCGCCGAGCCGGGGAACTGTCTTTGCTGACTATGGAGATAAAGGTTAGCAGCAAGGCCAGCGGCAATCTGGTCTCCGGTGAAGACTGGCACTATATCTGGGAACAATTGAACAGCGAACTGCGCCGCACTGACCTGATAGCCCAAATGGACAGCGGATGTTATGTGATAGCAATGCCGCTGACCAGTCCCCATGATGCTCTGATTGTCGCGGACCGCATTCGGGCAGAACTGGAACAGTTAGCCGATGAAAGGCTGATGGATGTGAAGGTAGTGATGGGAATCAGTACCTGGAGCGCCGGGCGACCCGGGATAGGTCAACTCCTCTGGGAAGCCCGAGAGGCGATGCACATGGCTAATGATTCGGGTGCCAGCAGTGCCTTCATATATGCCTGAAGGCTGCTGAACTTAGGTGGCGAGGCGGTCGGCGTTAACGGGCCCGAGCCCTATCAGGGCTCGGGCCCTACACTTGGCGGCCTACACGCTGCCGTACCCACAGTTAGCGGGTGACCTTCAGCGGTTCGACAGGCTCACCACGAGCGAGACATATCCGACCACCGTGGCCATCGGTTGGACGTCGCCGGAGTTGCTGTAGGCGATAAGGGTGGCCTGCCCGGCGCCCAATTCGGTGGCGGCGACGATCATTGCCGCGGTCGGTCCATAACCACACATAGTTATCCCGCGCTGGGCGCAGGTCCGCAGCAGCCCCGGGGCGTCCAGCGCTTCCATTCGTGCCACCAGCAGCATATCCTGCTGCCGGGCCACATCCGGGGGCCGCTGATGGGTCATATCAGTGCTGGCTATTATTACTACATCCCGGTCGCCAAGGGCCTGCGCAATTGCCTCGCCTATCTCCTGGGCCGCTTCCCAGTCCTGGTCTACCATCATTATGGGGACGAACGGCACCTGAGAGCCGTATAGATGCTGCAGGAACGGCACTTGCACCTCCAGGCTGTGCTCATAGGCAAAGGCACCGGGGCGGTCTGCTAATAGAGCGCAATTTTCGGCGATACTGGTCGCTACTCTACTATCAATCAGTGCTTCACCCAGTGGCGTCGCCCATGCACCCGCTGTCTGGATGGCCGCCGAGATGCTGACTGGCCGGTGGCTGGGACCGATGATTACTATGACCTCCGGACGGCCGTCAGCCGCCAGTTGGTAGTAGCCCTGGGCCGCGGTGGGGCCGGAGTACATATAGCCGGCATGAGGGCTGACCAGCCCGATTATTTGTCGCGATCCATCTTCGTTAACTATCGGCAGTTCTCCAGGGCCCAGGCGATGAAGATAACAGCCTTCAATCTCACGGCGCAACGCCTCCTCGGTGCCGGCATAGAATTGCCCCGCCACCGCTGGGGGACGTACTGATCCCTCTGACATATGACTCACCGCCATATTGTAAGATTATTAAGCCCCACTGGCTAATTGTTCTACTGCAGCCCCTGCTTCTTTGAGCGCCACAATCTTTTCGGCTCGGTCACGCCTTCGTCTAACTTCTACTTCGCCACTGTCGGCAGTTCTCCTCCCAATCACAATGCTCAACGGATACCCGATTAAGTCGGCATCCTTAAACTTCACTCCCGGCCGCTCGTCCCGATCATCCAACATCACCTCAAATCCGCTCTGTTCTAACTCGGTCGCCAAATCTTGCGCCGTCGCAAATAATTGGGTGCTCTCTGTATCCAGTAGCAGTATTACCACGTCAAAGGGGGCCACGTTCAGCGGCCAGATAATACCGTCATCGTCGTGATGCTGCTCGACTATGGCGGCCACCGCCCGACTGACGCCTACTCCGTAACAGCCCATTATCATTGGCTTCTCCTGACCATCCTTATCAGTAAAAACTGCATCCAAGTCTTCGGAGTATTTAGTGCCCAATTTGAATATGTGAGCCATCTCAATACTGCGGTGGGCGGTCAAGTAGCCTTCAGAGCACTGAGGACATTCATCTCCGGCCACTGCCCGGCGCAGGTCAGTGTAGCGGTCGACCCGAAAGTCAACCTCAGCGTCCACTCCTACCAAGTGGGCATCGTTTTGGTTAGCGCCGACCACAAAATCATTCATCGCCGCTATTTCGTGGTCAGCGATTATCTCCACAGCCTCCGGCAGGCCCACCGGCCCGCTATAGCCCACGGGGGCACCAGTCAGCGCCAGTATCTCTTCCGCGGTAGCCATGCGCAAGTTGGGAGTCCCCACTACCCGTTGTAATTTGACTTCATTTAATTCCCGGTCGCCCCGCACCAGGGCGGCCACAAAACGCTCATCAGCCCTGAGTAGGAGGGTTTTTACTAACTGCTGGGGCTCGGTGTCTAGTTGCTCGCAGACGGCTTGTATGGTCGTGGCTCCCGGGGTATCTACCAGCACCGGCTCACCGTGCTTATCGCGGCTCTGAGTAGGCTGCGGCGGCCGAGCCGCGGCACACTCAGCATTGGCCGCATAATCGCAACTGTCACACATAAAGATTGTATCTTCGCCGTTTTCGCTCAGCACCATAAACTCTCTGGTATCATGCCCGCCCATTGACCCGGCCTCCGCCTCCACTATGACCACCGGCAGGCCCAACCTCTCAAATATCCGCACATACGCCTCATACATCGCCTCGTAGGAGCGGTCCAGCCCGGCCTGGTCAATATCAAAACTGTAGGCGTCCTTCATACTGAACTCTTTGACCCGCATCAGCCCACCGCGCGGTCTCATCTCATCCCGGAATTTGGTCTGTATCTGGTAAAGAGTACGCGGCAGTTGGCGGTAGGAGGTAATCTCGCCGGCCACCAGATCAGTAATGACCTCCTCGTGGGTCGGCCCCAGGCAGAACCAGCGGCCGGTACGGTCTTCGGTGCGCAGGGGTAGAGGCTGGAAAGTATCCCAGCGACCGCTCCTCTCCCAGAGTTCTCTGGGCTGAAGCACCGGCATAAACACCTCAATAGCCCCGGCGGCATTCATCTCTTCGCGGACGATGTTCTCCACCCGCCGCAGCACTCGCAAGCCCAGGGGCAGGAAAGTAAACACCCCGGCGGTCAGCGGGCGAATGAACCCGCCCCGCACTAACAATTTGTGGCTGGGAATTTCCGCTTCCGCCGGCGCCTGTCTCAGCGTCGGCGCATAATACTGTGACGCTCGCACGTAATTACCTCCTGAGTCTGATTTCCCATCATTCCCCTTGACAGATCCCCTGCTCCGCTGTGTACAATAATACTTGACTTTCCGCAAAGATTCAAGTATTGTGGATTGCACGCATTTCAAAACGTACCTCGGGAAGGAAGCATTACCAATGTTGCAGATGAATACACTTGATAAGCTCGTCGTACCCCTGTTAGTAATTGCGTTGTTCCTCGTAACCGTATCTGGCTGTGGTGGCGGCAGTTCGCGTGCACCGCAGGCAGTGGCTCCGGCTCAGCATGGGGCCCCATCAGACGTAGTATATCCGGCTGATACTTACTTGCTGGGCGATATGGACGGCGACGGGCAGCCCTCGGTCAGCGACGCCATTAAAATTCTGCGGATTGTGGTCGGGTTGGATGATCCGGACCCGCGCGCTGATGTCAACCAAGACGGTAGCACCGATATCGGCGACGCCATCAAGGTCCTGCGCTGTGTAGTGGGCCTGGCCACCTGGCCGATTGCCACAGGAGTTGACGACACTGGCGGAACGGTCACTGCCGCTGGGGGCGACGTGAGCCTGGAGTTCCCCGCAGGCGCCGTGAGCGAGGACTTTGTGCCAGCAGTCGCGGCCACGACTTCGTACCCGGACGATCCGGACATTGTCCCGGAAACGGTCTATGAGTTCGGACCGCCGGGCACCCAGTTCGCCGAGCCGGTGCAGGTCACCGTTGCCTACGACGCTGCTAATATCCCCGCTGGGCTTGAAGAAGATGATCTGCGCCTGTGCAAGGTAGTAGATAGTGCCTGGGAAGCAGTGGCAGGCAGCAGCGTGGATACCACCGCCAAGACAGTTACCGGCCAGGTGGACAGCTTCAGCATCTATGGAGCTGGGGCAAAGGCAGCAGCGGCAGGCTATGTCTTCGTGACCGCGTGGGGCTTGCGTGACAGCCTCGCCGGGCAGTTCGCCGAGCCGCACGACGTGGCCGTGGATAGTGTTGGGAACGTGTACGTGGCAGATATAAGCAATGACCGTATCCAGAAATTCACCAGCGATGGGGCGTTCCTGGGCTGGTGGGGTAGGGGCGGCCACTGGGAAGGTGCTCCCTTGCAAAGTCCTTGGGTGGACGAGACCACCGGGTGGCATGGTCCGGACAGTGGTCAGATAGCCCATTGGGGCGACGGCGACGGGCAGTTCAACCTGCCGTCGGGTGTGGCCGTGGATAGTGTTGGGAAAGTGTATGTGGCAGATTTGTACAACGACCGTATCCAGAAGTTCACCAGCGACGGGACTTTCCTGGGCTGGTGGGGCCGAGGGGTCTACCCCAGTTTTTACCTCAACGAGGGCACCACCGGCTGGCACGGCCCCGGCAGTGATCAGGTAGGTTATGGCGGTAGTGGCGATGGCCAGTTCATCGAGCCCTGGGGCGTGGCTGTGGATGGCGCCGGGAATGTGTACGTGGCCGACACGACCAACGATCGCATTCAGAAGTTCACCAGCCACGGGGCGTTTCTGACCAAGTGGGGCTTATACGGCAGCGATGACCGGCAGTTCGACCGGCCGTTTGATGTGGCCGTGGATGCCGCGGGCAATGTGTACGTCGCAGACTGCGACAACTACCGCATCCAGAAGTTCACGAGCGAAGGGACATTCCTGACCAAGTGGGGCCCGCAGGGGAGCGGCGACGGGCAGTTCGAGTACCCGGTGGGTGTGGCCGCGGATGCCGATGGCAATGTGTACGTGGCAGACACGGGCAACTGCCGTATCCAGAAGTTGACCAGCGAGGGGACATTTATTGGATGGTGGGGGCAGGGGGAGAGTGTAGGGACGCACGAGCGGCGAACAGGCTGGTTCGGACCCAACAGTGGATATATTCCATTACATGACATACCTGCCAGCGGTGACGGGCAGTTCGAGTGGGCGGTGGGTGTGGCCGTGGATGCAGATGGCAATATGTACGTGGCGGATCGGGCCACTATAACGGGCAACCCGCGTATCCAAAAGTTCCGGCCCGTAGCGCCGTAGCAGCGTCGGGCTATACGAGTGCCTTGATTTCTTCTAATAGGCCTTCCGTGGCCTGGGCTATTGGCGCCCGCTTGATTAGCTCCCCGTGGCGGAAGATGACGGCGTAGTCGCCGCCGCAGGCCAGGCCGATGTCGGCTTCCTTGGCCTCACCCGGGCCGTTGACCTCGCAGCCCATAACCGCGACCACAATCGGTGCGTCAATCTCCTGGAGGGCCTGCTGCACTTCTTCGGCTATGGGACGGAGGTCTACTTTGCAGCGCCCGCAGGTCGGGCAAGAGACCAAGCGCGGCCCGGACAGCAGCCCCAACTCAAGCAGGATGGCCCGCCCAACTCGCACTTCCTCAATCGGGTCATCGGTCAGCGATACGCGCAGGGTATCGCCCAGGCCCTCGGCCAGTAGCAGCCCCAAGCCTACCGCTGATCTGGCTATTCCCGGCGAGCCAAATCCGGCCTCGGTAATTCCGATATGCAGGGGCACATCAGTCTGCTGAGCGAAGAGGCGGTTAGCGGCCAGGGTAGTAGGCACATTGGAAGCCTTGATAGATACTACAATATCGCGGAAGCCCAGCCTCTCGACATGCTCGAGACTGCGCACGGCACTTTCGGCGAGCGCTTCAGCGGTGGGATGACCGTATTTCTCCAGAATATCTTTCTCCAGCGATCCCGCGTTCACACCTAAGCGGATGGGAATGCCCGCGGCCTGCGCCGATGCGATGACCGCCGCGAGGCGGCGGTCATCGCCGATATTGCCCGGATTGATGCGCAGTTTGGCCGCGCCGCGTTCGGCAGCGGCTACGGCCAACCGATAATCAAAATGAATATCGGCTATGACAGGTACTGGGCTGGC